>DAORKI010000034.1:0-32080 GCA_035439485.1 Bacteroidia bacterium
CCGAATGGAGCGACCATTTTTTTATTATATTTAAATAATAAATTTGTAATAGTGAGAGTGGCTACAATTAACAAATTGTAGCCAATTTATAAATACTAGATACATTAAAATACACAACAAAATAATATGAAATTAAAATTCATTTCCCTTGTATTTATTAATTTCGCATTGATAGCTATCAGCTATGGACAAGCTCCTGAAATTGGACAAGACGCCAGTCTTATTAAAGAAATGGTAGAGTACAGGGTAAAAAGTTATTATAATGCACAAGGACCACACACAGTTAAAACAACTTATGACACAAAATATAATAATGGAAAAATAGAAGATGTTATTTATTGTGAGAAGAATCGATATATGACCGACTTTAAAATCACTGTTTCATATTGTGAACATTATATAATGGAAAGCGAAAAGTTGACATATATCATTAAACAATACGACGAAATATCAATTGAAAAACTAACAGAATTATTCAATACTGTTTACGGAAACAGTAAAATTGACAAGTATTACTTTGTCGATAATTTTGAGCATTATCAAACATTGTACCTTTCAACTAATGGGCTTGCCTCGGTTGAATGGGGCAAAACAGAAACACTTGAACTACCTAAAGACCTGAAAGATAAAATTGAGCAAAAGAAATTGGAGCAAAAGCAAAAAAATATTGCTAACGCAAAAGCAAATGAGAGTAAGGATGAAATAGTAAATAAAACTTACGAAGTTGAAGCGAACAAACTACAAGATTTCATCACTGTATTTTCAAAACAACTGCTAAACTACTTTGAAAAAGAAGTTGTACCAACTGATGACAAATCATTTGAATACGGAGAATATAAAAATGGGTATTATTTTAATGGCGTTTATAATATTTATGCAGGACAAGAGAAAGAAGGATTTAGGGACAATTCTAAATTCTACCCATTTCTAATTTTTGAAGACATATCTGGTACTCAACTACCAATGATGAGTTCATATATTAACAGCCATAAAGTTGCGCCAATTAAAACAAGTATTTCGGATACGCGATTTTATACACTAAAAAATATTACTGGCATTGGCACAAGTATTAACGATAACATACCATCGCACTATGTTGAAAGCTATAAAGTATCTTATTTTACTGTCTTCAATCAAATGCCAGTATTTATAGCTAAAGGCATACTTAAAATTAAGGTAAAAAATGAAATTGTTTCTTTTCCCGATAATGAAAGTCTGCAAAATGATGTAAAAGAATTAATACAAAAAGAGATTAAGAATTTAAAATTAGAAAATGGGAAATACAAAATTAAATATTACGTGCATAATGTATGCAATGTTCAACAACCTAATAAGATAGATATACTAAAATAAACCACGGTTTGGTCATTTGCAATATACTGAATTGCTAAAATTTAAAAGATAGAAGCAATTAATGTTTCGAAAAAAAATAAACTTTAAGCCATGAAAAACATCATATTTTTAATACTAATTTCATACGTGTCAACTATTTATTCTCAAAAAACATTGAAAATAGAAAACGGTTGTACATTTGAAAGTAAGTTGGAAAACAATGAAGTTTTTATAATTCCTTGCCAGGATGATAAAATACTTAAAATTGTAAACGAAATATTAGGCACACTTTCATTAGAAAAGAATTTTAAAGTCTATGTAGGTGATATTAATAATGCAGTAGCTACAACCATTGATGATGAACGTCTTATAATATTAGATAATTCATTTTTACAAAAAATGGAAACTCAATCAGCAAACAAATATGCTTCCTATTTTATTATAGCACACGAAATAGGGCATCACCTCAATGGTCATTTAAGCAATTCATCATATGATAAAGTTTTTTGGTCTGAATTAGAGGCAGATAATTTTGCTGGCTCTGTCCTTTTTAAACTTGGGATTGCTGCTAATGTTATTAATGATGTTGTTACTTTAATAGCACCCAAATATGTTAATCCTTTAAAAGATACACACCCTGAATGGCAAGCAAGAATGAAGGCAGGAATAAATGGATACTGCAAGGCCTACTTTATGGACACTAAATTAAAAACAGGTAAACTACCAAAGGCTACAGCTGCAGTAATTAAAGGCGAAGAGATAAAATTGGAAAAATTATTGAATAGTAATATTTATAAGAGAGATGCTTGGGAACGAAATGTTAACTACACCATTAAAAATAAAAAAATCATACGCTCATACGAAACAACTTATTACGATGATAAAGGTGGTGAAAACTATACTGAACATGATAAATTCATTAAACAAATTGATACATTAGAAATAAAAAATATTTTTAATGTATACTTAACTTGGCATGACCCAGGAAGAATTGGTTTTGAAATGTCTAACGACTATACCTATTATTGGGCATTACAAGGCTTGGAGGCACAAAAACAATTTAATCAATACGATTACTACGATAATGCTATTACAATGTATGACGACTATTTACTGTTACGAAATATTAGTAACTCAATTGCAAAATTGCAAAAATATTACGAGTAAGAACCTTTAAAATTAAGCTTCAAAAAAGTAAGACTTTTTAAATGGTCGCCCCGAATGGAGCGACCATTTTTATTTATAAATTAGATATAAAATAATTTAAAATGAAAAACACTGACGAAAAACAAATACAGGAAGTAAAAGATATTCTAGAAAAAGAACATGGCAGAGAGTTCACTTGGGATGAGGCTAATACCGCTTTGTATTCATTAAAGATGTTTGCAGATATAACATATAAGATTTACGAAACAGAAATTAAACGAAAGGAGCTGCTTAAAAGCCATCCAAAAGGATTTCATTTAGAAGAGGGCGGGACTTGTGAAATTTGCAAAACGCATGCGCAAAAAGATAAAATATGGTACGATGAATTTGGAGTTAAATGTATCGCGTGTCAAAATGCAATTAATAAAAAAATTATACCTACATCCATTATTAAAAACAAAGATAGCTGGTACACTAAGCATGAACTGCAAACGTACTTTAACATCCATGGATCTGACTTGAAAAAATACATCAAAGAGGCTTTGTTAAAAGAGCGTCTTATTATTGGAGATGGAGGGAAAATACATTTTCAGTTATTTTTATTAAAAGACAATAAGGATGTATTGCCACCAAAAAAAATGCTTAATTCTAGGGTAGTAAAAGTGATGAAGAATAATGAGGAATATTTCACACAAGAACAATGGTATGAGTTTGCTGATGAGAAACTTATAAAACGTTTAATTAAGTATAAGATTATAGGCCGCCTAAAAGACACCTTATCAAAGCCAATTGTATCTGGTCGCTTTTATCATAAGGCAATTAATCCCATTTTTGGGATAAGGTAGCTTAACTACCTTCTTAAATATTTATGAAATAAAGCTTTGCGCAATTGCATTAACTGTGATAACTGCGATTGTAAATTTGATTGGAGCGCCTCAATTTGCGCGAGTGAATTTTGCACATCTGCAAAAGAACGATTGCCGGTATTAACTGCATTTAAAGTTTCATCTATTACATCAACAACATCCCCTAAGCGAACGTACTCAATAACGGAGCCTTTGAGATAAGGACGCAACAAACGAAGCTCCCAAATGCCCAGGAGCATGAAGTAATAAAAATCCCTTTCATCTTTATCATCTGCCAAGAAAACAAATGAATTAACAACATAATGCCTATACGGCTTACCTGAATTTAAACCTTTGTTTAAAATAAAGAAATGTGGCTGCTTGTAAATTGCGCCTGATTTGTGGGTTTTGATTTTTGACTTAAGCATAATTGTGGATTTAAAAATTATGCTGCGCTGCGCTTGCCTATTATTTTTGAAAAGAAAAAATAAAAACCGAAAAAAATAAAAAAGAAAGCCGAATAAAGGGGGCTGTTGAGCTAGGGCTGTCAAGGTTTTTGCGAAAAAAATACTACCTGAATGCGGCAAAATAAAAAAAAGAATTCCTTAATCTAAGCCGCATGAAGTGTGGAGATTATTTTTGCAAAATTCATCTTGACCTTGATAGCCCTAAAGGGTGGGCATGTGCGGACAGCCCCAAATTTGCGACCTTTTTTTAATTTAAGGAGGAATTAAACGGCTATTGCCAATAGATCAATTTCGTCTTTTTTGAAATTATCTATTTCTTCACCTGCAAGCCAAAGCTTTTCTCTTTCAGGAGTTAAGATGATGGGCATACGCTTTTTGTTGTTGTGAATTTCACTCATTAAAGCATTTGCTTCGGTAGTAACGATTGTATATGTGTTGCGGATTTCTCCTGTGTTTATATCAACCCAATTGGTGTATAAACCTGCAAATGCGAAAGGCTCTTCTTCTTTATGAGAAAGCAAATATTTTTGCTTCTTAGTTCCTTTTTTATCTAACCATTGCCATTCATAAAAACCATCAGCAATAATTAAGCAACGATTATTTATTGATCCTTTAAAAGAAGGTTTTTCTTTAATGGTTTCGATACGTGCATTAAGTGTGTAGGCTCTAATAGCTTCATCTTTGCTCCAATTGGGAATTAAACCCCAATGAAACTCTTGGATTAATGCACTGTCTTTATTTGTGATAACTGGAGTATGTGGGTAAGTAAAGCCATTGTAAATGGCTTTAGAATTAAACAAATCAGGTTTTTCGATTTTAGCTTTAAATCGATTTTCAACTTGCGTTGCTGTTTTGGTTTGCTTAGAATGAAAACACATGCTACGAATTTATAATAATTATTTCATCTAACCTCGTGGTATAGCGTTGAGATAGTTTTTCTTGTTTCATCTTCCAGATTCTATCAAGATCCTGAGAAGCTAATTTTAACTTTTGGCGACCAATGACTTTATTAATCTTATCCATTGTAGCCATTAAACTTGTATGCTTTGGATTAGGCACATCAAATAATGATACTTGCATATTTACTTCGGGTGTAAAGTCCATAACAATAACACCTGCTTTTTTGTATTGGTAGCCTTCTTTAAAAATTAGCTGTAGCCCTTTAACGGCATAGTCCGATAAATCAATACTAGAGTTGGAAGCGTAAGGCAATTGCATTACAATATTTTTGCTGTATTGAGGCAAATCGGAACGATGGCCGTTTGTGTGAATAAAAACCATAATAGAACTGCAACTTGATTTTTGCCTACGAAGTTTTTCGGCACAAGTAACTGCAAAGGTTGAAACACGTTCTATTAAATCTTCGATTTTAGAATAGTTCTTTTCAAAAGAACGAGTAGTAGCAATATTCTTTTTTGGTTTTATATCATCCAATTCTAAAACAGAAATACCGTTTAGTTCTTTTTGTAGGCGCAAGCCTACAATTGCCATGTTCTTTTTTACCCATGTTTCGGGTACTTGCGTAAAGTCGTAGGCAGTTTTAACGCCTAAATGCTGAAGGCGTTTAGCGTGTTGCCTACCAATACCCCAAACATCTTCAACAGGAAGCCATTTAAGGGCTTTAACACGTTTTTCCTCTGTATCTATCACATGCACACTTTCGGTTTGCACAGGGAACTTTTTAGCCACTTTATTGGCCACTTTAGCCAAGGCTTTAGTTGGCGCAAAGCCAACACTAATTGGAATGCCTGTGCCTTTGGTTACTTTGTATCTCATGTCCTTGCCAATATTGGCAAGGCTAAAGAGTTCGTAACCTTTAAATTTTAAGAAAGCTTCATCGATGCTGTATATTTCCATATCAGGCGAATAGATGCTTAGTAATTGCATTACACGCGAACTCATGTCGCCATAAAGCGCATAGTTTGAGGAAAAAACGTGTACGTTTTTTTCGTCAAAGAGTTTTTGAAATTGATAAGCAGCTGCACCCATAGGAACACCAACAGCCTTTGCTTCATTGCTACGAGCAATGACACAACCATCGTTGTTTGATAAAACAACAATTGGTTTGCCATTAAGGTCTGGGCGAAAAACTCTTTCGCAACTGGCGTAGAAATTATTGCAATCAATAAGAGCGAACATTTAGAAGTATTTTATCACATTGGTAACAATACCCCAAATAATAAAATCATTGTCTTTTGTTACTTTGATTGGTTTGTATTTGTCGTTAGCAGGAACTAACCAACAACAATCTGCTTCTAGTTTTATGGTTTTAACTGTAAATTCTCCATCAATATAACAAACGGCCACAGCCCCATTTTTGGGCTGTAGGCTTTTGTCGATAATCATTAAATCGCCATTATGAATGCCAAGGTCTTTCATTGAATTACCCTTTACACGACCACAGAATGTGGTTGCTGGGTGTTTAATTAAAGCTTTGTTGAGGTCGATAGCTGCGTCTAAAAAATCATCTGCAGGAGAGGGAAAACCTGCGCTAATGCCACTTGTTATTAATGGGAGTTCTAAAACTGTTGCAGTAGAAGTTGAATAGATGTCTAACTTTTTTGAAGTATGTAATAGTGTGTTTTGCATAATGCAAAATTACTTTAAAATACATTCGCTACATTAAATAGAATCAAAATGCTACAAATTATAGCAAAGAAATATCGTTTAAATGTTAAATTTTGAATCGGAGATGAGGTAAAAGCGCCCGCGGCGTGCGGTGGGATGAGGTTGCAAATAATGATTGCAGTGAAACGGAATGAAATGGTTTGCAATCCGATGTGCGGCGAGCCTCCTGCGAGTGGAGTGAGGGTGTGCAGCATGGGAGCAAGAGGAGGCGACGACGAGTGCGGATGCAAACTATGTTGCCAGTGTGGCGAAATAAATAAAGCATTTATGCCTTAATTTATGCCACACGACGGACAACACAAGGGCAATGGGTTAGTTTATTTTTTAGCGTTGGATGTGTGTCGGCGAAAAATAAGCGCCCATTGAACGCAGCCCGAACGACAATGCAGGCGAGCTGAATAATGGGCAGCCGGTGGACTGAAAGCGACTGAAATGAATGGAGTGGAGCTGTGCCCAGTGAAACGGGCGACAGCGCAATGTAATGAATGAAGTGGCTTGAAGGACAAAGAAGGCTGACGTGACGCAAGCCCGTGACCAAAACAACAAACATGACAAACTTGCTTTAGCAACCTTTGGCAAAACAGCTATTGCGTGATGCCTTGAAAAGACAACACTAAAGCAATGGCTGTTTTGGTTTGGCGTGTTTTGTTGTTGGGAGCAGGCTAAGGAACACCTTTTTACCTGTTATGTTAATTTATGAGTAGGATTAAATTTTGAAATCGTGAATATCGTATTTTGATATCAATCTCTTTTTTATTGCTACTGGCATATCTTTTTCAGTTATTTCCTCATTTGTATTTACACTAGATTCATAACTATTCGTTTTGTCAATTTCATTAAAGTCTTCAATGAAAATATTCATATTAGTTAACAATTTAGCTACTTGGTTAACTTCAACCGATTGAGTTAAATAAGGATAAAATACATGGATTTTATTATTAAAACTAACATCGTTTGTTTTATTTAGCTTTCTATAACTTAATGAATTAATTCTATCTATACGACCAGTTCTTTGTTCCATATCACTTGGATTCCAAGCTATACCATAATGATAAACATTTTGGCAATAGGTATGTAAATCTTCTCCTTCACGAAAAATATCTGTTGTTACTAGTACATAGGGATAACCTGGCATTCTAAATTGATTTGCTAAAATACCTCGATCTCTTTTATCTTGACCACTTGTGCCAATTATTGGAGATAAATTTTTAAATGTACTTATGATTTTGCGCTCATCTTTGTCTTGGAAATTAACTGCAATTATTAAATCAAAATCATTAATTATAGTTTTAATCTCATTTAACACATAATAAAAGGGAGAATCGACCAAAGTAATTAACTCTACTAAATTTGCTGAGAAATCACCTTCACTTGAATCAGCAACAAATGCAGGTAATAAGCCACTGCCAGTTCTGAAAACACATTTTAATAAAACATTTAGTAATTGTAAATCTTCGAAAACTCTTGCTGCTTCTGAATTATTATGTTTCTCAATCCAATTATAAAATTCCGTAAAACAATGATTAATTAAAATTTCTGTAAGAAATGTATTGCTTGTTAGTTGCTCAATGGTTTGAATTTCATTTTGAGATGTATCAGTAACAATATTTGATATTATAAACTTTTTGTAAGCTTCTTGATAATCGTTAAATTTTTGATGTTTCTTTTTCTTATCATCAAAAGTAATTTTATCAATTTCAATTTTCAATAATTGTGAATCGTATTTAAATAAATCGAAGTACTGATTAATTAAGTGCAAATTAAAATCAAACCAATTCTCTCTATACATTTTAGTTCTAAAAAAGAATCCATTCTTATTTTCCTTGAAATAATCACTAAAAAAGTATTTTAAGTTTTCATCACCATTATTATCAAATTCACTTATTTCATTTTCAATACCATCGTTTTCATTGATTTCGTTTAAATACTCAATAAGGCTACTTTCTATAGAATTTATAATCATACTTTTTGAATCATCGAGTATGTTTTTAGAATACTTAATAATGAATTTTTTGATGTACTCTTTAAATACCGTGTTATTGGGACTATTGTATGTTCTATGTAAAAGTGTTAATGAATTTATAGGTAAATGAAAACTCTCGTCAGGTAATTTATAATGTATTATTTGTTGAACATTTAATCTATTGTCAATTAATCTAAAAACATCATCTAGCTTTTCTGCAATATGTTTTTCATCAAATTCTGAAAGTAAATCATTCAATTTAGCACTGTTAAATCTTGAATACTTCCCAGTGAACTTTAAATGCTTTTCTTTAATTACTTTGTTCTCGTATAAATGAATTAAGCGTTTTTCTAATTCGTATGCTGTGGCTACTCTTCTAACAAAAATTAATGATTTTTCTTGCCTAGATAATTGATTTATTACTTCTTCCTCCAGTTTACTTTGTTTCGGGTGCGGTGGAGGTTCTTTTTTAAATCTTTCAACGTATGAATCCACAATATCCTTTACAATATTAATATCCTGACTTTCTTTATGTTTCCTACTTGAGGTTTGTTCGTACTCTTTACTTTCATCGCTATACGATTCGTTTTCAACTTCATCATTAGTAGCTCTTACTTTATCTGTGTCTAATTGGTAGCTTTCAAAGCCAGCAAGCATTCCTATTTCAAATGACTTATTGTTTTTTTGATCTAAATGTTTGATTGATTTATACTGTAAAAGCTGCCAAAATATACTTTCAAAATTATCTTCTACAATTAATCTTTTTGCCTCACCAATTTTATTTACATTCCCTTTTCTGTGTTCTTCTCTACATTCATTCCTTGAAAATGGTTCAACGCGTGAAGTTAAATTGTATTCTAAATTACCTCTTATTAAAAATGACTTTAATTTTTCTTTGATATCATTACTTTCTTTACAGTCAGATAATACATGTGATTTAGCAAAACAATTTAATTGGTTCTTAATTTCGAGTAAATTTCTGTCTTTTGGGGTTGCTGATAAACAGATTGTCTTATTTGCTAAAGGAAATTTGATTTTGGCACGTAAATTATATTTAGAAAAATCATTAATAATTGATTTATCATCAATTGCGCCTAAAAATCTTGCAGTTACTTCGTTTCTAATTGATGAATCGTGAAAATCATTTCCAATGCCATACTTGTAATTATGAGCTTCATCAATTATTAAACAATCAACTTTTGAAGAGATTACATTGAATAAATACGCAATTAACTTTCTTAATTTATGTTGATTATCTTTTTCAAAATATTTCAAATTCCACGCTTCAAGTAAAATTTCCTCACAATATTCATCTTCCTCAAATACCGTATATACTAGATGATTATAATGTTTTGCTCTTTCATTTGTTGCAGAAGATGTTATGCTGCTAAATGAAGTCATTCTGAAAATTGTTATTGGATCCTCTGATTTTACACCAAATAATTTATCCTTAATACAACTTTCAAAATCTAATTTTTTTATTGAATCACTTTCTACAACGTAATTAAATTTAATAAAATTATTAAGTTCTTTTTTCCATTTAAATTGTAAGTTTTTCTTTGGTACAATAATTAAATCTTTATGATTATTAATGTCTGAACTAAAATGACGAAATAACATAGCTATACCAGCAGCTATATATGTTTTACCTAATCCTACTTCGTCAGCTATATAAATAATATTGTTTTCAGGTTTATTAAGGTATTCAAATGACCTCATAATAACCTCAAATTGGCGTTCAGCCAATTCTTTGCCAATTGAATCATTGGTTCGTAATCTAAGAATGCTATTCATGTCTTCCTTTAAATTACTCATGATTTTCTTTAAGTTTTTCTATAACCCATTCTAGTTTCTGATTTATATTTTCATCAGATAATTCTTTAGAAATATTTTTTGCTAAAATTGATAATGTTTCTTGCTTTTGTTTAATGTCGGTTTTGAAAATATTCCAATCCTTGCTGTCAATTTCCTTTTTAAAATCCCATTTTTCAGCCTTTAAATAAAAGTTTGTAATTATTATTTGCAAAATCATCCAATAAAAAGTTTTGTAAATTTTATTGTTTTGAAATTGGTTTTCTATATCAGCAAGATAGAATGGAATTGTATCAATGTTTTCAGATAAAAGGTAATACTTTAAAAAGCTGAAATGTTCTTTTTGAGCTGTTTTAGAAGTAAGTTTTTTGTAAAATAAAAATTCTTCAAGTTTAATAAGTGCGCTAAAATGAGTTGCCATTTCATTAAGAATAGATACTTTTTCAATTCTATCTTCATGCACAATTCCTGATTCATCTGTTATTCTTTCAATAAGTAAACTTAATAATCCTTCCTTTTGGAATTCATCTTCTAAAAATTGCCAATACTTTAAAATTGTTGAAGCATCTATTTTAAAATCAAGTGGCTTGAATTCAAAATTTAGTTGTGTTGGGTAAAAACTATAATACTCGGTATTACCGTTATTAATTAAAGTAACTTCAATTAAACTGTTCTTAGAAAGGGATTTTAAATCTTGACTATTTAAAGTATACTCATGCTTACCTGTTGTGACTAATTTCTTATCAAGTAATGAAGTGAAAAAACATTCTGAATTTATTTTCTTTCCTTCGTATTTAATTAATTTATTTTTCCAATCAATTTCAAAGCTTAAATCAGGAGGATTTCTATTAAATAAATTTTCAATTTGGTTTTCTAAGCTCTCTTTAGCTATAAAATTATAAGTACTAAAATCAATGTTTTTAGCTTCTTTTAATATTTTAATACCTGTTTTTTCTTTATAAAGATAAGCTGATTCAATATTGGCTTCGTTATTTTTTAGCTCAAATTTTTTCCAAGCTGGATTGGTAAAATTTACTGAACCTATAATTGTATGAGTGTATTTTTCTCCATGAAACCTGTATATTTTAGCGTGTAAATTCCTTACTTCTTTATTAATTTTTGAATCAGACCAAAATGACCATTTTAAACCTGCTTCGTTTAACGTATTAAAGGTTTCTTTATTAATTTGTATTTCATTATCCTTTAATGTTGGAACTAAACATTTAATAGTTTTAATCTCCTTACTTTTTAAAAGTGAAACTAACTTAGTATCATTACTAAAGTATGGCGACACTATTTCAATTTCAGATATAGTGTCTCTTAATATAATATTGTCAGTTATAAAATCTTCAAAAGAAATAACAGTACTATTAAAATATTGAAATTCATAATCAACATATTTTAAAAAGTCATGAATCAACTCCTCAGCTGGTAAAAAATATTTTAAATTGGCTAATTTTCCTGTTTGACTTATAATATCCTGAAATACATTTGTTGTTGTTTTATTTGGGAAAGTTTTATTTTTCTTATATTCTTCGAGTGAAAAACATTCTATATTATCACACCAGCCACTTGGCGTGATATTACCAGAACCTGTAACTACAATTAATGATGTATTTGAATCATCCTCTACTAATAAAAAAATATGTTTTGGATGAAAATTACATATTTTACCTTGTGCAGCAGGCGTTTTAATACAATGTATGTCATATCCTAGTGATGGTGCTTCTGTGTTATCTTTTGCAAAATAATCACAGAATACAGCTGTAGGAGGTATAATATCGCCTTTAATATATTGCCTCCATAATATTTTATTATGTATTACTTCATCTCTAAATTTTTCACTCTTTTCCTTTGGTATAAGCAAAGGCATGATGTAATTTTCAAAAAACTTAGGGTCAAAATTAAAAGTATAGAACAAAGCAGCAATAACTTTTCTATTGCCAATTTGCTCTTTAAGCTTTTCTTTTAGTATAAATTGCTCCACTTTAATTTAACTGTTTAAATAAAGAAATATAGGTGTATAAAAAGTAACTATTATCCATTTCAGATTCAGGATTGTATTCCCAGGCACCTGCTCCTTCAAAATGATTTACCTCTATGCCATTTGTTGTAAAACGAACCCAAGGCGCTGAATTTCTTAAATTTGATACTTCTTCATTGCGCTTAACAAGGCCTGAAACTAATTCCCAATTAGATTTTTGTAATAATGTTGAAAGTTCTTTTGTAGTTGAATCCAAAACAGATGAATCAACATTTGTTCTCCATTTTGAAATATTTTCATTTGTATCAATTTGTTCTTTTGACCAAAATGACTGGGTTTGTAAAAGCCTGAATATTCTATTTAGAGGGCTTAAAACTTTCTCAGTATTTACAATGTGGTTAATTTCTGCTTTTAATTTTTGATTGTTAGAATTTGAACTAATTTTTTCAAATAATTCGTAACCACCCAAATTAATTAAATCTTGATTGCTTGAAAATATTTTAAGTAATTCGTCATCACAATTATCTTGCAAAATTTTATTGATAAATAGTTCTTTTTCTTTATCAGTTGGTTTATTGATTAAGCTTGTAAAAAGAGAAAGTTTTTCAATACTTACAAGAGCTGTATCTGTATCTCCCTTTTTAATTAATGCTTTTATTTGGTTTAGGAATTCTGTATTATTTTCAATTTTTGATTTATAAATTGCATCAAATTCTTCATTCTCTTTTAACTGCATATCAGTAAAAGGTCGATTGTATTTACCCCAAATACCATAAGCACGCTGGTTTGATAAAATTTGTTCTGCATTTGAGATTTTAACGGTTGAACCTCCTGATTGTAGTGTTTTTCTTACTTTATCGATACCATTAAAACCTGCCTCTTCGTTGAGCTTAAATCTTGAATAAGCCATTAGCTGTTCTAATTTAATAAAGAACGAATTAAATTCTTCATCACTAATATTAAATTCTTTTTTTAAGTAAAAGGCTAATGATATTATTTGAAAATCAATAATACTTCCTGATACTGTAGATAAATGTGGTATTAGTTTACGACCTGCAGCTTGCCACAATACCTGAAACCCTAAGGGGTCACGAGATCCTTTAATGGTATAGTTTGGGTCTTGTTGTGTAAGGAAATACATGATTTAGCTACCCTCTCTTCCTAAAATTGGTTTTAAAGAATGATGCAGAGAACTTTCAATCAGTTCCAATGTTAAATTATCTTTTGTTGGAATTTGACCAAAATAAAATTCAAGTTGCAATTTAGGCTTAATATTTATTTTAGTTTTCCAAGCCAATAAATGCATACCATAATATGAATTAGAGGCTAATCCAAAATGACCTTTTAATCGATACTTTGTACTGGAAATTGATTTCCCAACATAAAGAATATTGTTTGGATTAACATTGTTTACTTGGGGTAAAGCTAAGTAATGTATGTCGTTTCCTTGGTTTTTTCCTTGATGCTCGCTTTTATATTTTATTAGAGAATCGATGATTTTTTTCTGATTATATCTTTCAGGAATTTTGAAATAGTAAATGGTCGATTGTTTTGAATCTAGCTTAAGGGATTTATAAAATTTCTCAAAATATTTTTCTGTAATTAAATCGCAATTAATTTTTTTTACTGAAAATACAGGTAATGAAATATTCTTTAAACCATCCAACTGATTTTTCTTGTAACCAATATATTTGTTTAATGATTCTATATAATCATTTCTTTCCATATCATTTTACTTTTATAATTGTAATTTAGTGAGCAAATAATCAAGTCTTTTAGGTAAATCAGCAAGGTTTGTAAATTTGAAAAATGTTTTATTACTGTTTTTTACCTTTTCAGTGCTCACTTGTGAGAAAACATCAATTCCTAATTCTTGACACTTTTCTAAAATTGTAGCAGAAGGTTTTTTTCTAGAAACAAGAATTGACCTAGAGGAAATACCGCCGTAAAGTTCTGAAACTGCCTTTATCTTATTTATATCATCTTGAGTGACATCACCAGCTTTACACTCTATAAAAATCAAGTTTTTTCCTGTATTTAAAACAATGTCAATCTCATTTTTGTCTAAAGCAACTTGAACTTTAGATTTTATAATCAAATTCATTTTAAACTCATAGGCATGCGACCATTTCGAAACTGCTTTACCAATTAAAATTTCCCACCATAAACCAGTGAATGCTATATCTAAAGCTTTTTTTGAGTTAAAAACTATTGACTTCGTATTATTATTGAATTCAAATTTTTTACCGTCCCAACTAATGTTTACATTGTTATGTGTGAAATTAAATGAATTGGTTGTAACATATTTCCCTTTTTTATATAATTGATTATGTGCTTTCCAATACCATCCTGAATTCATTTGAGAAAGTAAAAACTCAGAGAGATTTATTTCTTCTGTTGTAAAATCTGATAATTTTCCAATTTGATACTTGGTGTGACCTGAAATCTTTAAAAAAGTATCTATTGTAATTTTAGTTTTAGTTGGGTTTGATTTTTTATCAGTAATATCAAATAATACATGTTTTTGGTCAATATAAAAGATTGGAAACTTTAGATCATTAAATACTTGTTGACATGCAATAGCCATTATTTTTGTTCCGCCTGTGATATTTAACTCAAAATCATCTTTATCATTATTAAAAATTATTTCTTCTGCCTTTGCTTTTATTTCCTCATAATTAAAAGGGTCAATTTGGTAAGAATGAATAACCTTTGTTGGCAAACTATTTTTTAATAAAGCATATTGCTCTTTAGAATCTTTTGAGTAAAGAACATGAACTACATCTGGATTCTTTTCCATTACTCCAATATATACTGGCAATGATTGCCCCCCAATTAGTGTTATTTGATGTTTCATGTTAAAATAATTCAGGTTGGTTTTTAAATGGGTCGTAAACAATGTTTAATACTTCTGAACCGGGCATTGGTTTTCTTAAATCCTTCATGTATTCTTCAAAATCAACATATACAATTCTGCAACCGTAATCTTTACCAAAGATTGCAGCGGCTGCAACCATAGACTTTTTGCCACCTGTAATGTCAAGTGTTAAATCAGAAGATGGATTTAATATTAATTGTTCTTTCAAACTTTTATAAATCGTTTCAAAATTATCTTCTTTCAAGTATATTACTTCATGTTTAGAAGCAAGATATTTCTCTAAGTAATCGTTACCCTCGGTTTTATTATTGCTTGTGAAAATAATATGCTTTTTAGGTTCAACTAATTTTGCAGTTAATATAATTGGCTCAGGAGAATATCCTAAAATTGAAAATAGAATACCTCCTTTAGGTAATACATTTGCATTATTAAGTTTAAAATTTTCAATTACTGAACCAAACAATTTGTCATAATAAAGCTCTTGAGCTTTTGTAAAATTGCCAGATTTAGCAAATTCAAGCCACTCATTTAAATATGGTATTTCAGCTTTCATTGTTATATTTTATTTTTAAATTATTATATCTTAAAAGAAACTTATCAATGTTATATATTGTTTTTGATGATTCGTTAA
Organism: Bacteroidia bacterium; assembly: GCA_035439485.1. Taxonomy (GTDB): domain Bacteria; phylum Bacteroidota; class Bacteroidia; order UBA4408; family UBA4408; genus CAIKXD01. The sequence continues at coordinate 15,687 of DAORKI010000034.1, forward strand.
TATAAATTATATTATTTACAATATTAATTTTAAATGTACTGTTACTAACAACAAGAAATTGCTCTGAATTGCTTTCTTTGGAACGTGCATAAAATATAGGTTGTCCCTCGAGTTCTTCTTGCTTTACGTTAACATTTCCTTTCAATTCTATAACTAAATCATCTCCAAAAAATGGTGGTGAAATACCTTTTAATTTCTCTAAATATTCATACATTTTGAATAATTCAAGCCTAACAGGCGAAGGATTAAATACAAAGGGACTAGTTCTTATTAAATATTTATGAAAATCTAGTAGTTCTGAATATTGAGTTTTAGTTAATTTACAACCTACCTCAAATCCATTCGTTAATCCGTGATTGCCATCAATATTTGCGGTAAAAATTAAGCCTTCATTTTCATTCAATATAGCTTTGGAGTGATTAAATACATCACCATAAATGGAACACCCAATTTTACTTAATTCATTACAAGCTTTAAGATGATCGTTCCTGTAATTCATTCCTCTACTAAATACAAATACTTCAACTCCTCTCTCAACAGCTGATTTTATTTCAAAAACTATATTCTCTAAATTTTGTAATGCAACAATACTATATGTAGAAATGTAAATGAATTTATTTGAATTTTGTATAATTCTTATAATTTCATTTAATAAACTAAACTCCATATTTTCATATGTATATTTTAAATCTGAATCGTTCGATTTTGGTAACCATTCTTCTTTTATGGTTGTTTCATTTTGAACTACTAATTGTTTGTTGCTTTTACTAGAGCTTAAATATTGGCGATATGATGTGCCCTTTTGAAATATTACATCAAAAAGTTGTTCTAATTGATTTACATTTTGATTTAAGAGATAAATACCAGATTCAGTGTTATATGTTAGCGAAGGTGTTGTAATATTTGCACTCATTAAAAAACCTTTTGATTTATCAGCAATTACGAATTTTGCGTGAGCTGAAGTAGAAGCTCGAACATGAGCACCATTATCATACAAGGTTTTAATAAAAGTTAAATGAATATTTTCATTTTGTTCCTTACTTTCTTCTTCCGTTAAAAATATGTTATTAGAAAGTTTAGTTGGGTCTAATTGAGTAAGAATAAAAACAGCAACATTGTCATTTTTAGCTTTGTTTAAAAGCACTTCAAATATTTCTTTATCTGTAATAATGAAACTACATATTTTTAATACAGTTGTAGCGCCTTCAATTATTTTAATTAATTCACGTTTTAAGCTTTCACTATTTACTTGCGTAAGAAATAAATCCTGACTATTACGAAATGGTTCATATTTTTCAGCAGAATGATTCATTATAAATGAACCAGTGGTGAAGGTGTCTGTATTGTGAATTATTTTATCCATTATTAATTAAAATGTATCATATAATTACTAATATCAATTTTTTCCAATAGTTCTAATTCACCTGAGGAAATGCATAATTCACGAAAGGAAATTGAAAAATAATTCATGTTGTTATTAACCCAATTTTGATTTACTCCTTCGTTATTTTTGGATTCTTGAACCATTTGTTTAAACTTAATGAGTTCTAAAACATAAGGGTCATTTGTTGTATAATGAACAAACATTAGAAATACGTTAAAATCAATTTTACCAAATTTATAATCACGTTTCCTAATTAAATCATTAATCAATTTTGCTTTATTCCCAGAGTCAAGTAGTATTTTCTTATTAATATTTATTTCGAGTATAGATTCACTACTAATAATTGATGTTTCATCTAGTGTTTTCATACTATACATACCTTTTATCGCTTTAATTAAATCATCTTTCGCAAAGTTAAAACATCTATTACTTGATTCTTTGTACTTGTCAATCTCTGGCCAATTTGTTGTTAAAAAAGGAACAGGATCCACCTCATCCGTATCCTTTTTAGGGCGGGTGAATAATTTAAATTCTAGATTTCTTATTTTATCGGCTAATTGAGGTTTAAATATCTCTACAGCATTTATTAAAGCTTGCGAATATGAAATATTACTGCTAATAGAATACAATGCATATGGGTCTATTAGATTCTTTAATATTATGTCATTGTTTTTTAGTGCAGATACCATTAAATGTAAACTCATTTTAGTATAAGTTAAATCTTCAATTTCTTGAAGACCAGCTGGTATTTCAAAGGAAGTGCGATTTGATTTATCTATTCCAAAAATATTTTCAATAATTATTGTTTTATCAGGAGCCGAATGCACTAAGTCAGGACCAAAAGGTTTCTCAATTGTTTCTTTACCATTTTTCCAAGTTTTCAAGAATGAATCATATTCGCTGATGAATTTGTACTTATAATACCCATAAAAAATATCAGGTAATGGTTTTAAAGTAATACCATCAACATAAAAATCGTAAGACCTTTTATGTTGTCTAGCTATATTTTTTTCTTTAAAAACTTCTATACCATCTATTGTCAATTTTAATCCATTATCATTATATTCAAGTAAATTGTCTTGTATGAGTAAACTAATCCGATGCTTAACAAGAGAATTTGAAGTGCCAAGTAAAGATGAAATCTGTAGTGTAGTCATGTTTGGTTTTGAGCCTAAAAAGTCAACTATTACTTTATCGAGATTATCTAATGGGTCAGGTGTACTATCTAAAATATTAGCATGAATACAATATATAGGGTACTGAATAACAAATAATCCTAATAGATTATTACCGAGCTCAGATTGTTCGTTATAATACTTTTCTATATCAATTGTAAATATGCCCATTATGTATAACTAAATGAAATTCGTTGTTTTACGTAATCTATATTTATTACATTAACTATTATTATTTCGCCAATTTGAATTGGTTTTGTACTTTTTATTCTATCGTTATGCAACAAACCTTCAATCCCATTTTCAATTGAAACAAAATATCCAAAATCAACTTTATTAGTAACTTTTCCTTTCAATTTATTCCCCTTCTTAACTGAATTAATGTTATTGTTCCAAATCTGTGATTTATTTGGTCTTTTAACTTCGATTTTTTTATTAGCAAAAACTTGTAATGTTACCCTTTTGGTATCATTGTTAATTTCCTTTATATATAGACTTACCTTTGTTTCAGAAGTATAAGAAACATATTTTTCTAAATCATTTTTTACAAATGCTGAAGGTAATAAACAGTCATATCCATCTACTTTAAAAAAGAAACCAAATATACTTCCATCTTTTTTTCCAATTGAACGGAATTGCGCTTGAACATAATCATCAACTTTAAACTTATCTTTAAACTTTTCAAATGGTGATTTAAAATCTTTGTAATTAGCAATGTTAACGAAATTACCAATTGTTTCTTCTTTACTTAAACGAACTAGTTTTGAAAACAAATCAGTGTAATTAAATAAAATGTCATAATGAGATTTTCTATCAGTTAATGTTTTAGCATTACCTATTAAAATTAATTTTTTCTTTGCTCTACTAAATGCAACATTTAATCTTTTCGCATCATCTAAAAAACCAACTTTCACAGGTTTTTTACCTGATTTTATTGAAATTTCGTGATTTGATGAACGTGTAAAACTAAATAGAATTACGTCATATTCTTTCCCCTGAAAGGAGTCTAGTGTTGAAACATCAATATTTTTGTGTTGACAGACTTCAGAATCATTTATGAATTTTTTAATATTTGCTACTTGGGATTTATATGGTGCAATAATTGCAATTTCATTTGAAGGTAAATTATTTTCAAATAAAAGGGGTAGAATTATATCAGCAATTGCTTCTGCTTCTGTATTGTTTTTTGCTGAAGTTCCTTCTAATTGTTCATAAGGATTTGTTGTATTTGAAGTGTCAAAAAACACAACTTCTTTATTAAAAGGCGAAGGGAAATCTAATTTATTATTATGTGTTTTTGAACCCATTAAAACCTTACCAGAATAAAATGATTCTGAAACAAATTTTCCAATATTTGGATGCATACGATGTTGATAATTCAACATTTCTAGGTTTTCAGCTGGGAATGTATTGTTTTTTATTCTGTTAATTAGAAATTCAAAAAATGATGTTTTTAATGCATGAGTTATTTCTTCTTGTAAAAAGCCATAACCAAATTCAGATTTTGGGAAACTTTTTGGGTCAGTAGGGTCAATTAGTGAACTATCCATATAAGGAGGTAATTGCATTTGGTCACCAACAAGAATTACCTTATCACCTAATTCAATTGCAACCAATGTTTCAGCAATATTTGCTTTTCCTGCCTCGTCAATAATAACGGTATCAAATCTTAATCCTGACTCTCTAAACACTGGGTCGGTTTTAATACCAATACATGTTGCAAAGACAACATCAACAGAATTATAAATAAGAGGTTGAATTAATATATCTATTTCATTATTAATTGAATTAATCCAATTTTCAAACGCTTTAATAGTATCATTTATTTCAACTTTAGAAAGCTCAGAAATAGTATCTCTTAAAATAAAATGCCTTTGTTTTAAAACCTCAGTTAATGAGCCATATTCAGATAAATATGAATTTACCTCTTTATTATACTGAAGTAAAATTTCTTCTCGAGATAAGTTTTCTGATAAAAATTTTAAATATAATTTTATTAGGCTAATTTGATTTTTTAAAAAACTGCTAAATGTTAATTGAAATTCACTTACAAGGTGGTCAATATGATATCTATTTAATTCTTTATCGATTTTATCTTCTTTTCCAACACGCAATAAATTTAAAGATGGTATTTTAGAAATTTTAGCAAGTACGTTATCAACAGCAACATGGTTTTGACCAGTAACTAAAACTCTTTCTCCTTTTAAAACAAGCTGATTAATTATTTCAGCTATTACAGTAGTTTTACCAGTGCCAGGAGGGCCTTGTATCAAAAATATGTTATTATTTCCAATTGCCTTTCGAACAGCCTTTATTTGATTATTATCAGGTTGTTCTTTTTCTGTAAGAGCAAGGTCTTCATTTATTAATTTAACAGTTGAGTATACTGGTGGTTTAATTTTTTCTGGTTGAACTAATAAAGATTCAATATGGTCTATTTTAATTTTCTTCTGAAGAAAATCTTGAATAATACTACGTTGAATTTGAATTTGAGCTTTTGATACTTTTAATTCAATATAAAAACCTTTATTCAAATTATTTAGTGAGACATCTCTATAAAATACAATTTTGCATTTATCTCCATAGTATGTAATAGAAGCATCTGCAAACCATTTTAATTCTGCATCAGAGCCGTCACCTTCTTTAATTTTCAAATTTATAATGGCTTCATCTTCTAATTCAAGATTTAAACCTATGGATTGGCTCACTGTTATTGCTACTGTCCCGTTATCGGAAGTTGAACGATCAAAAGCTTCAACAAAAACAGGAACACCCTTGTTTTGATCAAGTAAACTTTCTTGAAATTCTAAAAATTTATCAATCAATCCTAAAGTTCTGCCTTCTTCCCTTAAAATTGCACCTGCATCTTGTTTTAACTTTGATACAATTTCAAAAGCATGTGATTTTTCTAATATAAAATCTAAAACCTTTGTGTTACTTTCATCAGATGATAAATTCACAAGTGGGTTTGTAATTATTAAAGGAGACCTTAAAAAGTATGCGCCATTTTTACTGTTTCGTTTTTTTGCATCGGATGCAAAACTAAATGAATGGCCAAAACTAAAATTCCTGATTAAGCATTTAACAGACTTTTTATCTTTTGATGTAATTACTTCACCATAAAAATTTGTATTCTCATTAAATAAAGAAAATTCGATGACATCCTTTTTACCGTGTTTATGGCTTATTCTTACCCAATAACCTGCATTACTTAATTTTTCTAATAATTTTGTTTCATTTTCAATTGAATAAGTTTGATTCTCTAAAAAATAATAAAAAGCATTTTGCTTAAAGGTTGTTTCATAAACACTACTGTTTGCTTCAAATGAAATATGCCATGCAAACGGAGCTTCAATTTCTTTCGAAAATAGATTATTATTATTACTAAAGTACCTTTGAAGTATTTCAGCATCTTTATCATTTGCATGATTGCCTAAAATTGATTTTTTAAATGCTTCGAAGCTTTTTAAATCTGGCTCAATAAATCCAAAGTCATTTGTTTGAATTGAAGGAGTTGGTAAATCTTCTTTTATTTCTAGAGAAGCGGGTAGGAATTTTATTAAATCAATTGAATCTAATTTCTCCTGAATTTTTACTTTAAATTTAAGCGAACGGTCAAGTTGACTATAATCTTTGCTAATTAAGCCAAAAATACCAGCTTCAGTTTTTATAAGGTATGAATTTGCTAACTCCTCTTGAATATCACAAGTTAACACATCACCTCTATCTAATCTACTCCAAGTTACAGTATCACTTAAATGCTTTTCTAAATTTTTGAGCGATAGTTTAACTTGTTTATTGATAAAATCAATATCTAAAATTTGGCATTTTAAAACATCATTTACCTTAATTGATTTGAATTTTATTTGTGCCTCAGGAATCGACCAAGCTAAATCTAGCAAAGATAATCTACCAGTAAAATTATCCGGAAACAAAGTAATAATTTGTGATGGTTTAATTATTTGAGAGACACGTACATCGATTACAGTACCCTTTATGTATTTATCTTGAAATTGCTTTCTTTGTTTTTGGTCAATATCAAATTTATCTAAACCTTCTAAGCTATTAATTACAATTGCTACTTGTTGATTTGTGATTTTTGCATTTGGATTTGCTTCGATTTTAATATTATGTCTCCGAAGGATATCAACAATATTCCCAATAGAAACATTTAATTCACGAGCAACTTTTGACAATCTAATTTGAACAGGCATTTGAACTGACTCAGGGCGAACAAGTAATTTTATATTTATTGCTTTATAATAACTTGAACCTGATTTTGTAATAGTAATTTCCTGTAAATCGAATTCTACAATATCACCAACTATCAATCCAGAAGAAAGTTCAAAATCAAAAGAAATGCGGCTTTCATCAGGAAGCTGTATAAATCCTAAATATTCAGAAACACTTAATATTTTTCCTTGTTTTTTCAATACTATTATTCAAATTTAACTTTAGGTAATCCTTCTACTATATCAACTGTTTGAACGCTTACATTTATGATACTTAAAAGCAAATCTAAAATGTAAGCTGGTTGTTCAACTTCTCTGCTCCAATCGTTAGGGTCGTTTTTAATGCCGCTTTCTTTGTGAGTAGATAATTGGTAACGTTCCATAATCCATTCTATGGCACTTTTACCATTTACAATATATTCATAAGCTTTAGCAGGAATGTTTTCTATTGTAATTCTGCTATTGTAAATGATTGTATCTTTTTGGTCTTTTTTAGGGAAACGCATTTTTTCAACTCTATGGAATTCATAAGCATCCATTTGATATTGAACATCAGGTATCTTAACATTTACACCTTCAAAAGCAGGAACTGTTTCATAGTTTATATGTAGTTCTGCGAGTTTACGACCTGCTTTACTAAATGCCCAAAAATCTTTAACATCTTCTACTAAAGGTAAACGTGGTAACAATTTCTTTAAATCGTTTGCAAATAATTCTCTGTATTCAGTGCTGTGCAAAAAGCCATATACATAATAAAATATATCTTCCTTTATTACATTTTTACCATACTGTTTTTTTGCACGTTCTAATATAAAATCACTGACCCCATCTCTGCGAATAAATTCACTATCACCATCTTCATCAAATAAACCTTTGCTTAATTTTTCCCTCTCTTCATAATAATAAAGTGGGAAACATTGTGTACCTGCATCTAGGCAATTTAAATCAGGAATAAAATTTGTAATAATAGTCGAGTTCTCTTTTGTTCCACCCAACCCTGAAACACAAATTACCTTGTTATCTAAATCCTTATTTGGGAATAATTTTGGTTGTTGGTAAGGACGTTGAATAAAATTCCTTTCAAAATATAAATGATTCTTACAAAATGGTCTATATAAACCTATCCTTTTTTCTGTAGATTGAACTTTAAGTTCAATGTTCTTTGAACATAGATTTCTTAAAGAGTCATTCCAACTTATTTTTGTTGCATCATTAGAACAATATGAATCAAAATTTAATTTATTATTCTTCAATAATGCGCTTCTGTAATCATTACGCTGTTGATTAAAAAAATCAATAGTCGTTTTCATATTATTTAAAAGAGTCTTAGAACTAAAGTTATAAACCCAAGAATCCCTCGCAGTTGCAATGCCAAGTGAATGAGTTAAAAAGTAAGACTGAGATTTAGTTTCAAATTTCTTTTCAGATTCAATGTTTATAAAAGTTTCAAATAAATCATTTCTATGACTAATCCAATCACCATGCTCATTGGGTGTTAATGTTTTCCATTGTTTTTGTAATTCATCAATATTTTGATACTTTTTTACAATTTCTAATTTATCTTCTCTACTTAAATAATCTCCAATATCATGATAATAAATTGTAGCCTTTTCAGTTTTAATTTTCGGATTTTTGACTAATAGAGTAATTGAAATTGGTGTTCTTGAACCTCCACCAAATACGTTGCCTGCTTCTTTTCTCCTTAATTCACCTTGCGTTCTTGCATTACCACGTAAATTGAAAACATATATTGATGAAAATTCATTCTCTAAGCATTTACGAAATCCATCCATACCACTTCCGTCTAACCAACCACTATTGGAAACAAAACATAATACCCCTCCATTTTCATCTAATCTATCAGTACTCCAGCGAAATGCTTTAATATAAGAATCGTAAATTGCATTTTTATTAGTTGCATCAGTCTCTGCTACATACGTTTTTGCAATTCTATTATCTAGCTTAGCATAACTTTGATTTTGAGCATTATCGTTTGCGGATTTTTGACCTTTTGAATATGGTGGATTACCCATAATTACTCTTAAAGGAGCTTTCTTTTGTTTTGCTACCCTTGCAGAGTTTTGAGGGAACATTTCAGAAAACAATTTTTCTGCTTCATCAGTTTCTCCTAATTGAAAAGTGTCGGTTAAACAAATGCCCTCAAAAGCATTGTATTCTTTTTGTTCCATTGCATCATGGTATGCGTTTTCAATATTTACCGCTGCAATGTAATAGGCTAATAAAACAATTTCATTTGCATGAATTTCGTTTTCGTATTTACGTTTTAAATCTTTTTTATTGATTAAACCACTTTGTAAAAGGCGAGTAATAAATGTACCTGTACCAGTAAATGGATCAAGTATATGAATGTTTTCATCAGAAATATTTCTATCAAATTCTTGCTTTAAAATGTAGTCAACAAAATGAATCATTAAATCAACCACCTCAACTGGAGTATAGACTATTCCCAATTTTTCAACCATTTTAGGGAATGCCGTTTTAAAGAATTTATCGTACAACTCAATAATTATGCGTTGTTTCCCTTCTGAATTATCAATACCAGAAGCTCGCATTTTTACTGATTCATAAAACTTTTGTAAGGTTTCTGCATCTTTATTAAAAGATTGGTCTTCTAATAAATCTAACATAGATTGCATAGAAACAGAAATAGGATTATTTTTTACAAAGGAATAACCTTCAAATAATGCCTCGAACACAGGTTTTGTAATGATGTGTTGCGAAAGCATTTCAACTGCTTCATGTTCTGTAATACTTGGATTGATATTTTTTTGTAAACCACCTAAGAAATTTGCAAATGCTTTTTGATGTGTTTTATCATTTGTAATTAATGTTTGAATACGTTCAACTTGGCGTTCTGCAATTTCTGCCACACTTTTTGCCCATTGTTCCCAATATCTTCTGTCTCCAACTTTATTTACCATACGTGCAAATACAACATTTTGTAATTGCTCAAATTGTAATGCTAATTGGTCTTGAATACTTTTAGAACCATAAGGAACTTGTTCTTCACTTACTAATGATGGCATGCCATCATTATCAAAAGTATATTCTGGACGACCAACCAAAATTTGGCTAGGGCGGTGTTTATTTAATTCTATTTTATTTACTGTTGCATTAAAACGGTCGTCATGCGCACGAAGTGCGTTTAAAACTGTCCAAACAACTTTATAACGTTCGTTATCATCTAAGGCTAATGCTGCATCAACATCAGATGGAACAACAACAGGAATAATAATGTAACCATATTTTTTACCCGGTGATTTACGCATCACACGACCAACGGATTGAACAACATCAACCTGCGAGTTACGAGCAGATAAAAACAAAACGGCATCTAATGAAGGCACATCGACACCTTCACTTAAACAACGAACGTTAGTTAATATTCTACATTCATTTTCTTCACCGCCTTCTTTTAACCATGCTAATAATTCATCACGATTAGGAGCTGACATTGTTCCATCGATATGTTGAGAGGATACAGAAACCATTTGGTTTTGTTTATCATCAGGCAAAGAACTTATGTAAGCATCCGTTGCTGAATTATAGGTTGCTGTAATTTTTTTAGAAACTGCAATGCTTTGACAAAATGCAACAGCTCTTCGCATTGGATTAGGGTCAGATATTTTTGTTTTATCATCATCTCCTAAAAATTGTTTTGAAAGTGCATTGATGCAACCAATTAATTTGGAAGCATCATCTGTGTTAATTTCACTTTCTTTATCTGCAATCATTTTTTGAACTGCAGGTGGAACATCTTTATCGCTTAATGTTAAAATTAAAACTTTATAATCTGTTAATAGATCCTTTTCAACTGCTTCGCCAAAACCAATACGGAACATTTCTTCACCGTATAATTTTGTATCATCCATAGAGCAAAGCACAGCTTCAGCTTGTGCTGCTTTACTTTTTATATCATCGCTATACAGACGAGGCGTAGCCGTCATGTATAAGCGTTTTTTAGCTTTTAGAAAATCATTATCATGCACTTTTGTAAAAGCAGATTCATCTTCTCCAGCTAAAGAAACACCAGTTGTACGATGTGCTTCATCACAAATAATTAAATCAAATTCATCTAATTTTGGTATTTCTTTGCGTAGTTCTTTTTGTGCTTTTGCAATTACTTCAATGGATTGATAAGTAGAAAAAACTACAGTCATTCCTTTTGATTTATTCTTTTCAATGCTTTTAAATTGATGAATGATGTCTTTAACATTAGTAGATGCAGGCAAAGCCAAATCTACAACACTAAAACTATCACTATCATCATTCTTAGTCTTCTTTTTAGATATTTCAGGGTCGGAACAAATACAAACAGCATTAATTGGCTCTTTTGCAAATGTTGACCATTCGCGCAAAGTTTGCCCTAAAAGGGCAATACTTGGAACTAAGAATAAAACTAATCCATTACCATCGGTTTCGTTTTCAGCAATACGAAGTGAATTGAAGGTTTTACCTGTACCACACGCCATTATTAGTTTACCACGATTGTGTGTTTTAAAATGTACGTGTGTATTTTCAAGAGCTTCTTTTTGATGTGGTTTTAAATCACGGTCGGCAATTCGAGATTTTTCACCAGTAATTCCATTTTCTAGTTTTTCCCAATCAACAGGGGCTTCCATTAAATCAAACAATCCTAAACGAGAAACAGGAGGGTTTTGATTTTTAATTGCTTCTGTTGCATTTGGGCCCCATTTGTTTGTAGTTGAAATCCAAAGACGTTGAGAAAAAGAAACTGTTTTTGATTGTTCGTTTTTAAATTCTCTGCTAGATGTAGATAGGAATGAATCTACAGAAGGCTTATCAATGATTGAACTTTCTTGATAACATTTACATTGTATTGCCCAATAATCGCCCTCAGTAGTTAATGCAACTAAATCTATTCCTGTATCGCTACCACCTAAATCTATCTTACCAGGAAACTCATTCCATAACCAAACATGTTTAAATCTGTAAGCGTATTTTGGGTCTGTTAATAGATAAGCTTGCATTAACCTTTCAAAACGCTCTCCTTTGTCTTTTTCAGAAAAGGAGATTTTGCGGTATTTATCGAGTACAGTTTGAAATGTTATTTTCTTCATAAATTATAAGTTCAAAAAATCCTTAAATCAGTGCCATCAATAAGCACTAATATAAATCAAAGTATATTTTTAAAAGCTAAAGCAAAAGAAATTTGCACTACAAATTGTAGTGAAAAGATTTAATTTGTTTTAATATCGAAAATTAATGAAATTTTGTGAAGAAAATGATAGTTGGGGATAATTATTGAAATTTGATAATTATACCCTTTTATCTTTAACTGAATTTTCAAATGCAATTAAGTTAAATAGTTCACGCATGCGTGAACGGATACGGTTGCCATAGCTGCTTTCAATTTCAGAAGCAGATAAATTGGTAGTGAGGTGGGTAATCAATTTTTTAGCTACAAATTGATCATATCTACTTAATAGAATTTCAGCCATAATATTACATTCGTTACCGTAATATTTAAGGTTGTTTTCTGTGCCTAAATCATCAAAACAGTAATGTTTTGGGATTTCATTTGTACCATTTCGGTAATAGCTTTGCCGGGTGTAACGATGTACCACATCGTAACCCTCTTTTATAAATTCAAAGCTTACATCTCTGCATGATTTTACTAAATAAATGCTTTGCTGTTGGTTATTAAAATACTTCATTAAGTGCATCAATGTTGTTTTTCCACAACCAATTGGACCACTTAATAAAATGCCCTTTTGTAATGAAATTTTGTGCTGTAAGCACATAAATTCATCTTTTAAAAAGTAGGCTATAAGCTTTGTAATTATTGGCTTATCAGCCTCTTGAATTACGAAACTTGCGCCAAAATCTTGTTTGCCTTTTTTGATTAAAAAATCAAATATTTTTTCATAATCATAGGGCCCTTCGACGGGACTCAGGGTTCCAGCTTTATTGCTAGAGGGGTTCTGAGAAATTTTTGTTACTGGTGGCGTGGAGGTTTCCTGCTCTGGAGTTGTTTTGCCCTGCTGCAGCACCTGATTTACTTTCTTGTTTATGTGTTCCATTGTTTTTGAATTTATCAATGTTCATTATCCAATTGTTTGCTGCTGCATGCCAGTTTTTCATTGGAGTTTTACCGCCTACTAACCAACCGTTACTCTCAAAGTAATTGAAAAACTTTTCACCTTCAGTTGCTGTACACATTTTTGAGGTAAAGTAATTAGTAACTTCCTGGGCAGTTGGTTTGTTGTTTTTAGGTTGAGCGGACAGACTTTTACTTTCTTTTTTTGGCGCAACTTTTTTTCTTTGCTTTTTCTCTTTTGGTTCATCACTTTTAGAAATTAGATTATTTTTTTCAATTAATGGGCGATTGGAATCGTTTAAAGTGTTTATTTGGTTTGTATTGTTTATAGTGTTTATAGAAGGTATCACTAGTTGTTTTTTAGTGTTACCAGTAGTTTTCTCACTAGTTTTATTATTGCTTTTATCGTTAGATATATCAGTAGCATTATCAGTAGTATTATTAAAATTGTACAAGTTGACTAAGCTCCCTTTTAATGGATTGTGTGAAGGGACATATTTTATGTAGTTCCATTTATCTAACTCTTTTATACATTTTATGTATGTATTTACAGAGCCTATTTTAGCTAGTCGCATGGTTTCTTGCCGCGCGATACTTATTGGATTTTTAAACCTGTTTAAATTCCAAAACTGAAATAAGGTAAAATACAGGCTGATGTGAAAAGGCGAAAGCCTTTCATCATCAGCCATTTTGTAAAAAACAGCAGTTAAATGTTTGATGTAATTAATTTGCAAAGCTTCTATTTTTTGCCTTCCAATAACTTACATATATCAGCGTAGCTGTGATAAAATATACCGCCAACTTTACTATACGAAATGATGCCATTTACACGCATGGTTTGTAAAGTACCAGGCGAAATATTTAAAAGCTTTCGCACTTCATAACTCTTTAACCATTCCTTTTGTGGGGTTGCATTTGGCTTGGCTTTACTAATTATTACTTTTAGTTCTTCAAGCAATTCTGTTTTGAATTGATTGAGGTCGTTTTTAGTTAAAATTTCAATTTGCATTTTATCCTGTTTTAATGTTATGCAGGCAAAATTGCATTTGTTTAATTTGTTTCTTTCCACATCACATTCCACATGTGGAAAGATTTTTTTATTTAAAATGAATTTCGATTTGATGCTGAATAGTTTGCTGCAGAAACTTTGTGAATGAATCGCTTTCTCTTCGCTTTTTTACATCAGAAAACAAGCGCTTATAGTCTTTCAGCTCTGCTGAAAAGGCAGCTTCCAAGATTACTGCAAGCTTTGTTAAATGAATTGGTTTTTGTGTGGTTACATCAATTGCACAATTGCCGTAGAATATTGCGTAGCATAATTCTACTAAATCTGTTTTTGATTTAACCCATTTGCAATTGGAAGGACCAGGTTGATAAACTGGGTTTGAATTTTCATTAATTTTTAATTGAGCAATCCTATTGATCAGATATTCTTCAGCTATAAAATGAGCTTCAAACAATGAAATAATATTATTATTTAAGTTTGATGAAATGAGTGTAGAATTCTCAAAACGCTTGTCGTTTTGACGAATGTAACAGAATTCATTTGTTCTCCTTTTATAGCTGCTATTTAATTTATGCAAGGCATTTTTGTAATACTCTGCTTTCATATCTTGTGTGCCAAGCAAAGCCTCTTTTTCAATTGTATGAATGAATTCGAAAGCAAAAACCCATTTTTGAATGAGTGGCAAACAATACTTGTAATAAACTACTTGTTCTTTCTCTGACTGAATTAATTTGTACTTAGTAACGTGTGATTGAAGTTCTTGAACCAAAATATTTGCTACTTCAACCTTTTTTAAAAGCATAGGCAGTTTATCCTGGTGCAGTGTTTCAATTTCTTGAAACTCTGCAACTAGGCGTTTAGCCAAGTTTTCAGCATGTTGTTTCATAAAAATAATAGTTGAGATTTAATCTCATAACTATTATTTTTTCTAATTGTTACTAGCTGCCGAACTAATTAATTCACAATTGATTGTGGGATTTAATTTCTGTTTTAGCAATTTCATTTCATTGCTTAATTTGGATTGGACCACCTTTGCATAAATTTGAGTAGTTCGAATACTTTTATGGCCAAGCATGGCGCTCACACTTTCTAAGGAAATTCCGTTAGCTAGTGTAACCGTTGTTGCGAATGTGTGGCGTGCAATGTGAGAAGTTAAATGTTTTTTAATATCGCAAATAGCTGATATTTCCTTCAAATAGCTATTGTAACGCTGATTACTTATGATTGGCAACAATTTATTGTTTGCCAAGCAATAAGGATGTGTTTTATATTTTTGGATGATTTCTAAAGGAATATCCAACAACATCACGTTTTCAGCTGAATCGGTTTTTATACGATTGGTTTTTAACCAATACTCTCCATCAATACCTACTGTTACTGCATTTAAATCAAATTGCTCCATATCAGCAAAAGCATAGCCGGTATAACAAGCAAAAATAAAAACATCTCTAACTTCTTCTAATCGTTTGTTAGGCATTACTTTAGAATAAAGTGTGCTTAATTCATCGGGGGTTAAAACTTTTCTATCGGGAGGTGTATATGTGCATTTGAAGTTCATGAAGGGATTAGAAGGAATCCATTCATTAGCCACGCACATATTTAAAACAGTTTTAAGCATTTTTATATACTTCATTAGGGTATTGGATGCCAGCTTATCATTTATCATCAAATAATGCTCAAAATCGGTGGCAAATGAATGTTTAATATCCTTTAGGTTCTTGTCTTTTGTCTTGTAATTCTTCTCCATAAACTTAACTACCTTGTTTTTAAGTATTTCGAAACGAGTCCACGTTTTTAGAGAAACTGAGCCATGCTCGGCTTTCTCTTTGAATTTTTTATTATGGTATTCAAAAGCATCCATTATGGTTTTTTCTAGTGGTTTGGTTTCTTTTCCAAGGTATGTATCACTAAGTAATTGTGGACTAACGGCTTGGTGGATTGCGCTTAAATTAATGAAGTGTACATTCAAATCTGTTCTTACTTTAATAAGATGATTATTTAAAGTTTTAGTTTCCAAAGTATTACCTTTTAAAATAGCTAAATCTTTATCCCATTTTTCAGGATTTACTTTGTTGTTGAGAGAAATCTCAGCACGCTTGCCGTCAATAGTTATGCGAGCATACAATGGAATTAGGCCGTTTTTGTCTTTTTTAGATGGGTTAGCCCAAATAAGAATTGATAGGTTTTGTTTTACTTTCATTTTGCCCCGATTTTAGTAACCGATTAAACATTGATAAATTGGTTTGTTTTGGCAAACTTTGCTCCTCTGGAAGCCAATAAAATCAATGGTTTACGATAAATTCGGTTACCAAATGTATGTAATAAAAAAGGTAACCGAATTAGTAACCGAGAAGGTTTAAAATGATTTGAATTGTATTGATATAGATAAATAAAAAAAGCCCCGTAAAACTTATGTTTTACGAGGCTTTAGTTGTTCTTTAGTTTGATACTAACCACATATTGTGATCCCGCTGGGACTCGAACCCAGGGCCCATACATTAAAAGTGTATTGCTC
>DAORKI010000035.1:0-30875 GCA_035439485.1 Bacteroidia bacterium
ACAAGGCCAACATCTCTCCCGTTTAAAAATGACTTTTTGAGGGACGACTAAATACTCAGTGTAAATGCCTATAAAAATTGAAATTAGTACAATTAGGCTATACTTCAATGGCATAAATTGAATGTGTTATCGGTATTGGTTTTGCCCAAATTAAATTTTATAAATTGAATTTCTCTAAGTAAGTATTAAAAATATGGCAGTTTTAATATTTAATTAAATAATGATGAGCAATTTTATTAATTGATTATGAGCTTTCCTATATGAGCTATTCCTTTATCATGGTTTACTTGATAAAAGTATATGCCAGCTGGTAAACTTCCTTTTTGAATTTTAATTATACTGTTTGAAAAGTTTTGTTGTAATACTGAGCTACCATGAAGGTTAAATATTTGTAGTGCGTAATTGCTATGTTGTGAGTTTTTAATTTCAAAAATAACATCATCCTTAGCCGGGTTTGGAAACACATTTACAGAAATTTCATTTTGGGGAGCTTGTGTTGAAAGCCCTACCAAATTTGACTCAATAAAATTTTGACCTATTACATGGTGCGTTGAATTAGTAATCACTGCTTCATTAAAATCGAAATATATACCGGCTTTATTTTCAATCACTGTTCCTATGGGGTTATTTGCTTTTTGATTGATTTTAAATTTAACGAAACCGTTAGATGCTGGCTCATTAACATTGCTGTCGGGCAATTGAATATTGTTAAAAATGAAGTCGATTACTTGAGCATTTTCACCATGTACCACATAAGTGTAATTATGGCTAGAGGCACCTGGAGTAATAGTTGCAATATCTAAACTTTGTGGTATTGTATCACGCACAACGATGTTAAAAGCGGTATCAGTACCAGTATTTTGAAAACGAATTTGATAGTCTAAAACAGTAGTAGGGGTGATGTAATGATTTATGCTGTATCCCGCTGGAAATCCTTGTTTATCATTAGGATCATATGCTCCAATATTCATTCGGCAATCAATATCTAAAAACGGAGAACCATCATAACTTCCAAATTGTGTAACTATCCCGGTATTTATTGCACCTCCACATCCTTCAATAGAAACACTTACTAAGGAATCACCTAATTGTGCTGGATAGCCTATTTCTTGCTGCGCAATTAAAGTGTAAGTGGCACCGTTTGGATTTGGAATAATAATTTGAGATGATTGCCCTGCATTTAAAGAAAAAATATTTGAGCCTACCTGAAGTGTATCCTGCATAATTTGCAGCGTAAGAAAATTACTATTATTAAAGCCAGTGTTTGATAATGTAAAAATAATACTGTCGTTCATACAATTTGCATCCACACTTATTATTGCACCATACCACGTAGGAGAAAGACAATTAGAGGTAGGGAAAATTTGTGCATTACTACAATGAGTTTGGTTTAATACAGCATTACATGATACATATAAGCTCAATGGAATGGTTCCACAAGCACCGATACCAACATTTCCTATATTTAAACGATATATATTTGAACCAAGTGATACCCAACTAACTGAAATGTTATTAGTGTCTAGGGTTAAATAGCTATCAAATTCAACATCTATATATGCGTTATTAGCAATTGCGGTGCCTGTGTTACAATAGTGTACATAATAATTGTTATCAAAACATCTTCTTAAAAAAGGGGTAGACAACTCTACGTTTAAAAGTGGGCAATAGGCTATGGCATTGTGTGCAAATGAGGTTTCAATGGTGGTATTTTGAGTTGGGATGTTCAATTGAATTGTATCATTATTACAAGAAGTAACTTGCCAATAGGCAGTGTTAGTTGATGGATGTAAAATCATTTGATAATTTCCAGTGTCAACTCTTACCCAATAATAGCCATCGCTGTTTGTTGAGGTCCAAAATGTTTGATTGCCGGTTATTTCTATAATTCTGTTTGCCATACGATACTCGCCAGTATCGCTTATGCAATCATTATTTGTATCATCATAAACATAGCCTTGAAGTGTATTAGAATAAATTTCACCAAGTTCATCAGTTTTGATTAAATACATATTTTCTCTTTCATAAAATGATGAAACTCTTGCACCTCCAACAGCATAGCCACCATCATTAGTTTGTCTAACACTGTATGCTTTCCAACTACCTGAGCCATCACCATTATACTCTTTAACCCACTGAACTGCACCTAAACCGTTTGTTTTAATTAAAATAATTTTTGGACTTGTATTATAGTTTTTAAACCCAGTAATAATATAGCCACCATCGCTTGTCTTGTCCATATCAGATGACATTGCCAATGTTTGTCCATAATGTTGTTCCCATAAAAGAGCTCCATTTGCATCAGTTTTGAATAAATAAACATCATGTGCCCCCCAAGTTAATGCATCGTTACCAGCCACTGTGTATGTTCCGTCAGCATTCTCAACCACCTTGCCAATATATTCAGGATGAGCCGACTGTAATCCATAAAATTGACGCCATAAAAAATTGCCGTTCGCATCAAATTTACTTAAAAAAGTTTGAGAATTGTAGTAGCCTTCAACCACATATTCTCCATTCATAGTTTGAAGAACTGAATGAACGATACCCACTTGAGTAGCAGCATGTTTAGTCATAAAATTTAAAACTCCATTGGCATCAACTTTGATGAGTACCACACTATCAATTAGGTTTACATTATCGTAATCATAACTAATCGAAACATATCCACCATCGCTAGTAACAGCTCCTTTGGTAGATATATTTGCTTGAGGGTAAAAGTTAACCCAAATTTGGTTTCCATTAGCATCAATATGTTGAATATATACTTCGTCTTGATAGTTTATAGGGTTTCTATTTCTGCCTTCAACATAATATCCTCCATTAGGCGCTAATTCTATATTAGTGGCCCAAGAATTATTGTTTAGGTTGCCAAAATAGGTAAATGACCATTGAATATTTCCTAAATCATCAACTTTGGTTACTCTGTTTTCACTTGCAGCTGAATTATTTTTAATCAATCCTGCAAAAATAAATCCACCATCTGCGGTTTGACAAAGAGCATTAATTCCATCGCCATCCGCACTACCGTTTATAGTTGGATATATTTTTTGCCAGCCACCTGCAGCTTTGCACACATTAAAATTAATAATTGATAATAATGATAGCAGTAAAATATTTTTCATGATTGAGATGTAAATTAATAAGTAAATATAATAAAATATTGTTTATAATACCGATTTGAAATAATTAATTGCCCAAATTTGCTTCACATCATTCGTGCTAAACTTCTTTACTATCGGCATTAACCAATGTATGATTTGTAAATTATTGGTATAACATACATTTAATAAACAAAGGTTGCATGAATTGAAATTATATTAAATAATACCTTACATGATAGCACAGCCTTTTTTATTGCATTGAAATTCTATATCTGAAGCCAATATAAAATTCTCTTCCTCGGGTAGGACCCCAAACTGATGAAGTGTCAAAGTAAGGACTAAATGGATTTTGCCAACTAATTATTGGTTGTGATTGCCTAAAATTAAAGATGTTTTCGCAACCACCGTATATTTCAAACCTTTTATAATTGTATGTAATTTGTGCATTATAAATGGTGTATGGCGCTGAAAAATCTGGTCTTTGAAAATCTTCTGGATTTAATTTAGTGTTAGGTAACCTTTGTTCTCCAAACCAATGCGTATTAATATCAATATTAAATTTTTTATTTTTGGGCCTGAAGCTAAGTGTACTTAAAATCCTATGTTTTGGATTAAATGGCAAATTTACTTTTTTGTTATTCTCAATTCTGTATACATCAAGGTAATTATAGCCTATTTTAACATCTAAAAGCTTGGCAAGCTTTAAATTCAATTCGGCTTGAAAACCATTACTTATACTGGCATCTGTGAAATTTTTGATGATAGCTTTTGTTGGGTCAGTATCATAATCGGGGAAAATTTGATTTTGGAAGTCGGTTCTGTAAAAATCGGTTGTTAAATAACCTGAACAGTTTGGAATTTCAAATTTTTGTACCCAATTTATTCCATAATTGATTGCTCTTTCGGGGAGTAAGTTTTCGGCAAAAATAATATCACGTGAGCTTACTAATAAACCAATGTTTTCACTAAATAAATTAACTGTGCGCCAACCAGAACCAATATTTGCACGTAACACAGATTTAGAATTTAAATCATATTTAAACATTGTTCTTGGTGTAATTGTGGTGCCAAATTGATTATGATTGTCGGCTCGTATGCCACTAATCCAAGTCAATTTATTCTCAAAAAATATCATCGAATTCTCTGCAAAAAGGCCTGGAATATTTTCAAGTCTTTTGTATAATCCTTGATACGTCCTTACTACAGTATTATCGCTGAAACTGATATCTTCATTTAATTCAAGGTGTCGAAAACTGATACCTGATTTTAATGAATGCACTTTCTTGTAATTGATTTCATACTGTAGATTTCCATAAAAATTGAGTTGATTGGCCTTGTATTTAGTTGTCCCAAAATATGAATTTTGTTGATGATAAAAACTACTTGCCATAATGGCTATATGATGTACATCATTAAATCGATAGCCTGTTTTAGTATACAATTCTGGTTGATAAAAGTGAATAGTTTGTCCGTAAACACTATTGCTTCCTTTATCGACTTTCTCATTAAAATTGGACTGTCCACCAATTCTTTCCTCATCT
This sequence comes from Bacteroidia bacterium, assembly GCA_035439485.1. GTDB lineage: Bacteria > Bacteroidota > Bacteroidia > UBA4408 > UBA4408 > CAIKXD01. The sequence goes on from DAORKI010000035.1 coordinate 4,646, forward strand.
AAAAATTTCACTCCAATTTTACTGTACCAGCCCCAATCACTTTCTTTACCATAATTCAATTTGTTGAAAAAAACATATCTTCTGAGTAATGGTAAATCTAAAAAATTATCTTTATCGTTGTCAATTTTGTTAGATGGCTGAACTGTTTGCAATGCAGTGATGTTTTTCCATTTTCCTTTTTTAATGGAATAATTAAAGTTCAATTGTTTTTCCATGAAACTATTCATATAGAAATTGAAAAGTAATTTATCGGTATTAGTAGGATCTTTGGTTATAACATTAATTTGGCCACTTATACTTTCATAACCTTGTAAAACACTATTCGCACCTTTTGATACAAAAATGTTTTCTACCAGAGTTCCTGGAACTCCACTAATGCCATAGGTATAGCTTAAAGCTTGGATTAATGGCAATCCATCAATAAGTACTTGATTATAAACGCCTGATAAACCTAATATTCTTAGCTCTTTTGAATTCGTAATCACGTTACTTGTTTGTGGTTGCACTGTAAGTTGAGTCTCAAAACATCCAGCCAAATCGCAGCAAGCAGCTTTTTTTAATTCTGTTGCTGTTATATTTTCAGTTTTTATTGCGGTGAGATTTGATAACTTTATACCATCTTGTTCCTCTGATATCACTATTTCTTTTAGAGACTTTATTTCTCTTAGTTTAATGTTAACTTCATTTTGACCAGTGATACTAATGGTATCTGCATTATACCCAACATAGGTAACAATAAGTTGTTTGTTATTTGTATTTTGAATGTCTATACTAAATTCTCCATTGCCATTTGTAAGCACACCTTGCTTGGTATCGAGCCAATAAACACTTGCCCCTACGAGAGCTTCATTTTTTGTATTTGCAACTTTTCCATTCAACTTTTGAGCCAATAATGGCATATTGAAAAGTATACAAATAATGAGTAAATAATTTGTCATTTTTATAGGAATGATTTACATTAATTATTTTACTTTGTAGGGCTTATCATTTGGATTTTCGCAACCACCAGTATTTTCAATAGCAGTGTATATTTCCTTTTCAGTAATTTTTGCTGGATTGAATTTAATTTCAAAACTAGATGTTGCACTCATTTTAACGGATTTGCAGGTACTTACCCCGGCTAGTTTTTCAACATTGTTTGAAATTGTTTTTAGGTCGTTTGCACATGTAATACCTTTAACTTTTACATTTATTACTTTAACGCTGTCTTGGTTTTGAGCATAATTTATTTGGATATGGGCTAACAAAATTGTAAGCACTAATATCAATAATTTGAAAGTTTTCATTGATTTAAATTGAAATTAATAATAAGTAAAGTGCTAATGTTAAATAGCAACGAAATAATATTAACTCAATTTGGGTGGTTGCCAAAATTCAACATTATAAAATGAAGTGAATTTTGGTTGAAAAATGATAGGTTGAGAAACTATCTGTTGTGGTTTTATATGCAAGAAATAGCTTGAAGTTACAAGATGTAAAACGCAGGAACAACAAATTGCAAATGGGTTGCATGTACTTCCTGTGCAGTTTTCATCAGTATGGGATTTCATATCTGTATTTTCTTCATCACAAGAATTTTCACAACAGTTTTGAATCGATGTGTAATTTGAAATCAATAATTTAAGTGTAGGTGTGGAAGCCAAACTCAAAATTACCGAACACAAAATAATAGATAGGTATCTCATGATGCCACAAAGATAGTAAAACTTTCAAAAAGTAAAAAATTCAACTTTTCAATTATAGGGAATTAAACAAATTGTTTTCTCCCAAAAGCAAGCATATCAATGGCTTTAACAATTCTTTCCACCTTCATTTCTTCATCTTTTGAGGCACTAATCCAATCTATAATAGCCTGCTGTTGTGATGTGTTACATTTTGTAAATGTTTTTTTAGCAGCAATGTCATCGTTGAGGCATATTAAAAATTCTGATTTAATGTCATATTCAGGTTGGTTTACATTTAATTTAAGATGCACCCAATCGCCTTCATTTTTTCCAATCTTTTTTCTTATTTCTGCTTTTACTGCCATCAAAACCTTATCTTTACCAAAAGGAAACAAATTGTGGTCATTAATTGCTAAATCATCAATAAAACCGTTCACCTTTGACATATTAAAATATGCTTTTTTATTGGGTTTTAAATCTGGAATAGCAATATAAGTCCATCCTCCTTTACCAGGAAATTTTTCCAGAATATATTTTTTATCCACTTGGAAATTACCTTTTTTTTCCATTGTATTGAAATAGAACACAAGCATTCGTTTTCATTTCTGAAAAGAAAAAATTGAAATAAATTATTTAGCTCTCATTTTATTTCCTTTAGCTTCATGGGTTACCTCTGCCATTCCAAGCTTTTCCATTAAAGGTGGCACATACATACCAAATCTACCTCTTAAACCTTTTTTAAGTCCATACCAACCCCCAACTGGGTTCTTTTCAGATCGTCCCCATGCTTCCACTGTACCAACTTTTGCAGGTTTTTGTTCATCTGAGCTCCCCAATTCCATCCAATCGCCATGTTTTTTGAGCATAGCATGTAGGTCTTTCAAGCAGTTGTAATCATACAAAAGTGTTGTTTTTCCAACCACACAAACAATTACTTCTTTGCCATCTTTTGTATCTTTATACATTTCGTAATCGGAGCTTAAAGGAGGTGTTTTAAGCTTCCATGGATTTTCTTTGGTGCCTTCTGTTGCCATGTTAAGTTTGATTTTTAATTCATTTTAAACATTATTATTTCATCTCGTTATAGACAATCTTGACAAAGATATATATATAATTGTACTAACGAAACGTAATTTTGAAACGTTATTCAATAAAATTAATACTATGAAAAAAATTGTTGGCATACTTGCTTTTCTATTAATTGTAAAATTTGCAAATGCACAAAGTTTACAGGTTACATTAAATGTGCTGACTCAACCTTGCACAAATAATGGTGAAGTTCAAATTAATGTTACTGGAGGTATACCACCTTATAGTTATACTTATAATTTTTGGCCCCCTGTTAATGCAGGTAATCCAACACTTACAAATAATATTTTATCGGGCTTGCCCCCTGGTAATATTATTGTGTACGCGTATGATGCTGGCAGTTCCAGTGGATGGACTGATACAGTTTTAGTGAGCCCTTTTCAAACTACAATAACTGCTAACCCAGCCATTTGTCCTGCTTTAGGTGAGATTCAAGTAGCAAATGTGGGAACTGGTCCTTTTATAGATGAACTTTATTATAATAGTGTTTTAATAGCAACAGGTGCACCATTTACTAATTTGTCACCGGGTGAGTATTTTGTAAAAACCACAGACGGACTGGGGTGTTATCTTAATTCAGATACAATTGTGATAGAAGACATTTCAGGGATTAATGTTTCTTTAACTACTTCTAATGTTACTTGCCAGGGCGGCACTTTGACAGCCTCTGTAGTAGGAGGAATGTCACCCTATACCTATTCCTGGAGTAGTGGAACATCAATTACTAATGTGATGAATGGACCAATAGGGCAGCACCAAGTTACAGTTACTGATGCACAAGGATGCAATGAGATTGTATCACAAAACATAAATTCTCCAGTTTATATTTATCCAAGTCCAGTAATAGCAGCACCTACTTGCCCTTTATCAAACGGCAGTATCACTCTTTTTCCCTCGGGAGGAACAGCCCCTTATACCTGCAATTGGGGTAATGGCACGACAGGCTTAAGTATTAATAATTTAAGTGCTGGAACATATACAGCAACAATTTTAGATGCAGCTGGATGTTTTAATGCACACACCTTATATCTAAATACGACTAGTTCGATTTATGTTTCAGGTTCCTCCAACAGTTCTAATTGTGTAAACCCAACTGGCGGGGCAACTTTAGTTATTTCAGGAGGTACTGCACCTTACAGTGTCCAATGGAGCACTAATCCAGTACAAAATGGTCCAACTTTATCAAACGTTTTACCTGGCTTCTATTCTTTTGCTGTTACAGATGCTAATGGATGCATTCAAACGGGAGGTTATACAATAGACGGTTCGAGTTCAATAAATGTTTATCGTCAAGTGACTGATGCTGTCTGTGGACAAAATAATGGATCAATAGTATTATCTAATATAAATAGCAATTCTACTTGCTTGTGGAGTAATGGTAGCACTGCAAATAATTTATATAATTTATCAGGTGGAAATTATTCATGCGTAGTTACAAATCCTGATGGCTGTACAAAATCATTCGGAGAATTTATTAATACACTAAGTCCATTTAATGTTTCAAGCAGTATTGTAAACGCTTCATGTATTTTCACTGCAGATGGAGAAATCACATTAAACATCACTGGTGGAACACCGCCATATAATATAACCTGGAGCAATGGCGCATCAGGTACAAGTATTAATAGTTTAATAAAAGGAGATTATTATGCTACAATTTCAGATGCTAATGGATGTAATTTTTCATATCATTATTCAATTGGATATTCATCAACTTCACCATGTGCATGTACCTTATCTGGCAAAGTATATTTTGATGCCAATAACAATTGTGTTTATGACTCTTTAGAAATTCCTCTAAGTAATGTTAATGTTAAACTAATTTCAGGCGCCAATACAAGCTATAGCATTACTAACAGCGCTGGCATGTACAACTTTTTTGTTCCCGCGGGCTCCTATACTATTGAGCAACTGACTTATCAGCATTATGCTCCTGGTGCATGTAGCAGTAATCCCATAACGGTGAATGCAAATGGTGGTATCAACTGCGTGATTATTAACAATTTTGCAGACACTGCACCATCTGTTCAAGATTTGTCTACCTACTATATGAATTTACAACCGGCAGTAGTTGGTTATAATTATAAACAAAGAATACTAGTTAAAAATATGGGTACTACAACAGCTAATAACGCTTTAGTAAATATGAAAGGAAATAACAATTCTGGTCTTATAAATTCAACCTTTATCGGAACCAACGTTATAGGAACATACAATTGGAACTTTACTGGTTTACCCGCACTTGATCCTAATGAAACATTTTCTTTTGACCTTAATTATGCAATATCCTCAACCGTACCTGTTAATACATCATTATTCTTCACCGATACTGTTCAAAAAAGTTCTCAACCCTGGTTGCAAGATGCAACACCTTGGAATAATGTATCAAATTTACAAACCAACACAGTGGCGAGTTTAGATCCTAATTATAAAGAGGTTTCACCCAAAGGAAGTGGTGTAAATGGTGATATTAATTATACAGATAGCTTGTTAACTTACACGGTGCATTTTGAAAATACAGGAACTTATTTTGCCTATAACATAGAAATTGTTGATTCAATAAGTAATAATTTAAATTTAAATTCTCTGGAAATGATTTATGGCTCTCATCCATATGAAGCATCAATTGATGAAAATCGCGTATTACATATTAAATTTAATAATATTATGTTAGGATATAATACTGGATGGAATACTGGTTTTGCTATTTATTCAATTAAATTAAAAAACAATTTGCCTGCTGGTGCTCAAATAAAAAATACAGCATATATCTATTTTGATTTTAATGAAGCTGTAATTACCAACACCACAATTAATACACTTTCAGTGAATGTGGGATCGGAAGAATATAATAGTGCCAAATATAACTTATTTCCTAATCCTGCTAGTAATAGATTAATTATAACAAATAAATTAAATACCCTAAAAGGAATAATCAATATTTATGATATAATGGGTAAATTGTGGCTCAGCAAAAAAATTCAACAACCTGTTAATAGTGTTGAAATAAATAACCTAAATGAACTTGCCAATGGTTTATATTTTGTAAATATTACAAACGAATTAGGAGAGGTAAAATCTATTAAATTTGTAAAGAGTGAGTAAATTCAATTTGTAGTTTATTTATCCAAACCAAAAAAAGCAAATTCTTTACGAACTTGCTTTTTTTGATTAACAATTATGCTAAATGTTTTCACTTGGAATATCCTTAGCGTTGTTTTGATGTGTTTGATGATTTTCATGTTGCTTATCATTACAATGATGCGAATTATGTTTAAAATGACGTGGCCCAATAGTTGCCATTAATGTTCCGAAAGTGATAGCAGCAGCTAAAAAGCCAATAAAGAATCTTGGTTTATGTTTCATGATTTTAGATATTTTAATTATTGATTGTTTGTTATTTGTTGTTGTTTGCTATGATGACATGGATGTTGACTCATTTTTCTTTTGAAGTTTTGATATTCATCTTCATTCATATTTCTTATTTTATCTGCATAGGCAAATTGATGAAAGCCATATCCCATATAACGCATACGCCTGCGCATCATCATTCCAAAGATGGCAAAGCAAAAGAAAATACCTACCATAAAAAATGGCATAAAGAAAAGCAGCGCCCCAAATATTGCGCCCATCATCACTGTTTTTAAAATTGAATTTTTCATTTTATTTATATTATTGTGTTATATAAGGGAAGACGAAACAATTTTAATTTTACTTTAAATAAATTGAAAAATTTCAAATATTTTTTTGAAAGGCCCAATCAGATGGACCTTTGGAGCTTATTAAAAAAAAATGCCCGTTTATTTTAACGGGCGTTTTTTGAGTGTGGCCATTTATTTTCCACATCGTTGTTTCCACTGGGCTTTAAATGCTGCTCTTTCTTCTTCACTCATGTTCATTATTTTTTCATTCATCTCTTGATTATTAAATGGCCCGCGTTTATTACGACCATTGAAATTAAAACTGCTGAACAAAATTTTGCTGAGTGCAAATAAGCCAGCTGCTTGAAAGAAACTGATTGAAGGAAGTTGAAATATCACTGGCATTAACCAATTCCACAATTGCATCACTATAAAACTGATTGCCGATAATCCAAAAATCAACATCGGTATGAAAAAGAAAAACTTTTTGTATTTTTTATTTTTGCTATTCGTTTCCATTAGGTTATTGTGTTATTTCCTGATATAAATAATTTAATTTCTTGCGTAAATGCTTCACTGCATATGACTTTCTGCTGATAACTGTTTTGATGTTTTCACCTTGTTGATCAGCTATTTCCTGTAAAGTATGATCTTCAATTTCATTTAAAATAAAAACTTCTTTTTGACTCTGAGGTAATTCATCTAAAGCTAACATCATTTCTTTCCAAAATAGCTCTTTAAAGAAGCTCATCTCTGGATTATTAGTTTCATCTAATAATAGTATTTCTTTAAAATTAAACTCACTGTTTTCGTTCTCAAAAACGTAATCTTCTATGCTTGCATTGCTTTTCTTTCTGAATCTGTCCGTTACTTTGTTGCGCGCTACTTGATACAACCATGCACCAACATTTTCTAATTCAGAAAGGTTGCCAAAATTTAAAAGTTGATACCACACTTCTTGTAAAATATCCTCAGCGTCTTCATTAGATTTTACTTTACCACGTACAAATCCAAACAATTTATTTCCAAATTGCTGGATGGTGTTGGTAATTGAAGTGTTTTTTTGTTCTGGCATTAAATCTTCCATCGTCATCATACTATGTATGACGATTCATCATTAAAATTACTTTAAAATTATTTTCTTTTTTTTGAATACATAAAAAAAAGGTAAATCATGAATATTTGATTTACCTTTTTTTATTAGTTTAATAAATTACTAAATATTTGAAAAAGCTGCATAATAATAACAGTTTGTAAATGTTTTAAATGAACTTCCATTATACAATTTAGCAGTAAAAGTAGCTTTAAAACTAATTTCTTGATCCCCAAATGGATCTGTAACATCCTTAACTTCTGTAATAACAAAGCTACTTCCACTTTGACTTGTGATACCATTGTCGGTTGACCAAATTACTCCATTGGCATCCATATAAGAAATAGAGATGCCATCTAAAGCACCTAAACTAAAGGGATAACTTTTTGCTGTAATAAAGGCAGCAAAGTCACTTTCTGGTGCAACCGAACCACCAACATAAGTTAATGTACCTAGTTTAATTGAAATACTTGGACCATCGGTGTTGTTTGCATTTGCAATACTGCTTTCAACAATTTTAGTGGAAGTTGAAACTCCAATACTGCCGTCTGTTCCAAAATAACTGCTATAATCTTCTGTCGCTGTATTGTAATTTACTATGGTTCCGTCAATAGTTCCACTAAATCTATAACTTTCCTTGTTTACAATTATTTTACTTGTCGTTGTATTTGACTTTTTTTCTTTTTTTGAAAAAGCAGTAAGTGTTACCGTATAGCTCCCATCTTTAGTATATGCATGTTTTGGAGATTCGTCAGTAGAAGTGGCGCCATCACCAAATTCCCAGGAATAAGTTACACCATCGGTACTTGTGTTTGTGAAAGTAATTTCTTCGTCAATTTCTGCATTAGTTTTACTTGCTGTGAAGGAGGCAGATGGTTCTTTCTTACAAGAAAAAATAGAAATAGTTAAGAATATTAGAAATAAATTAAGAATTTTTTTCATAGTTAAATATTTTAGAAGATTATAAAGCAAATATATATTTTTTATCATACCATGATTAATTCTGGTTGTAAATTATTTCTGTTGTTTTTCATATCAATTAGTTCTTAAATGATATAGGTATTATTTTTTAGTAAATAAGTTTACTAACGATAAATTAGTGTGAAACGTTATAAATGCTAAAACTCCTACTTATGAAAAAATACATTTTTATTGCTTCAATAATTTTACTGTCAAATTTTTGTAAGTCACAAAACTTACAAGTGAGCTTAACCTTATTAACACCTCCTTGCACAAACAATGGTGTTGTGCAAATTAATGTAACAGGTGGAGTTGCGCCATATAATTATAATTTTGGCGTTTGGCCCTATAATTCAACTGCAACACCAACTATCACAAATAATATTATTAGTGGCTTAGCTCCAGGCAATTTGTACGTTTATGTTTCTGATGCATCTGGGCTTGGTGGCAGTAATGATTTGATTATCCCACCACCATTTCAAAGTACAGTTGTTGCAAGTCCAGCCGTTTGTCCTAATTTAGGACAAATTAATGTTACAAATAGCGGTAGTGGACCATTTTTAACTGAACTATACTTAAATGGAAGCCTAGTTTCTTCTACAGCGCCTTTTACTAACTTGCAGCCAAATATATATTTAGTTAAAACCACCGACATGAATGGTTGCTTTGTAATAAATGATTCGGTTAATGTGGAAAATATTTCAGGATTAAATTTAAACATGGCTTCAAGCAATGTGACATGTCAAGGTGGTACTTTAACTGTAAATGTAACTGGGGGTATGCCTCCATATTCTTATTTATGGAGTTCAGGAAATTCAATTGGGAATGTTATGAATGGGCCATTGGGATATTATAATGTTGAGGTAAACGATGCTCAAGGTTGCACTGATATGATTAATGGGAACTTATATTCTCCTACGGTAATTCAAAGCAATGCTGTGGTTGCACCTACTACTTGCCCCAATAGTACAGGTAGTATTAATATTTTCCCCTCTGGTGGTACTCCACCTTATACGTGCACATGGAATAATGGAAGTGTAGGGAATTCACTAGCTAATCTCAATACTGGAGTCTATATAGTAACCATGGTGGACGCTGCTGGATGCTTCAATTATGATTATTTATATGTTAATTCATTAAGTCCAATTTATACACAATTATTTAGTACAGCTTCAAGTTGTTTATCTCCTACAGGTAGTGCAAACATGGTAATTTCGAATGGAACTCCACCTTATTCTGTGCAGTGGTTTACTAATCCGCCTCAAACTGGATTACAAATGACAAATGTTAATCCTGGTGAATATGCTTTTGAAGTCACTGATGCTAGCGGATGTGTTTTCATAAGTAGTGTTTATGTTGGAAATACAGATCCAATTCAAGCCTATCCAAATTCAACTCCTAATACCTGTGGTCAAAATAATGGAGCAATATATTTAAACGCTAATGGCAATAATTTAAGCTATTTATGGAGTAATGGCGCAACAACCGAAAATATTTATAATCTTGATGGAGGCAATTATACTTGCCTAATCACTAATGCATCAGGCTGCACAAAGACTACAGGAGCATATGTAAATACAAGTAGTCCTTTTAGTATTAGCACTAATATTACTAATGCATCATGTATTTTTACTGCTGATGGCCAAATTAATTTAAATATTACTGGAGGAACACCTCCATATAATGTGCAATGGAGCAATGGCAATACTGGATTATCAAACAACAACATTGGAGCAGGTGATTATTATGCAAGCATTTCAGATGCCAACGGTTGTAATTTCAGTTATCATTTCGATGTTGATTATAATTCTACTTCTCCATGTGCTTGCACACTTTCAGGAAAAGTATTTTTTGATGCTAATAACAACTGTTTATTTGATGCCAATGAGGTACCCTTAAGTAATGTTAATGTGCAGTTAAACAATGGTGTAAATAATTCATATAGCATAACTAACAATGATGGAGATTATCATTTTTTTGTACCTATTGGAACTTATACCTTGCAACAATTACCTTATCAACATTTTGCTGCAGGTGGATGCACGAGTAACCCTATAATTGTAAATGCTAATGGCGGTATTAATTGTAGTATTATCAATAATTTTGCTGATACAGCACCTGTGATTAATGATTTATACACTAATTTTATTAATATAGAACCTGCAGTTGTTGGTTATGGATATAAACAAAGAATAATTGTGAAAAATAATGGAACCTCAGTGGCTAACAATACTATGGTGAATGTAAAAGGAAGTAATTATGCTGGGTTGTTATTTTCAACCTTTGCTGGGTCAATTGTTAGTGGCACTCCTAATTGGAATTTCAATAACTTACCAAGCCTGAATATCAAAGAAACATTTAGTTTTGATTTAACCTATCAGGTGGAATCTACAACTCCTACAAACACCTTGCTCTATTATGCAGACACTGTTCAAAAAAGCAGTCAACCATGGGTATTAGATGAAACTCCTTGGAACAATGTTTGTAATTTACCAACTTATACCGTTGCAAGCTTAGACCCTAATTATAAAGAAGTTTCTCCTAAAGGTTTTGGTCCTAATGGGGACATAAATTTTTCGGATAGTATTTTGACCTACACTGTACATTTTGAAAATACTGGTACCTATTTTGCTTACAATATTGAAATAGTGGATACCATTAGTAATAATCTTGATATCAATTCACTTGAGATGATCTATGGATCACATCCATTTGTAGCAGAAATCGATGAAAATAGGGCATTGCATATTAAGTTTAATAATATTATGTTATCTTGGGATGAAGCAACAAACAAAGGCTTTGTAGTTTATACCATCAAAATTAAAAGAAATTTACCAGTTGGCTCAAGAATAAAAAATACAGCCTATATTTATTTTGATTTTAATGAGGCTGTAATTACCAATACTACTGTAAATACTCTCGTTATTAACGCAGGGATGGAAAATCTATACACAAGCGAATTAAAATTATTTCCTAATCCAGCCAACCATTATTTCATTTTATCTAATCATAAAAATGCTATTCAAGGCAAAATTGAAATAATAGATTTGCTAGGAAAAGTGTGGCTAACCTATGAGCAACAAAATGAGGTTAATTCAGTTACAATTGATGGATTAAGCGATTTGCCTAACGGCCTATATCTTGTAAATTATACGGACAAAAAATCAAAAAAGGTGAATACCATAAAATTTGCTAAAATGGAATGAAGTTGATTCGCTTCATCAAACAAGCATCATATTTGATATTATTGCAACAACTTCGTGAGTCTGATATTTGATTTTAGGAAAAGCATACCTGATCAAATAGTCTATTGTAAAAATTGATATTGATTAATCTTTAATAAATTTTTTGGTGATTTGCTTCCCTTCTGAAGTTATGTTTACAAAATAAATACCACTTGCAAACTTGCTGCAATCAATTGTAGTATCATTGTTTGCATTTAGTATTACTCTTCCCGAAATATCAGTAATTAAACAATAATCAATTTTTTTATTACCTGAAATTGTTAACATATTTGATACCGGATTAGGTTGAAGGGTAAAAGAATCGTTCAATATAATTTCTTGTAAATCAGTAGCTACTTGACAATAATATGCGCTTCCAACTAAAACTCTTGGTGTGTTGGTCACATTAAAAGGGTAATCGCCTCCCGCACCTTCCTTAATTTGAATATTTAAATCTGATGCGGCAATGTTACCTACTGCTGTGCCATCTTTATAATTACAGCTTGTATTGTTTAGGGTAGTAACATAAAACGCATAATTCGAATCAGCCAAAAGAGGTAAATTTACATTTACTGGTATTTTTATAATCCCATCTGCAGGCACATTAATGAGGGCTGAATCTAGCATAATCCATCCAGCTGAACTGGTATTGTGACCAACATAACTGCCTGTGCGATAAAAAATTCCTACCCATGGATTGCCTGCATCCAAGCTAATGCTAAAAGTTTCTAGGGTTACAAAATTTAATACATGCACATCAAACATAACGCCTTCATAACCATTGTTGGGTGTAGTTTGTGCCAAAAGTGAATCACATAATAGAGAACCGCCTCTTTCATCAACTATTTCATGCTTATAATGACTATACTCTAATTTTTTTGAGGTGTTATTAGCATCATTACTTTTCTGAATGGCATCTCTGTTTGTTTGGCCATTCACATGTTGTAAAATTACAATGGAAAGAATAAATAGTATAGTTTTTTTCATATCAATAAAATAAGTTTCACCAAAATTAAAAAAAAATCTTTAGAGCTAATTTTGTAATGCTTTTGATTTGATAACTTGTTTGCCCAAAAAATTACAAACTAATTCGAAAATTGTGCCTTCATTAACACCATTGATATAAGAAATCTGTGCATTTAATTTTTCAGCCAAACCTTTAATAATGTCAATGCCTAATGTATTTTGTTGTTTAATTTCATTTTTAAAACCTTTTCCATTATCGCAAATTAAAAGTTTAATTTTATTTTCATTGAGCTGCAAATTGAACTTTATTTCTGCACTTTTCTGATGTTCAAAGGCATGTTTGTATGTGTTTGTCATTACTTCATTGACCAACAAAGCAAGAGGCAAAGCTTGTTCAAATTTTATCTGAAAATCTTTAATTTTGATACTTAATTTAACATCAAAAGTATTGTTTGAATGTAATTGTGCAATGCTTTTTAGCATTTTACTAAAATATTCTTTTGCACTTATTTCTGTAAACGATTTTGTGCGATATATCAATTCATGAATACTGGCTATCGAATCTACTTTGCTCACACATTCTTCAAAAAGTTTTTGATGAAAATTATCTTTAGATTTGCTTGATTGTAGGTGCAATAAACTAGATACAATAGATAAATTGTTTTTTACACGATGGTGTATTTCTTTAATTAATAAGTTTTTTTCTTTTAATTCCTTATCTAATTTAACTTGTAAAGCTCTTCTATATCTTGCTTCCAAAGTCGAAGCAAATACTGCCGCAGTACTTAAGGCAAATACTTGTTCATTTTTTGAAAAAACTCTTTCAACGGTTCCTTTCTTTTCAAAACACATAACACCAACCAATTCTCCTCCAATTCGTAATGGGATATCCATTAATGAAATAATACCATTGGGTAAGGAATAGTCTTCAGAAAGCTCACTTGTATTATTATTCTTATAAATATTAGGGACTAATAAAATTTCATTTTCATTAATCGACTTAAAATACTTTGGGTATTTCTTTTTCTCTAATATACTATCTTTTGTAAGGATTGATGTATTCAAATCATATTCACCCATTGAAATTACAGCATCTTTCTTCTTATTTAGTAACCAAACGCTCATTCTTTCAATCCGCAAAGTGGCTAAAATACGCTTAGCAAACTCAATCATCATCGCATCAATATCATTTCGTTTTAAAGTGTGAATTTTTGATAAGCTGTTAATTTCAGCTAAAAGGTCGATAGAAGTTTCTGACATGGCATTTCAGAATTAATTTCATCAAAATTAGAAATTATATTTGAAAAAAACCATTAATAAATTAAAAATATCGATAAGTGAAGTATCATATACGTTAAAATAAATAATTGAAAAAGGTATATTTAAGAATATTATCTTGATTTTAGTTCATTTTTAACACCAGCAAAAGCTTCATTATTCATACTCATCTTAATTCTGTTTCTGCTTTCTAATAGTGATTCTAAGGTAAAAAATCTAACTCAGCTGATTCTACAACGTAAACGAAAGAGGTGGTACTTTTCGATGAGAGATGATTAACTAAATTGAAGTTTCTATAATATAATTTGTAGAAAGCCATATTCGCTAAATTCTCCGGTTTTTAGTGTAATGCATTTATGTATTTAAATATCTTTTCTGCTATTGAACCTCATTATTTGTTTGATGAATTAGGTGTATAATATTAATTTATTAGCAAAAGATGTTTCAAGCTAATCTTTATCATCTAATATATATACCACCAATTTTTGAATTTTTGGTGCAATGATTAACATTGATGGAATTATAATTGAATAGGCAATGCACCATGATCGCAACCATGTTTTTATAAAAATAGGACCAAATCCAACATTTACGGCCACCAAGGTAAATGAAATGATACATGTGGTAATAATACCCATGATAAGGGCAAAAGCAATTTTATGTTTCATGTTTAATTAATCTGGTTTCTTCAACTCAGTTTTTAAAAGATTTGAAATTCCTTTGGCTAACATTCTGGTTTTGTCGGCATTCCAAATTTCACATTGCCCATGTATCAATTGTTTGCCTTTTTTTATCACAAAGGCCTCTGCAATAATTTTTTCACCAATACCAGCACGACCAAAATAATCAACAACCAAATTAATGGTGGAGTAAAAATAACTTTCACCATAGGAAAATACTGCTGCGCCAATACTATCATCCATAATGGCTGCAGTTGTGCCTCCATGCAATATACCAATTGGATTAGTCATTTCTTGTCGAACAGTAAATTCTAAAGTTATTTTTCCTTCTTCAACATCCAATAGGGTAGGGTTGAGCCAACGCATCAAAGGCGATGCTGATTCATCAGCTTGATGTCCAATACGTGATTTTAAAAATAATAAAGTTTTATTCATTCTCTTTTTTTGGGTTTAAAAATTCATCTGTGAAATGCGTTTTTTGTTTTGGCTGAGCAAACTTGTGATCATTGTATTGATTTGACTTATTGCGAGGAATGGAAAGTGATTGCCAACTTTCATTCAGAAGCATTTTGCCAATAAAAACAATTTGTCCAACATGATAGGGATAATGAGCCAATTGCCTGTTAATAGCTTCAGTAACACTATGCCCTTGGTTGCGGATATAAACAATTTTATTTAAATCAGTTGTTCCTAATTTATTTAAAGTATTAAAAAGACAAACCCATCCTTCATTCCATAATTTTGAAACTGAATCACCGTGATGTATTTCGTTTTCAAATTCTTCGTCTCTTTTACGCCATTCTTTTTCTCCATCGCTGTTTAAAAAATCAGTCCATCTCGAAAGCATATTGCCATGCAAATGTTTTACGATAATGGCAATGCTGTTACTTTCTTCATTATATCGCCAGAATAATTTTTCTTCGGGTAGTTGCGAAATGGTTTTGTCTCCTAGCAATTTATAGTATTCAAATTGTTTTTTTATACTTTCTAAATAATCGTTTTGCATGTTATTTATTTTAATGGTTTAAGTTTTCTATAATCATTGCTGTGGCAGCTCCACCGCCATTACAAATTGCAGCTAACCCATATTTTCCACCTTCTTGTTGCAATACTGAAAGCAAAGTTACCACAATTCTTGCACCTGAGGTACCAAGTGGATGCCCAATAGCTACTGCTCCACCATAAATATTAGTTTTTGCTAAATTAAAACCAAGTATTTTTTGATTTGCTAAAACTACAACAGAAAATGCCTCATTAATTTCTATAAAATCTATCTCGTTCAGATGCAATTTAGCTTGTAACAGTGCTTTGGGAATTGCTTTTGAAGGAGATGTGGCATAATCCTCTGGCGCTTGCGCAGCATCGGCATAACCAATAATTTTTGCTAATGCTTTCAATTTATATTTTTCAACTGCCTCTTTTGAAGCAAGAATAATGACTGCTGCACCATCATTAATATTGCTCGCATTGGCTGCAGTAATAGTGCCATTTGGGTCAAAACTTGGTTTTAACTTCGATACCTTTTCAGGAATAATTTTAAAAATATCTTCATCTTCAATAATTTCAATTTCGCCATCCTTTGTTGATAAGGTTATAGGATGAGCTTCATTGTTGAACTTTCCAGATTTTGTTGCATTGGCAGCCTTTGCATAAGAGTTTAGCGCAAAATTATCTTGTTCTTCACGTGAAATATGATATTTTTTTGCGCTCAGCTCGGCTATTTGACCCATACTTATTTGATGATACACATCACTTAAACCATCTTTTAGTAATCCATCTATCATCGTCCCTTGGCCTAATTTATTTCCAAGTCTCATTTTCACATAATGTGGTACATTACTCATACTTTCCATACCTCCTGCTACGACCAAATTTTCTAAACCTAACTGAATTTGTTGGGCTCCTATGGTGATTGCCTTCATTCCTGAGGCACACACTTTGTTTATAGTAGTGCAATCAATATCATTGTTTAGACCAGCAAAAATTGATGCCTGTCGAGCTGGTGATTGTCCCAAGTTAGCTGACAAAACATTGCCCATGTAAACAGAATCGATGGCACTTGGATTTAGTTTAATTGATTGATATGTTCCTTCAATTATAGACGCACCTAATTCACTGGCACTTAACGAAGATAATTTCCCCATAAAACCGCCTATTGGAGTGCGTTTTGCGGCAACTATAAAAACTTCTTTCATACTGTAGTTGTTTTAAAATATACCAAACGGTATATTAATGAATATAAAAATTATTGTCTTAAATCGATAATCATGTCCTCTAAATAATTCATGGAAGCATTCAAAAAATTTATTTTTCCTGAAACTTTAGCATGTAATATAGCACCTTGAATAAGTGCTGTGATTACACCCACAGTTTGATTAATATTAATATTGGCTTTTATCTCTTTATTTGCAATTCCTTGTTTCAAATGTCGTTCAACAGAGTTACGCCAAAACTCCAAAGCATGTGCAGCTTTTTCTTTTAACATAGGATGTGTATCATCAGCTTCAGTTGATGTATTAGCAATAGGGCATCCAGCGCTTAAAAACGACAATTTAAAATAATTACGATAAGTTTTAGGATAAACAAGAAGTCTTTCAACTACCGTATTTTTTTTCGACATTTCTTTCTTTAAATATGATATTACCATTTCAAAATTGTAATCAAAGGCGGCTAATGCCACAGCGTCTTTATTTTCGAAATTACCATAAATACTGCCTTTGGTTAGCCCTGTTACTTCAATTAAATCATTAATCGAAGTTCCCGCAAATCCCTTAGCGTTAAACACCGGAGCCGTTCGTTCAATAATAAACGCTTTTGTTTTATCGGCTTTTGTCATTAGCTGTAATCATTTTGGGTACAAAGATATAAAAAATACCAAATGGTATAAAAAAAATTGTTAAATGTACTTATAGATTTAAATTATTTTCATTAGCTAGTGATAGGTACATATTTTAATAAAATGCTCCCACTTAATGGAAATACCTTATGTTCAACAAGTTTGAGTTTTAGGTGACTTTCAATATGATGAAATAGACTTTCTCCTTCTGAAAGTGCTACCGGGTCAATCATGAACTCATATTCATCTATTAATAATGATTGGCTAAGTAAAGAAATGATACTTCCACTACCTAAAATAATAATATCTTCAACAGTATTAGCTTTTAGTTTTTTAATTTCTTGAATTATGTCGCCATTGAGAATACTTGAATTTTGCCATGTGGCTTCTTTTAGTGAATTGCTTACTACAAATTTAGTTGATGTATTCATTTTTTCGGCAACCACAGGATACGTATCAGCTGCCATTCTGCTTGGCCAAAAACTACTCATCATTTCATAGGTTTTTCTTCCAAACAATAAAATATTTCCTCTGCCTAGTTGTTTCTCTGAAAATGCTGCACCTTATTCATTTTGTTGATGCCAGCTGATATCTTCATTAAGGCCTTTGTAATACCCATTAATAGATAAAAATAAAAATGCTTTAAGTTTTGACATTGCTTTAAATAATTAGTTGATTAGCAAAGAATCGACTTTAATTGAATTACAAAATTATAATTTTGAATTAAATTAACTTTATTGTCTATTTTTTGAAATTAGGGCTTAGCTCGCCCTACAAAACGCTCTTTACCCAACAAAAAGTTAATGGCTCTATTGATGTTTTTCTCCAAAACCTCTTCATTTTTTATTCGTGCCAAATATCTTACTATTTCATTTTGACGCGAAGATGACAAGGAGTCAAAAACCTTTTTAGCATCCATATTTTTTAAGAGTGCATCTCTATATTTAGAAGGCATCTCAATGGTCCTAGGTATAGGATCATAGGCAATACTCATTGTGATTTTTTCACCAATTTTTTTTGGTGAATTTTTAAGCATATTGGTGTTGATATACAAACGCCATTCGCCTTGGTACCGAACTAAAGTTTGGGTAAATGGCTTGTTATTAATTAGGCCGTGAATAGGAATAAAACCTTTGTCTTTACTTGCATCAATAAATATTTGTTGTAAAATTTCAATTGGAACAAATACAAATGGATTGACTCCAACAATATCAATATTAGCCTCAAAAGTGTGCATCCTTATTATTAAAATGTTTTTAGTTCAATTGATTCAAATTTTGATTTAATAGAAGTTGGAAACAACATTTTTTCATTTTTACTAAAATCGTACATCACAATAATATCAGTTGCTTCAGCAACAATTTCACCCTTGTCATTATACAATTGATGCTGAAAACTAAAGCTTGTATTTTTAATATATACACAATGGGTTTCAAGTTTTACAAAGCCAGGGTAAAAAAGTGGTAATTTAAAATTACATTGACATGAAGCTAAAATAGGTCCTTGATTTGAATCTTTAAAAAAATGATTAAGCCCCGATATTTCCCAGTAATTGACACGTGCAGCTTGTATATATTTAAAAAATGAAACATTGTTTACATGACCAAAAAGATCTAGCTCACTCCAATCAATACGTAACTCAAGTTGTAATCCAATTGAATTTTTGCTCATTCATTTACTTTTTTTGCGATGTTAAACAATTCATTGCAAGTTTTCCAATTACGTGTTGTAGTACCAACTTTTAATTTATTTTCAATAAAGGTATTGGTCAATTTTGAATTGCCATAACCATTTCGACAGTAAAGATACATGCTTTGTTCAATAATTTCAAAGCTGTCATTTTTGATTTCCACTGTTTTTAGGAAATCAATTTTTTCAGGCGTAGGAATAGCTGATAAAAAGGTAACATGTAACAAGGCTAAATTGAAGGGAGGCTTTGCATATGGATTATTAAATATGACTTTTTCTAAAGAATCCATAGTTAATGTTTGTACTTGCACATCAAAACCAAAGACTTTTAAAATTTCATTTTTTATGTTTTCACTTAATTTTGATATGTCATTTTGTTTTGATTGATAGATGATATTCCCACTTTGAATGTAAGTCTTCACATGTTCAAAACCAAGGCTATTCATCATTTTTTTTAAATGATCCATTTTAATAATGTTGTACCCACTAACATTAATTCCACGAAGTAGGCTTATATAAGTTGTCATAAAAAAGTTTATTAAAGTTGTAAAGGTTAAGAATTAAAAATTGAATTTATAATATCGAATCCATATAGGCTTTGCGCTAAAAAAAAATATTTTTATTCATCCTCTGCAAACGTTATCACAAAACCATTATTATCCTCAATACTAAATTCAGCAGCCCCATAAAAGGTTTTATCAATTCCATTTAATATCTTGACTATATCATTAACTTTTTCAAAAAATGTAATTGTCATAATTTTCAATTTATACCACATTAAACTTTATTTAAATTTAACTGCAGACATTCATTTCATATTCATCCTTTAATCAGTGGATTAATAACTGGCCATCATAAATAAAAAAATCTATTCCTAACGAAAATGTAAATGTAAAATCGAATTGATCATAAAATAAAAAATCATTTAAAATACCTCAAAAATATATCTTTAGTCACATATTTTATTTGTTAATTCATAGAAATTATTTTTCTGCTAAAATAAGAAAGTTAAATCTAATTTATATCTTTTATAATTTTATTTCAAAAACATAAAACAATCTGTTAAATAAATAGTTTATATTATTAACTATTAATAAATAAAACTATTTTTGTAGAAATTTTGAATTAATGAATAACAACATTTGTGATCGATTGCCTCTGGGAAGATCATTAGCCATATTAGCTAAAACATATTATGGTGCTCTAACTAAGCGACTTGAACATCTTGAAATTGAACGTTATTATTCTATCCTTATCTTAATTGAAGGTAATGGCAATGAATGCACTCAACAGTTTATTTGTGATGAACTAAAAATGGACAAGGTGAGTATGGTAAGAATAATTGATTATTTAATTGAAAAGAAATATGTCAAGAAAGTAGTTAATCCTCATGACAGGAGAGAGCATTTTGTACAACTTACCAGTAAGGCAATTAAAAATTTACCAGCTATACATGAGGCAATTGATGAAGTTAATGCAGCGGCACTAAAAGGGATTGGCAAAGAAAAGCAAAGGGAGCTCTATCAAAGTTTGAATACCATACAAAGAAACTTGGCGCATTTACCCGCACAAAAAATATTTATTAATTACAAAAAATCAAACAAGAAATTATGAAAGTTAAAAACCTATTTATCATAATCTTGATTATTTTATTTCTGCTAGGAATTAAAATTATATTCTTAAAACCTAATAGTCAAAAAATGACTTCTGGCCAGGGTGGTATAGGAAAAGGAGCTCCAGTAAAGGTAACAGCATTTATTACTTCAGCAATGCCATTAGAGAATAATATTTTTTCATCGGGAACCGTAAAGGCATTTGATGAGGTTATGCTCATGCCTGAATCTGCTGGAAAAGTAGTACTTATTAATTTTAATGAAGGCTCTTTTGTAAATAAAGGAACTCTATTACTTAAAATAAATGATAATGATTTGCAAGCGCAGAAAAATAAACTTCAATTGCAGTTAAAATTAGCAAAAGAAAAAGCCTCCCGTTTAAAATCATTATTCGACATAAAAGGAGTTAGTTTAGAGGAATTTGATGCTGCTTCAAATAATGTCCAAACATTAGAAACTGATATTGATTTTGTTAATGCACAATTAGCGAAGACGGAAATTAGGGCACCTTTTGATGGAAGGATTGGATTGAAGAATATCAGCGAAGGAAGCTTTGTAAATAATTCAACAATTATTGCCAGTATGCAGCAAACTAAACAGTTAAAGATTGACTTTACTATACCAGAAAAGTATGTTTCAATGGTTAGTGTTGGTAATACAATTCATTTCAAAGTAGAGTATATTGATCATAGTTTAGAAGCCAAAGTGATGGCCATTGAGCCCAAAATTGATGAACAAACAAGGAATCTTAACGTAAGAGCTGTTTTCATTAATGATAAGAATTTGATTTATCCTGGTACTTTTGCCAGGGTCGAGCTTTTAGGAAATAAAAAGCTAGACGCAATATTAATTCCATCGGAGTCTATCATACCTGAATTAAAAGGTAAAAAGGTGTTTGTAAATAAAGGTGGTAAAGCAATTCCTGTGAAGGTGAAAACAGGTGTTCGTACTGATTCGATGATTGAAATAATTGAAGGTTTGAAAGTTGGTGATACCGTTATTACTACAGGTATGATGGCGCTTAAACCCGAAAGTGATATTATCATAACTAAAATAAGACCATAGGATATGAATATTTCTTCTATAAGTATCAACCGTCCTGTGCTTGCAATAGTGATGAATTTAATCATCATGTTATTTGGTGCTATTGGTTTTTCTTTTCTAGGTGTACGTGAATTTCCTTCGATCGATCCGCCAATTATTACTGTTCGAACCAATTATGCCGGTGCAAATGCTGATGTTATTGAATCACAAATTACTGAACCTCTTGAAAAAGCAATTAATGGCATTGAAGGTGTAAGAACTATTTCGTCAGCCAGTAATCAAGGTTCAAGCGTAATTACCGTTGAGTTTAATTTAAATTCAAATTTAGAAGCTGCTGCAAATGATGTTCGCGATAAAGTTTCACAAGCCGTAAATCAATTACCCAGAGATATCGATGGCTTGCCAGCAGTAACAAAATCAGATGCAAACTCTGAAGCTATCCTGTCATTAACCTTGCAATCAAATACACGCACTCAATTAGAGGTGAGTGATTTTGCGGAGAATGTATTGGCAGAAAGATTTCAAACTATACCTGGCGTAAGTAATATACAAATTTGGGGGCAAAAAAAATATGCCATGCGTATGTCGATTAATCCTGTAAAGTTATCTTCCTATGGATTAACTCCACAAGATGTGAAGAATGCTTTAGAAAAAGAGAATGTTGAATTACCTTCAGGTAAAATAGCAGGAAATAATGCTGAACTTACCTTGAAAACTGTCGGAAGATTAAAGACTCCCGAAGAGTTCAACAATTTAATTATAAAAAATTTGGGCGATTATACAGTTCGTTTTAAAGATATTGGTGAAGCCTATTTGGGTCCCGAAAATGAAGAAACCATGCTAAAACAATCAGGAATTCCAATGATTGGTATGGCTTTGGTACCGCAACCTGGAGCAAACTATTTAGAAATTGCGGATGAATTTTATAAACGATTAGAAAAAATTAAGAAAGATTTGCCAAAAGATTTTTATGTCAATATTGCTCTAGACAATACTTTATTCATTAAAAAATCAATTACCGAAGTTCTCGAAACACTTGCTATAGCGATAGTTTTAGTGATTATAATAATATATCTCTTTTTTCGTGATTGGTTAATT
Organism: Bacteroidia bacterium; assembly: GCA_035439485.1. Classification (GTDB taxonomy): domain Bacteria; phylum Bacteroidota; class Bacteroidia; order UBA4408; family UBA4408; genus CAIKXD01. Next base: position 27,521 of record DAORKI010000035.1, read on the forward strand.
GCTTTAAGACCTCTGGTAGATATTCCTGTTTCATTGATAGGTGCCTTTTTTATTATGTATATGATGGGTTACTCAGTAAATGTATTGACATTATTAGCTATTGTTTTGGCCACTGGCTTGGTGGTTGATGATGGTATTGTTGTAACTGAAAATATTTATAAGAAAATTGAGGATGGTTTAAGTCCAATGGAAGCAGCGCATAAAGGCTCAAAGGAAATTTACTTTGCAGTAATTTCAACATCAATTACGTTAGCGGCTGTCTTCATGCCAGTTATATTTTTGGAAGGATTTGTAGGCCGTTTGTTTCGCGAATTTGGCGTAGTTTTAGCGGGAGCAGTGCTAATCTCAGCATTTGTATCATTAACATTAACCCCAATGCTCAATGCTCGCTTAGTTAAAAAAAATGCACAGAAAAGTAAATTTTATATAGCCACTGAGCCATTTTTTGAAAAGATGATTTCAAATTATGGCCGCACGCTTAACAGTTTTTTAGAGCAACGGAAATGGGCCTTTGTAATTTTAATTGGAGCTATTTTAATAATAAAATTTGTTGGGAGCGAATTGCAAAGTGAGCTTTCTCCGCTTGAAGATCGAAATTGGATGCGGGTTTCGTTAACAGCACCTGAAGGTGCCTCATATGAGTATACCGATAATTTTGTAAATGACTTTACTAAGTTTGTATTGGATTCGGTCCCCGAAAAAAGAGTTTGTTTAACAGTTACAGCACCTGGTTTTTTAGGTTCAGGAGCTGTAAATACTGCCTTTGTTCGCTTGGCATTGGTTGATGCTAGTGAAAGAAAAAGAAGTCAGCAGCAAATAGCAGACATGGTTTCAAAAGAAGCAAAAAATTTTCCTCATGGAAAGGTTTTTGTTATTCAGCAACAAACAATTTCAGCAGGCGGAATGCGAGGTGGACTTCCAGTACAATTTGTATTGCAGGCACCAAACTTTGAAAAGTTGAAAGATAAGTTGCCAAAATTTATGGAAGAGGTACAAAAAAGCTCAGTTTTTCAAGGTTTTGATGCTGATTTAAAGTTCAACAAACCAGAAATAAATATCACTGTTGATCGCGATAAGGCGAAGAATTTGGGTGTTTCAGTTGCTGATATTGCGCAAACATTGCAACTTGCGTTAAGCGGACAGCGGTTTAATTATTTTACTATGAATGGTAAACAATACCAAGTTATTGGTCAGTTTAGCCGCGAAAACAGGGATGAAGTGCTCGATATTAAATCGGTGTATTTAAGAAATGAAAAAGGTAATTTAATTCAACTCGATAACATAGTTACTTTCCAAGAGGAAAGTTCGCCACCACAATTGTATCATTATAATCGTTATCAATCAGCTACTGTGTCGGCAGGTTTAGCGCAAGGTAAAACAATTAGCGATGGAATTAAGGAAATGGAACGTATAGCAGATAAAGTTTTAGATGATACATTTAGCACCAGCCTTACAGGCGCTTCGCGTGATTTTTCGGAAAGTTCATCAAATATTTTATTTGCATTTTTATTGGCATTGTTAATCGTTTATTTGGTTTTAGCAGCACAATTTGAAAGTTTTAGAGATCCGTTTGTGATCATGTTAACTGTTCCTCTAGCACTTGCTGGAGCTGTATTTTCTTTGTGGTATTTTAATCAAACACTTAATATTTTTAGTCAAATAGGAATTATTATGTTGATAGGTTTGGTTACTAAAAATGGTATTTTAATTGTCGAATTTGCAAATCAATTAAAAGAAAATGGAAAGACAGTGAAAGAAGCTATTCAAGAGGCAGCCGAAGCTCGCTTACGCCCCATATTAATGACAAGTTTAGCTACCGCTTTAGGAGCATTACCAATAGCCTTAGCACTAGGAGCAGGAGCAAAAAGCCGCATGGGAATGGGAGTTGTAATTGTTGGTGGTATTTTATTTTCCTTAGTACTAACGTTATACGTTATTCCTGCTATCTATACTTACTTATCAAAAGAAAGAAAAGCACATGTTTAAACATTTAATTTTATTATTATTCTTCCTTCCAACAAGTTTATTTGCACAAATAAATGGAAGTATTAGTTACAAGCAGGCTGTTGAGCTGTTGCTAAAAAATAATTTTGATATTCAAATAGCAAAAAATTCTGCAACAATGGCTGAAATTCAAAATTCTTATGGAAATGCTGGCTTTATGCCTAAAGTTGATATAAATGCTGGAACTAACTTGGCCAGTAATAAAACACGTCAAGAGTTTGCAAATGGTTTGCAAGTGAATCAAAGCGGTGTGGCTTCGCAAAATTTAAATGCAGGTGTATTTCTAAATTGGACAATTTTTGATGGAATGAAAATGTTTGCTACCAAAGAAAGATTAAGTTTAATGGAACAACAAGGGCAACTTAGTTTAAAATTGCAAATAGAACAGCAAATTGAACAAATTACTATTTTATACTATCAAATAGTAAGGCAGGAACAAATTATTAAAGGAATCACTATCAGTATGCAAGTGAGCGAAGAAAGAATTAAATTGTATGAGCGCAAACTTGAAATTGGGGCTGGTTCCAACGTTGAATTACTACAAGCCAAATTGGATTTGAATGGACAAAAGTCAAATTTACTCACTCAAAAAAATTTGTTAAGTGAATACAGAAGTCAACTTTTACTTGCACTTAAAACCGATGCTAACACTATGTTTGAGGCAGACTCAGTATTTGAATTTGAGTACCTCAATTCATTAGCTGATATTAAACAAAAAGTAGAGCAAGGCAATCAATCTATATTATTTGCCAAAAGAAATCTGCAAGTGCAAACGCAAGAATTGAAAGAATTACAAGCATTAATATTTCCAAAAGTAGGATTAACTTCAGCATATAATTTTGCAAGAGCTGAAAACACAGCTGGTTTTGCCTTATTGAATCAAAATTTGGGATATAATTTTGGATTGAATTTCAGTTGGAATATTTTTAATGGTTTCAATACGAGGAACCAAATTAAAGTGGGAAAATTTGAAGTTCAAAATAGCCAAATTGAATTAGATAAAATAAAATTTACAATGAATAATGTAACTTTTAGCGCGTACCAAACTATGTTGAATAATATAGAAATATTGAAATTAGAAGAAGAAAATATCACACTTGCGCAAGAGGCATTAAAGATTAGCCTCGAAAGAATAAAAATTGGACTTGGAAATTATCTAGAAATTAAAGAAAGCCAAAATTCCTATGAGGCAGCAGTTACAAGGTTAGTAAATGCTCGATATAATTTGAAGATATCAGAAACTAGTATTAAAAAGTTAATGGGAACCTTGATTGAGGCTGCCAAATAAGCAATAAGTGTAGAATAAGTACCTGGCTATTTAGTCGTCCCTCAAAAAGTCATTTTTAAACGG
>DAORKI010000036.1:0-29009 GCA_035439485.1 Bacteroidia bacterium
ATTATTTAGGAAATCCAATAGGCCTATAGGAATTGGACTTTTTGAGGGACGACTATTTAAACTCATTAATATACAAAAAATAAAACCCCGCTAAGTTCTGCCTAGCGGGGTTTTACTTTAAATTAAATTACGACTATTTTTTTACCATCATTTTACGAGTTACACTTTTGTTTCCTGCTTTAACAGTATAAAAGTATAAACCAGACGCTAAATCTGTTCCATCAATAACTACTTTGTGAGATCCAGCAACTAAATTACCTTTATCTAAAGTGGCAACAGTTGTACCTAAAGTATTAACTATATCAACAGTTACATGTGCCGTTTCAGTTAAATTAATATTAAATGCAGTTTGTTGGTTGAAAGGATTTGGCATATTAGCACTTACATCAAAGCCTTCAGCACTGCCAATATTTTTTACATTAACAAATTCTGACTGATCAAACTCTAAACCATTAACAAAAAAATGTCTCATAGCTTGAGTTAAATCAACTGTATTTGGCCAGTCAAATGGAAGTGATACAGTTCCAGGAGTTTTGTATAATGTACCTGATTGTAAAGATATGTTGGATATATACATAAAATAATTAATCCCATCTTCGGTAAACTTTTTAGTATTAGTCCATTTTTGGTTAGTTACATCGTATCCTTTACCAAAAATGTTTGGTTTGTTATTTTCAAGTTGTTCGTTTAAATCTGGGTCAGTATCTAACCAATAGTAAAACAATTTAGAACCATCATCAGAGCGACTCATTTGCATTCTAGCATCAATTGGAAATGGAGCCCCAAGATCATCTGTGAATGGAGAAAAATCCTCAGCATTATCAGTGTTTAAGGAATCAACCATAGTGGCATCCCAAGAGCTTCCTGTAGTGTAAGTGTCAAACATATAAAATGTTTTAGCACTAGCTCCTGCATTATAAGCAAAAGTATAACCAAGAGAGTCATCGCTCATAGTAAATCCACTAAGTACAGTACAGAAAATATGAAGGTTACCATTTTCATCAACTGCGCAATCAAATCCTTTATCTTGAGTAAACCATGCTTTTGGAGTACCAGTAAAATCTCCATCGGCACTAACCCATGATGGATCTAAAGTAGCTGCAATAGTAGGAATTGAAGAAAAATTAAAGTTTGGCAATTGATTCCATGTTGCACCTGCATCTGTAGTTTTATAAACAATTGGTGCAAAACCTTTTGATGCTGGGTCAGTAATACTAGCATCAACCCCGCAAAAAATTACATATCCAATATTACCTGCTTTGTTCCAAGCAGTTTGCGTTATACTAAATGTTTCAAAAGTTCCATCAGTACCTACTAACCAATTAGGTTTTAATGAATCTACAGTCCAAGTAAATGTATTTCCATTTGGTGTAGCATAATTTAATGTAGCCCCTCTGTATCCTGCTGCAGCTCCTGTAGCGTTAGGGTCAGCGTACAATCCGCCTGTAACAACTGTCTTTAAATCTGTAGCTGTTGCACCAATTCTGGCAAAGCCTTGATTAATAACTCCAGAAGCTCCATCAATATTGAAGATTGGGGTAATGTTCGTACTATCTAATTTGGCAGATGAAAAATAATTTCCTATCCAACCTGAACCAGAGGTAATTGGACCTGAAACAGTGGCAAATGCATTGTTGATATCGGTATTTCCTGATGGGTTATAAATTGCACCACTAGGATAACGACATAAGTTTACAGGGTCAGAAGTTTGAATCAATGAATCCCAAGTTGCACCATAATTGGTTGAAAAAGTATTTTGTATGTAACCATTGTTATCGTTTGGTAGAGTGAAAAAGCTACTTATACGGTGGGTAAACATCACAGCATTAAGCTGTTGGTTGGCTGTCAAGCAATTTGACTCTGTTACAATTAATCCATAGGCATTTCTTGAACCAGTGAACGAGTTTTTAGTCACAGCACGGTTGGATAAACCTGAATTAAGAGTGAAATTTGGTCTTTGCTGCCCTATTGCAGAAAAATTAAAACCATCTTGCTTGTTCAGCTTTGAATTGTACTTGTCTTGCAATTTGGCTGACTGCTGCGTTTGAGCAGATGCCGAAATGCCAATCCCAATTCCTAAGGCTAAAAGTAAATTTTTCTTCATTTCGTTTGTTTTATAGTTTGTAGAATGTTAAAAATTAGTTAAAATTTGAAACACAAAGTTAACTATCATTTAATAAAAAACAAATTTGAAATCATATCTTTTTAATTAAAAAATGGACAAAAAAGGAATAATTACTTTTAGCTTTGCCGAAATTAAATTTATATTAGATGAAACCCGAATTACTTGCCTTTGAAAGATTGTTAAAAATTATGGACGAATTAAGAGAAAAATGCCCTTGGGACCGTGAACAAACTTTTGAATCGCTTCGTCATCTTTCTATAGAAGAGGTATATGAGCTTAGTGATGCCATTTTAAAAAAGGATAAAAATGAAATAAAAAAGGAAATCGGTGATGTTTTATTACATATTGTTTTTTACGCAAAAATTGGTTCCGAAACCAATGATTTCACTATTACAGAGGTAATAAACTCACTATGTGAAAAATTAATATTTCGTCATCCCCATATTTACGGTGATCCAGCAAATGGGGGGCAATTGGTGGAAGTTGAAAATCAAGATCAAGTTAAAGAAAATTGGGAAAAATTGAAAATGAAAGAAGGGAATAAGTCAGTACTTGGTGGTGTTCCACTTTCATTGCCAGCCATGATTAAAGCACAAAGAATTCAAGAAAAAGTACGTGCAGTAGGCTTCGACTGGGATAATCAATCCCAAGTTTGGGACAAGGTAAACGAAGAATTGGCCGAGTTTAAGTCTGAAATGGATAAAAATGAATCTTTTGATAAAAAAGAAGATGAATTTGGTGACATTTTATTTAGTTTGATTAATTATGCTCGATTTGTTGGAATAAATCCTGAAGACGCATTGGAGAAAACAAATAGAAAGTTTATAAAAAGATTTCAATACCTCGAACAAGCCTCTAAAAATGCTGGAAAATCCTTAGGCGAGATGACGCTGCAAGAAATGGATGTCTATTGGAATGAAGCAAAAAAAATGTAAATAAACATACTTATGAGCCTTGAAAAGTTAACATAATATTTCAATAACTTATTCGTTATCTCATTATTGCTATTTAATTTGCATTAAAATAAAGTAAAATCTTGAGCACCCTCAAAAAGCTAGCATCTCAAACCGCTGTTTACGGACTAAGCAGCATATTAGGTAGATTGCTCAATTATCTGTTAGTTCCTCTTTATACCAACATATTTTTACCCGAAGAATATGGAGTTGTAACTGAACTTTATGCCTATGTTGCATTTTTTGCTGTGATATTAACATATGGCATGGAAACCGCATTTTTTAGGTATAGCCAAAAGGATGATGTCAACCAAAATAAAGTATATGAAACAAGTTTGATATCAATCATTATTACTACGGCATTTTTTTTATTAATTGGTTTTTTAATGACCAATAAAATTGCTGAATTTCTTAAGTATGATAAATTTGAATGGTATATTCAATGTTTTATGCTTGTGCTCGCAATTGATGCTATTACTGCTATTCCATTCGCAAGACTGAGAGCTCAGAATAAAGCCTTGAAATTTGCGTCTATTCGTTTGGTCAACATTTTTGTAAACATAGCACTCAATATATTTTTTCTGGTACTTTGCCCCATGTGGCAATCATCGTATGCCGAATTAATAAAGTATTTTTATGACCCCAATATGGGCGTAGGATACATTTTCATTGCTAATCTTATAGCCAGCATTGTTACACTAATTTTATTGTTACCACAATTTAAATTAAAATTTGAGTTTGATAAAAGCCTTTGGAAGGACTTGTTGAAATATGCCATTCCTTTACTTTTTGTTGGATTAGCAGGTATGATTAACGAAACAGCTGACCGAGTAATGCTCAAATATTTATTGCCCAATGGTACCAATGTAATGGCTCAAACAGGTATTTATGGGGCTTGCTATAAAATTAGTATTATCATGACTATCTTTATTCAAACATTTAAATATGCCGCTGAGCCCTTCTTTTTTAGCCACGCCAAAAATAAAGGGGCCGAACAATTGTATGCTGATGTAATGAAGTACTTTGTTATTGCTTGTGCAGTCATATTTTTGGCCACCTTATTGTATTTGGATATTGTTAAGTTTTTTGTTGGTGAAAAATATTGGGAAGGCTTGCCAATTGTACCAATTTTATTGTTAGCCAATTGGTTTTTAGGTATATATTTTAATTTAACAGTGTGGTACAAGCTAACCAACAAAACAAGCTATGGCGCTGCTATAAGCTTATTTGGTGCAGGCTTAACCATTGTTTGCAATATAATATTAATTCCAAAGTTGGGTTATTATGGCGCTGCATGGACCACCTTGATTTGTTATGCAGGTATGATGATATTAAGTTATTACCAAGGGCAAAAACATTTCCCCATAAACTACGATTTAAAAAAGTTACTCTCTTATATTTTCTTTGCCATTTTTTTGTATCTTTTTTCAAGATTATTTGAACATATGGAGGTAGCCTATAAGTTAATTATTAATACAATTTTGCTCTGCCTATTTATTTTTACGGCCTATTATTTCGAGAAAGTAAAGCTCAATAATCTAATTCATTAATTAATATAAATGAAGCACATTTTAGTGTTGTTTTTTTTGTTTGAGATGATGTCATTAAAAGCTCAAAATGCTGACACTTCCTTTTATCTCAATAAAAAAATATTAATGGTTACTATTGCTGACAATGAAAAAGATTCCGTCATTTTGATTTTGGATGAAAGTGGTCGTAATTTAATTAATCAAGGTACCTTACAACATGTATTTTTTGATACAAAATTCAATAAAAAAAGAATCATAAACATTGCAAATAAAGTGTTAATTGAAGATTATTTTGTATCAGAATCAGACACACTTTACAATTATTTTCAATTTGATAAAAGTTTTAAAAATAATTTAACTCAATTTTATAATTTTCTTGAAAATCATGTGATTTATCCTTCAAACGCTTTAAAAAAAGGAATTCAAGCTCAGGTAAAAATTAGTTTTATTATTAATGAAAAAGGTACAATTACCCAAGTGACACCTTTAACTAAACACGAATGGGGATTTGAAGAGTCAGTAATGCGAACTATCAAAGATAAAAAGCAATATGGTTTTGTTTTATACAAAAATAAACCTGTGAAATTATATTTAGAAGTGCCATTTGCCTTTGTAATAAAGAAAAAGTAAATAGCAATTATCACATGATATTACAATTATAAGGGTTTGAAAATATTTATATTTTGCTAATTTTACACCCAAAATAATTTATGTTCAAGATCAAAGTAAAGGAGTATTAATTTTTGGGGATTCAATCAAAAGATTTTTAATGAATAAATTAATAAGATATTTACTTCAAGGTATACTTTTTACAGTTCCAGTAGCGATTACATTTTATGTAATTGTTGCTATTACCAATTGGGTAGCTAGTGCCGTTGATTTTTTAGGTATTTCTATTCATCCAATTATTGATCCTTTACTCGGGCTGATAGGCGGAGTCATAATCCTAATTGTTATTGGAGGCATTGGCTCTTCAATTTTCTTTTATCCAATTTTTAAACGAATTGAACATTTAATTGAGAAAACTCCATTTCTTAAAATTGTTTATTCTTCTGTTAAAGATTTGCTTTCAGCATTTGTTGGACAAAAGAAAAAATTTAATAAGCCTGTTTTGGTTAAAGTGAACGACCATCCTTTAATGGAAAAAATGGGTTTCATTACTCAAAATTCATTAAAAGATTTAGGAATTGAAGGCAAAAAGGTAGCTGTTTATTTTCCATTGAGCTATAGCCTGTCGGGTGATTTATTTATAGTTTCTGAGGAAAATGTTAAAGCCGTAAATGTGCCTGCTGCTGAGTTTATGAAATTTATAATTTCAGGAGGAGTTACCGAAATAGATGAACAAACCGAAGAAAATTTATAGTATGATTGAAGTAAACAACATTTTAATGGTTTGTTTGGGTAATATTTGTCGGTCGCCAGTGGCCGAAGGTATAATGCGTGAAAAGCTTAAAAAGTATAATCTTAATATCAAGGTTGACTCAGCTGGAACTGCTGGTTATCATATTGGTGAAAACCCCGACAATAGAAGTGTAGCCAACGCTAAAAAAAATGGCGTTGATATTAGTAAACTTAAAGCGCGACAGTTTAATTATCAAGATTTCGAAAATTTTGATGTGATTTATGTCATGGACAAAGCTAACCGTGACTCTGTATTGAAAATGGCTAAAAATGAAGCCCAGGCTAAAAAAGTAAAATTAATTTTGAGTGAGCATACATCTCACAATGACGGGGTTGTTCCTGACCCTTATTATGGAAACGAGGCTGATTTTCAGTTGGTTTTTGATTTACTTGATGAGGTTTGTGAGAAAATTGCTCACAATTTTCATCTAAATTTAAATTCTGTAAAGCGTTAATTTATGTGTGGAATAACAGGATATTTTTCGCCATCTGGAAAATTTAATAAAGCTCTTCTTGAAACAGCTACGGAAAGTTTAAGCCACAGAGGACCTGATGCAGGTGCAGTTTATTGCAATGGAAATGTTGGCTTAGGGCATCGCAGATTAAGTATATTAGATCTTTCAGAAACTGCTAACCAACCTATGGTAAGCGCTAATAATCGTTTTGTTATTGCCTATAATGGTGAAGTGTACAACTTCAAGGAAATAGCATTAGAAATTAAAAAATATCGACCTGATGTAAAGTTTAAAACCAGTTCCGATACCGAAGTTATATTAGAAGCCTTTTCATTGTGGCGCGAAAATATTGTAGATATGCTCAATGGTATGTTTGCCATTGCAATTTATGATAAAGATAATGAATCCTTATACCTATTTAGAGATCGATTGGGTATCAAACCAATTTACTTTTACTGGGATGACAAAGATTTTTTCTTTGCTTCGGAACTAAAGGCCATAAAATCAATCAATAAAGTTTTATCATTGGAATTAAATAAAAAAGCCTTACCCTACTTTTTTCATTTAGGCTTTATTCCTGAGCCTCACAGTATATATCACCATGTGTACAAATTTCCAACCGGATCATATTTAAAGCTAAGCAAACATGGTTTTGAATTGAATTCCTATTGGGAACCTTCAAATAAAATTACAAAGGAAGTTTTAACCAATGAAGCTAAGGCAAAACAACAACTTAAAGACCTGGTTATATCTTCTGTAAAATACCGAATGATAAGCGATGTTCCATTTGGAACTTTCTTGAGCGGAGGAATAGATAGTAGCCTTGTTACAGCTGTTGCACAAAGTGTTTCTGCTTCGCCTGTAAAAACCTTTTCTATTGGATTTAATGAGAAGGAACATAGTGAAGGTCATTTTGCTGAAGCTATTGCCAATTATCTAAAAACCGATCATCACTCATTTAATGTGAGTCAGCAAGATGCAATTGATTTGGTTGATAGTTTAGATCAAATTTACGATGAACCTTTTGCCGATACTTCAGCCATACCAACTATGTTGGTGTCAAAATTGGCTCGAAAATATGTTACAATGACCCTTTCAGGCGATGGTGGTGATGAATTGTTTATGGGCTATGGCGCTCATCTGTGGGCGCAGCGCCTATCAAATCCATTTATTTCAGGTTTAAGAACACCTATTAAAATTGCTCTTGGTATGGGCAATAACCGAACCAAAAGAGTGGCCAATTTATTTGAATCATATTCCGAAGAAAACTTCGAAAGTAATATTTTTTCACAAGAACAAAACCTTTATTACGAAAAGGAATTGCCATTAATTTTGAGAAATTATGGAGAAGGTTCAATACACTTTATGCCTGAATTGAAAGATGTAAAACGCAAATTAACATCTAAGGAAACACAATCTATGTTTGATTTTTCGGTTTATCTTAAAGATGATTTGCTTGTAAAAGTAGACCGTGCCACCATGAATCATTCTCTTGAAACACGTGTACCATTGCTTGATTATAGAATTGTAGAATTTGCCTTTAACTTAGATGAAAATTTAAAATTGAAAGGAAATGTGTCTAAATATCTTTTAAAAGAGGTGTTGTATGATTATGTGCCAAAAGAATATTTTGATAGACCAAAACGTGGATTTTCAATACCTATGCATAAATGGTTAAGAAGTGATTTTAAATTGTATGCCGAAAAGTATGTCAACAAGGAGATGTGCGAGAGATATGGAATTATAAGTTGGGAATACGCGCAAAAAATGTTTAATTATTTTTATAAAGATAATTTAGATTTTTACTACAATCGTATTTGGCTCATAATAAGCATTCACAAGTTTATGGAAGGTAATTTCTAAAATTAATTTGAGATTTTCAACATTTTAACGTAGGTTTGGAACGGCTAAAGCAAAAATAATATGCAAATTTCAGTTGTCATTCCAGTGTATAACGAATCAGATTTAATTAATGATTTGTATGAAGCAGTTATGTCGGCTATGACAAAATTTACCAACGATTTCGAGGTAATTTGTGTAAACGATGGTAGTAAAGATGATACGCTGTACAAGCTTCAGCTTTGCCATCAAAAAGATAAAAGATTTAAAGTACTTAACTTATCACGCAATTTTGGTCATCAAAGTGCTTATACGGCTGGGTTAAATTACGCTAAAGGCGATTTTGTTGCAATGATGGATGGTGATTTGCAAGATCCACCCGAATTAATAGAGGCCATGTATAAGTGTGCCATTGAAAATAATTCAGATGTAGTTTATGGGCGCAGAACTGAAAGGCATGAAACTTTTTTTAAGAAGCTTTCAATAAAAATATTTCATGTAATTTTTAATAAGTTAAGCAATATTAATGCCCCTGCCAATGTTGGTAATTTTAGTGTTATGAACCGTAAGGCACTGGAAGCATTCTTAGCTCTTGAAGAAAAGAATAGATATTTACCCGGCTTACGTTTTTTTATTGGATTTAAACAAGATTATGTTGACTATAGCCGCGATGACAGAACAATTGGCGAAGCTAAAATGAACTTTAGTAGATTGATGAAGTTGGCTCTAGATGCCATTTTTTCATTCTCAAAACTCCCAATAAAAATTTGTTTATATTTAGGGATTATTGGCATTGTTTTCACGCTTATCGGTGGTCTAGTTGTACTTTATAAAAAAGCTACTGGAGAGGCTATCACAGGCTGGACTTCTATTTTAGTGAGTTTATATTTTCTAGGAAGTGTGCAATTATTATTTATGGGAATTATTGGAGAATATGTGCATCGAATTTTTGTTGAAACACAAAACAGACCTGTATATATAGTAAAAGATTTCTTTGAAGACTAATGATACTCAAATTGATTAGCAAATTTTCCTTTAACAAGAGCAATATCTTTAAGATTGTTATTTTTGGATTTTTGCTGAGAATTGTATTCACTTATCTCATTGCTCCTTATTATTTTAATCGAGAAAATATTTATTTAGATAACGATACTACTTCGTGGATGACAGGTTTGTATAACCTTATTTTTAATGGAGAATTTACAGTAATGCTGAACAACGAAAAGGCTGCATATTGCCGAATGCCTGGCTATTCTTTGTTTTTAGCACCAGCCTTAGGTATCGTTTATTTTTACCATTATATTCAAGGAATTGAAATATTAAACAATTCCGAAATGTGGTACAGTGTGCTGAAATTAACTGCATTTTTTCAAATAGTATTAGACTCTATAACCATATATTTTATTTATACTATTTGTTCTAAAACATTTGCTAATAAATCTGTAGCAATTATCGCAGCATTACTTTATGCCTGTTACCCATTTGTGATTGTTTGGAATCCCGTTTGTTATTCAGAGGTTCCGTCTTTATTTTTTGCATTAATGGCCTTGGCATTAATCCTGAAATCTGAAAAAAAGTATGTTTTGGCCTTTGCTGGTATAAGTTTAGGATTTGCTGTCCTAAATCGACCACAATTTGCTCTTTTATCCCCATTATTATTGATTGTTTTTTACCAAAAATACCAGCATGCTTTAAAAAGTAATTTTACTAAAATTTTCATTTTTTATGCATTCTTTACCTTAACCTACGGAGCTTGGCCATTAAGAAATTATGTTAGATTTGGTAAAATGATAATTACACAGGATTTGCGTGGTTATGATAATTGGAATGACGATGTAATTGCTTTTATGCAATATATTTATAGTGTAAAAGCTGAGTGGCAACCACAGTTCTCTGATATTTTGCAAAATAAAAAAGTTATTTTTCCTAAAGAATCATATATGAATAAAGAGGATTCTTTAAAGTTAGAGCAAGCAGTATATTTGGCAAAAAATTGCGGTCGAGGTTTTAGTGAATGGGCTGGATATTGGAAAGCTACAATCCCAATTTTTGACACAGCAAATGATTGTTCAATGGAAGTAGCTCGACTTTTTGATGAACTAAGGCAAAACCAAATTAAACAGCACCCTTTTAATTATTATGTAAAAGTACCTCTAAAGAACGTACAAAAAGCTATGTTTAAATCAGGTTTAACCGATAATGCAAGTATTTCACGTAAGTTAGGAGGTTATTTATTTTATTACAGAACTTTACTTCTTATTTTAGGAATTGTTGGAATAGTTTTATGTTTCAAAAAAAAGCAATCAAGAGGCATTGCCCTTTTGGTTGGATTATTTTTTTGCATGTTATATGTTTACTTATGCTTTGGAACTAGTCCCCAGTGCCGTAATATTGAAATACGTTACTTTTTACAAGCTGATGTATTAATGCTAATTCCAGCAGCCTTTTTATTTTCGAAATTGAATTTTATTGACAGACTTGTTTCAAAAACATTGAACAATAAAGGGGTAAATTAATCAGTTTTAGCAATTGGGCTGGCCAATCCTTTGTAATCTTTTAAATCCATCTTAACCGAACCAACTAAAATATTGGCTTGTGCCCTAATGGGGATACGATTTGCATCATCAGAAATCCAAACATTTAAATCTTCTTCATCTTTAAAAATCCTACCTTTTTGAATTACAGGTCTAAACTTTATGCATTTAAATTTACCTAATGAGGTAGAAATGGTTTCTTTGCCAATGTACTTTATTTTTAAAGGCCAAATCTCATTATCCACAAAACTGTTTATTGTATAAATTGACCCAACCTTAGCATTAGTAAAATCAATACAGCGTGCGTAGTAAAATGCCGATATCATATCTTGTATATCGTTAATATCTTTAGGAACATCATAAGCTTTACCTTCACTAATGACCTGCTTTTTAGGGTGATTATACACATAATTTTGATTTATTTTGTATCCACCTTCATCAACACGTCTAATAAATGCTAAAGGTACCAAGGCTTCTTGGTCAATATACGACTCATAACGATCGCGCACTTTAAAAAACCAATCAAATGCACCTGTACTTTTCCCTATACCTACAACATGATAAGTTGGTCTACCACCAAATTCACGATCTTCTTGGGTTACTTCTAAAGTAGCAACACCAGCATCTATTGCTCCATAATGTAATCTATAGGTTAAAACTTCACCTTTTTTAAAAGCTGAGTTTCTTTTTGGAACAAAGGCATCAGGAGAATTTGGAGTAGAATTATTAGTTTGGGCATTAAATGCAGTGGCAGATAAAAATACGCTCACAAATAAAATTATTTTTAGGCTTGATTCTAATGAAGTTTTCATAAAACAATGCTTGTTTTAATATTATCTATACAAACCTTGTTCCAAAAATTTTAGCTAATATAAAACGTCTATTTTAAAAGACTTTGATAATATGCAGCTTTTTCTGGTTGATTCATATTTTGATATGTCATTGCCAAAAATGTGATGGCTTTTTTATTGTTTGAATCAAGTTCATAAGCTTTTAAAAACCAAGTAATAGCTTCATTGTACTGCCCCGATGCGCCATAACAACTTCCTAAATTAACCATGGCATCAATAAATCTAGGATTCAAAGTCAACGTTCTCTTAAAAATATCAATAGCCTCACCATATCTTTGTTTATTAAAATAATAAGCACCTAAATTACTTAATGCAACACTGTTGGTTGGATTAAACTCGAGCCCCTTGTTAAAATAAACAGCTGCACTATCCATCAAATTCATTTTATAAAAGCCTACACCAATTTGAGTCCAACCGTCTGAGTACTGAGGATAAATGGCAACCGACTTTTTAACCTCCTTAATTCCCAAATTTAATATTTCTAATTTTTTTAGTGAATCATTTTCTTCTTCAGCGACTTTTTTGATAAGCTCATTACCTAAATAATAATGGGTTTTTGCACTCTCAGGATTTAATTCTACATCATGCGTATATAAGGTAATATTGTCTTTCCAATCAACATTTCTGCTTAAAGTTTTTATTCCATATAAAACACAAATAATAAATACAATAGTTAAGAATTTGCTCGGTTTATTGCCCTTTATTCCAAGTTCATTATTTGATGTGTCAATTTTTAGTAGTAATGCAATTATGTAAACTAAGGCCATACAGAATCCTAAGGAGGCTAAAAAGGTAAAACGTTCTGCTTTAGCCGCACCAATAGTAAAAAAAACATTAGTGTACAACGATAAGGAAATAAAAATGTAAAGTATTGAAAATGAAATAATAGGATGTTTTTTATAGGTCAAAAATAGCAATGTTACTGCTGTTAAAACGATTGATATTCCTATTATCATGGAAGTATTAATTCCATTCTGTAGTGGGATAGAGTTATATGAGTAATCGTAAATTAAGGGGTGCGGAAAAACAAATAATTGAAAATATTCACCCAGTATTTGCAAACTTCCCAATATTTTTAAACCAAAATTAGATTCAGTTCCAATAGGATTATCAATTAAAGTTACGCTTTGTAAACCAGCAAAGGAGCCTAAAACGCCTTTTCTTAAAAGCATGTAAATGATAAATGGTGAAACAAAGGAAATGCTAATTTCAAAAATTCTTTGTTTAGCGTTTGGAGCAAAGTAAACTAAAATGGATGCAATTATTGGCAGAGTCAAAATAGCTGATTCCTTAGCTAAGAAAGCCAAAAACAAACTTAATGAAGTATACAACAAATTGCTTTTATTGTTGTTTTCGAGGTATTTTAACGTAAAATATATACTAACAAATGAAAATAAAAAACAAAGTAATTCATCTCTACTTTTAATGTTACCAACTACTTCAGTATGTATAGGATGTGCAATGAAAAGCAATACAATAGCCAAAACAAAATTTTGATTTTTATCGGGAAATATTTTTCCTAAAGTTTTAAAAAGTACAATGCCACCCAAAATATAAATCAAAATATTAATAAAATGTCCTAAGGCTGGATTATCGGCCGAAATAGACCATTCTATGGCAAACATAGCTAATGAAAGAGGACGATAAAGCCCGTCATTAACATTTAAGTATCCAGTTCTGTAACTAGTTTTAAATATCATTCCAAGATTTTTAGTGCCTTGGTTCACAATATTATTTTCTTTAATTACCGAAAAATCATCCAAAACATAACCATTGTAAAGAGTATTGCCGTAAAATAAAAAGGCCACAACTGCAATGATGATATACGCCCAAACAAACTTTTCTTTTTTAACAGCAGTTTTAGGGTTATTTTTAGCACCCTCGTGTGATTGCTGAAATTTTTCTTTTTTAGTTAATTTTTTTGGTGGTTGCATAAAGAACAATAATATAACTAGTGTGCTTTTACAGGAAAATTCATCATTACGTTCATTCTCATTTTTATGCCATTTTGCATGGCTGGAGCAAATTTTAATTCTTTGACCACCCTTTGAACTTCCTCGTTAATACCACAACAAACACCACTAATAATATTTACATTATTAATGGTACTATCAGGTAAAACATCAAAACTAAGCATCACCTCACCTTCAATAAATTTTAGTTTTGATTCTTCGCTGTATTTAACAGCATTTAAAACATGTTTATAGAGTTCAATATCACCTTTTGGATAATATGGCTCTTGTTCTGTAACAACAGCAATGTTTTGTTTTTCGTTATATGGTTCCTTGTTTTGAGCATTTACAAATGCAACTGTCAATAACAGCACCAACGTAGTTGAGGTTAAAAGTTTTTTCATATTATTTCATGTTTACAAATTGAACAGGTATTTCAAAATTAGCAGCTCTAACACTGCCAATAACAGCTTGAAGTTCATCTATTTTTTTACCAGAAACACGCACTTGTTCATCCATAATTTGTGCCTCTACTTTAAGCTTTAAATCTTTAATGTGCTTCACAATTTTTTTTGCTGTTTCTTTATCAATACCTTGTTTTATTTTTATGTCTTTTTTTAAAAGGTTTCCTGAGGCATATTGCTCCTTGCCAAAGTCAAGTGCCAAAGGATTGAGCCCTTGCTTTATCATTCTATTTCTGATTGTATCTTCTATAGCTTCAATTCTCATTTCACTTTCTGTTAGAATGTGAATGTTTAGTAATTTTTTATCAAGTTCAATACTACTTTTTGAACCTTTAAAATCGTACCTGCTTGAAATATCCTTACGTGCAACGTTTATTGCATTGTCCAAGGTTTGAACATCAACTTTATTAACAATATCAAATGAAGGCATATGTATGTTTTATGATTCAAAATTAATTAAATTTATTTTTATTCGCATTAATAATTGGGTTAATAGTTTTGAACCACCATTTCGGTATTAATGCAATGTAAAACATGCCATAATAGCCAGAAGGTAAAAAATGGCCTTCATATGTGTTCAAAGTATGATAGGGCTTGGAAGCCTTTATATGATGATCGGCATGGCGCGAAAGCTCAATTAATCCCAGTCTACTGGTGATTTTATTGCTTTGCCATGCGTGATGAGCTTCAAATTTTTTTGTTTCATTTCTTACCAAACCATAATGCTCAATGTAATTCACGTATTCGAGTAAAAAGATGGCAACAGTGCTGTAAAATAAAATTGCCAATAATGCTTTTAATCCAAATAGGTATAATAGCATAAACATAATAAACACCTCTATGATTGAAATAAATAAAACAAAATTTTTAAATTGACTTGAATTTTTGTTATACAAGCGTTTTTTTTCGATTTGAATTGCGCTGATAAACTGCCCTGGAACAGTTCTTAAAATAAATCTATACAAACTTTCATTATACTTAGCAGTGGCTGGATCGGCTTCTGTACCAACATATTTATGGTGCCCTTTAATATGCTCAATGTAAAAATGCCCATAATTAACTTGTAATAGATTCAATATTCCTAAAGCTCTTAAAATTAATTCTTTCCTATGAATAAGCTCATGAGCTACAACAATTCCATTTGTTCCAGCATTTATTCCTGATGAAATTGCGGCTAGTAAAATATAAATTCCAGATAACCTATGATTAAGTATTCCTAATATTAAACTTACTGTAACAAAAAGGTGCAAAAGACTCAATAATATAAGAATTAATACAGGTATAAAATCGTCTTCATTTTCATTATTCTCTTCAGATTTGTTTGGTAAATACCATTCCATCATAGGAAGTAATATCATGGAAAATAGGATGTTAAAAATTGTAGTTACACCACCATAAAAATTACCTAAAAGGCATAAAAGAGAAGGTATACAAGCAAATAAATATTTGAAATAGTGCATTAAAATATTCTGATAGTAATCAACTCAAATGTAACAATTTGTGTAGATTATTCAAACATTAATTAATTCAAGTTTATGAGCAGTATTGTTAAGGACTTATATTTATGGAACTGAAAGTATGATTATCTATCTCTTAATTGCCCTAGTTACCTCTCTTTTACCAGGTGGCCCAGGCAAATTTTCTAGCATAAACCCAACAGATTTTAGACTTCTTTTTACTTCACCCTTGGCGCAATAAGTAACTAAAATCCCATTTGACTTTAGCAATGAATGCATTCTTTCAAAAACATCAACTGTCCACATTTCTGGCTGTACAGCAGGACCAAAGGCATCATAATAAATTAAATCAAAGCTGTTTAAAATTCCTTTAAAGTCTTGAATACTTTGCAAATACTTATTGAAATTAAAATTTGCTACTATCTTTTTTTCATGAATCTCAGTACCATGATGTATTTGGTTGAAAAAATCTTTCACATCAATAGTGCCAAATAGTTGAGAATAATTGAGCTGTTCTATTATATTATTTTCTATTGGAAAAGGCTCTACTGCATGGTAATCAATTGTCTTAATAATGGTAGAATTTTGCAAGGCTATAAAACTCAATAGGCAGTTCAAACCTGTACCAAAACCAATCTCCAAAATTTTGACATGGGGAAGTTGAAGTTGATTTAATCCATTTTGAATGTAAACAATATTGCTTTCTTGAAAAGCACCATTTAAGGAGTGGTATTGTTCATTAAGCAATGGTAAATAAATGGTGTGCGAGCCATCTTTTGTTTGAACGATTTGAGGATTTTTATTTGAGTTCAGAGTCACTGTGCATTCAATTACTTCTTTTCTGCAAAATATTTATAAATTTCATGCTGAGCTCTTCTTTTAATTCCATCTGGAGCCTGACGATATGGGTTATCTTGCTTCTCATTGAGCAATCTTACTTTTGTACTTCCATTCCATTGCAAATCAAAAATTTTTTTTATTTCTTTTTGTAATGAAATGTTATAAATAGGACAAGCCACTTCTGTTCTGAAATCTAAATTCCTTATCATAAAATCGGCCGAAGAAATATAAACTAATTCTTTACCACCATTGTGAAATATCATACAACGTGCATGTTCTAAAAACTGATCAACCAAACTAATGGCTTCAATATTTTCACTCATCCCTTTTACACCTGGCACTAAAGAACATATTCCTCTTATAATCAATTGAATTTTAACGCCTGCGTTGCTTGCAGCATATAATTTTTTTATAATTTCTTCATCGGTTAAACTATTTAATTTTAGTTGAATTATTGCTGTTTTTCTTGCTTTTGCATTCTTAATTTCATTTTGTATTAATTTAAACAACTTATTACGCATGAAAAACGGGGCAACCAATAAATTTTTATATGTGCCTGTTTTGTAATTATTCTTCAAAAAATGAAACACTTTTTCAATTTCGCTTGTAATTCTAATATCGCTTGTTAATAAACTAAAATCACTGTAAATTTTTGCTGTTGATTCATTAAAATTACCAGTGCCAACATGGGCATATGACATTGTTTTTGTTCCTTCTTTTCTTGTAATATATATTAATTTTGAATGTACTTTCAACCCTTGTACTCCATATATTAAGGTGGCGCCCTCATCTTGTAATTTATTGGCAACATTAAGATTGGCTTGTTCATCAAATCTTGCTTGCAATTCAACCACTACTGTAACAGCCTTACCATTTTGCAAGGCGTTCACCAATGCGTTAATTATTTTTGAGTTTTTTGCAACCCGATACAAGGTGATTTTTATGGAGACTACAGCTGGATCAATGGCTGCTTCGCGTAAAAAGTCAATGATGTGATCAAAACTTTGGTAAGGAAAAGTAAGCAATATATCTTCCTTTTTTAAAATTTCAAACATACTTTTGTTTCCTTGAAGCCTAGGATGTTCAATAACAGGCAATGCTGGGCTAGTTAAAGTTGAATCACCTACCTTAGGAAACTGCATGAAATCCTTGAAATTATGATATCGACCTCCTGGGAGTAGGGCTTGATTCTTATCAATTTTCATGCTTTTAATTAAAAAATTAAGCATGTCCTTGGGTATTTCATGATCATAGACCAATCTAACAGGATCACCTATTTTTCTTTGCTTAAGGCTTCTTGAAATTTTTTCTGTAATGCTTTTTGATAAGTCGCTGTCAATATCTAATTCGGCATCTCGGGTAAGTTTTATAGTGTAGGCGCCATAAGTATCATAGTTAAATACAAAGAAAATATCTTCTAAGCAATACCTAATTACATCATCAAGCAAAATAATATAATTTCCTTTTTTTGTTTGCAACTCAGGTAATTCAACAAATCTAGGTAAATCGTCAGGAACTTGTATTAAAGCATACCTTGAATCTTTATTTTTAATTTTATGGGAAAGCTTTACTGCTAAATAAATTGATTTGTCTCTTAATGAAGGAAGTTTAGATGTATGTTGAATCATGATAGGCACGAGCAGCGGTCTTACCTTTTCTTTAAAGTAGCTTTTTACAAATTCACCTTGAGTTTTATTCAAAGATTTTTCATCAACAATAAAAACATTTTTCTTTTTGAGCTCATATAATATTTCTGCATAAATGCGATCAAATTCCTTTTGATGGGCTACAACTATATTTTGTATTTTATGCAGCACTTTGGTGGGATTTTCACCCATGTATGACTTGGCGTCCTTCCCTAAATTAATCATTCTTTTGTAAGTTCCAACTCGAACTCTAAAAAATTCATCTAGATTATTAGAAAAAATGCCTAAAAACTTGATTCTATTGATGAGTGGTAAAGATTTATCAGCAGCTTCCTGCAATACCCTTGCATTAAATGATAACCAACTTATATCTCTATTGATCAGTGTTACCTTCATAAATTATTTTACTACTTTTTGATTGAATTTTGAACGGATTTGACTACCCTAGCCTTAGCCTTTTTTTGAACAGTGGCGGCATTAATTAAGTTATTTCCTTTACGTGTTTTTTTTACTGTGTTTTTTTTAGTAGGTACCGCCTTAACTTGAACCTCTTTTTTACTTTCAATAACAGTTTTAGAAGTTCTTGTTATAGGCTTAATTTGGCTATTTTCAAGAGGATTTTTAACAGTATTTGGTTGGATATTTACTGATGCAGATGAAATTACTTCCATTTGTTTTTGAAATTTTCTTTGCGTTTTTAAAAACTTTTTGGCCAAATCTTTGCAATAGTTTTTAATATGCTTTGAAAATATGACTGTTGAAGCAGGATCTACCTTATGTAAAATTTTTTCTGTTTCCTTAATGAGCATTTGCTCAAGGTCTTTTTTAATATTTTTATCCATAACTTTTTTTCTTTCAAAATACAAAGATATATTTATGAATAGTATTATTGCAAAACATAATAAATCCTTAACATTGAGGTAAATTTATTGGCGTCTATTTTTAATTCATATTTATGAAAAATGTTTAAAATGAAAGTAATTCGATGGATTATTGTTTTCATATGTAGTTTATGTTCTATATATAGCTTGAATGCTCAGGAAGTAATAATTACTGGCGCTGAAAGAACAGCCTCTTACTTGCATTTATTAAGCGAAAAAAATATTGCAATTGTTGGCAACCAAACTTCTGTTATTCATCAAACCCATTTAGTTGATTCTTTATTAAAATTAGGCATTATAGTGAAAAAGGTTTTTGCGCCTGAACATGGTTTTAGAGGCACAGCAAGTGCCGGAGAGAAGATTGCTGATGATATTGATTCTAAAACTTCTTTAGAAGTAAAATCGTTGTACGGAACCAATAAAAAACCGAAGGTAGAAGATCTTCAGGGTATTGATATCATGCTATTTGATATACAGGATGTTGGGGTGCGATTTTATACATACATCAGTACGCTACATTATGTAATGCAAGCTTGTGCTGAGCAAAATATTCCTTTAATTGTTTTAGATAGGCCAAACCCTAATGGATATTATATTGATGGACCAGTTTTACAGGATTCATTTGCTTCCTTTGTTGGCATGCACAAGGTACCAGTGGTTTATGGAATGACCATTGGGGAATATGCCCAAATGATTAATGGAGAAAATTGGTTAGGTGAGAATTTGCATTGTAAGTTAACCATAATTCCTTGCCAAGGTTATTCACATCAAAGCCATTACAAATTGCCAATTAGCCCTTCACCAAATTTACCAAATCAAAGAGCAATTTATTTATATCCAACATTATGTTTTTTTGAGGGTACAGTTATAAGCGTTGGACGCGGTACCAGTAAACCATTTCAACAATATGGGCATCCACTTTTAATGAATAGTGAAACTTCATTTGTGCCTAAAAGTTTACCGGGTGCAGTAAATCCACCTCTAGTTAATGAGCTTTGTTTTGGATTTGATTTAAGTGGAAACAATGACGTAATTGATTCAATTTCCCAAGGAATTCAACTTGATATTATTATTAATGCCTTCAAAAACTTTCCTGATCAAAAACTATTTTTTAATTCATTCTTTAAAAAATTAGCAGGAAATGACATACTACAAGCACAAATAAAACAAGGTTACACGGCCAAGGAAATTAGAGCCTCTTGGTATGAAGATATTGAGAAGTTTAAAAAAATTAGGAAACAATATTTGCTTTATCCTGATTTTAATTAAAATCAAATTTCATACTCTTTTAAATGGTGTTCATCATCTATTGGTGGCGTTAATTTTATAGTTTCAATTGCTTTACCAAGTCGTGATATAGTTATATCTTCTCCACCATTGTTTTCCCATTCGGGCTGATGTTTTCTGCGATTTTCAATAAAGGAGTATTGAGCAATAATACTAAATTTTTCCTTGTTTTGGATAATAAAATAGCATTTAGAAAAGCTTTTTTTATGAGGATTAATGGCTGACACATATGCACGATATACCTTCCCAAATTGAAAATAATTATACTTTTTAATCATAAAGAGTAGGGCAGGAGTACAAGTCACATCTTCGTTTTCATAAAAGGCGGCAATATCGTCATCGGCTTTTTTTTGATATGAAACCCCAAATTGATCTTGCAAGTGCTGAGTACCAAATGCGTTGAGTTTATCAACTAATGGGTTTAACTTTTTTATATCTTGTTTTAAATAAGCGCTGTATGCATCTGCTTGTAAACTTAAAAAAGTCTGAATATATTCAACAATGGGCAATTTCAGTATGTTATCCATAGTTATTTAATTCCGTATTTGATTTTGTATTTCTGGTATAATTGGTGTTGAATATTATCTAAATCAATATTTCTACCTTGAATAAAGGCGCTGCTTATATTACTACTTTTCATATCAAAAATATTGCCTTCACAAATTAGCACTGTGGCATCTTTACCCAGTTCAATAGATCCAACATTTTTGTCAATTCCTAATATTTTGGCAGGCTGAATAGTAATTGCGCTTAAAGCAGACTCATTACCTAGTCCATAGGCCGCAGCAGTTCCAGCAATAAATGGTAAATTCCGTACTTGCCAAAATCCATCACAACTGAGTGCAAATTGTATGCCTGCATCGTAAAGTTTTTTTGGTAAAGTGAATGGAGCATCAACTGCATCTTCATCTCTTGAAGGTAAGGAATGTGTTCTGCCAAGAATTACATTTACATTATTTGATTGCAGCAAATTAATTACCATGGCTGCATCAGCGCCACCTACTAATGTAAATTTTAGTTTATATTTATTACATAAATTTATAGCTGAAATAATTTCTTTTACGTAATCGGCATGAATGTATAAATTTTTAGAGCCATTAAATATTCCTCTAAGTGCCTCCAAATTCAAATTCTTTGATACTGGATTTGGATTTAATTGATAAGCAAAGGCTTCAGAAAAAATTTTTTCAATTTGTTCAATTTCTTTGGCAATTCTTTCCTTCTGTTTTTTTTCAAAATCCTCTTGCTCATTGCCGTTTCCATGATAAACATGCATTGAAGGCCAATTAATATGAATTCCTTCGTCAGTTTTATAAGCAGCGTCTTCCCAATTCCAAGCATCTAAATTTACCACAGATGAATTACCACTTATAATTCCACCTTGAGGCGTAATTTGAGCCATTAATATGCCATTGGATCGCACAGTTGGTGTAACCTTACTATCAGTATTGTAGGCAATAATGGCTCTGGCACTAGGATTATTATTGCCCACCTCTGCATAATCGTTCATTGCTCTGATTGCTTCAATTTCGCTAAGGCCAATATTGGTGTTCAAAGCAATAATGCCTGGATAAACCTGCTTCCCTTTTGCATCTATGATAGTATCCCAAATTATTTTATCTTCGGTGTTTTTGATATAAGATAAATAGGCAATTTTTCCATTTTTTAATCCTATGGAGGCATCCTTGTAAACACCATTTATTCCATCATGAATGGTAGCACCGTTAATAAGTATTGATTTACTTTGAGCTTTGGCAGGAGTTGGATTTTGTGAAAATGAAACTACTGAAAATGCTATGTTACAAAACGTAAAAAGTGAAATTATTTTTTTGTTATTTATATGTATCATTCTTGCTTTTTTTAGGATTATTCAACTTCATGAGGCATTAACTCATACTCGTTGCAATGCTGAAGCTGTTTCTTTTTTAATATAGGTTTTTTAGCTGAATCATTATTTTCTTTTTCACTTTGCATTTTCTGGATTAATCTACTTTTTTCTTTAACCACCTCTTTTTGTAAGGCTTGGTCTTTATCAACATCAAAATAACAAATCCCATCTACATAAGTTTGTAAAGCTTTTGCATAAATAGAAAGCGGATGATCGCTCCAAAGCACTATATCTGCATCCTTGCCTTCTTTTAAACTACCTACTCTCTGATCAATGTGCAATAACTTAGCAGGGTTTAATGTAACAAATTTTAAAGCATCTTCTTCGCTTACATTGCCATATTTAACCGCCTTTGCGGCCTCTTGGTTTAATCTTCTTGCCATTTCAGCATCATCAGAATTGTATGCAGTAATCACCTCAAGTTGATTTAGTATCGCACCGTTGTAAGGAATAGCTTCAATTACTTCATATTTATATGCCCACCAATCCGAAAAGGTAGATGCTCCAACACCGTGTTTCTTCATTTTATCTGCTACTTTATAGCCTTCTAAAATATGGGTAAATGTGTTTATTTTGAATTTAAAACTGTCGGCAACATGCATCAACATGTTGATTTCCGATTGCTGATAAGAATGACATGTAATGAAACGTTTCTTATTTATTATTTCTAACATTGCATCTAGTTGTAAGTCTTTTCTTACAGGTACTTTTAATGAATTTTTTAAAATTGCTTCATATTCTTTGGCACGTGTAAAGGCATCCATATAAATTTGCTCAACTCCCATTCTTGTTTGAGGGTACCTTATTGTATACCTGTCACCCCAATTGGTTTGTTTAACATTTTCACCTAAAGCAAATTTTATAAAACCATCAGCTCCTTCAAATTTCATTTGTTCAGGATTTTTACCCCAACGCAATTTAATTAATTGGGTTTGCCCACCTATAGCGTTGGCTGATCCATGCAGTATATGTGAAGTGGTAACCCCACCTGCTAACTGTCTATAAATATTTACATCATCGCAATCAATGATATCGGCAATTCTCACTTCGGCACTGTTAGAATGCGATCCTTCATTTACATTACCAGTGGCGGCAATATGCGAGTGTTCATCAATTATTCCTGCTGTGATGTGTTTACCTGTAGCATCAATAATTTTTGCAGTGGTGCTTTGCAATCCTTTTCCAATTTTTACAATTTTTCCTCCATTAATTAATATGTCTGTTTCATTCAAAATACCTTCTTTTTCATTAGTCCATAGTGTAGCATTTTTTAATAACACCTCTTCGGAAGTTGGTAATTTACTTGAACCATAGGCACAAAACGGATAAATTATCTCGCCTGTTTCTATATTTACTTTTGCACTATCTTTTTTAATTTCATCGTTTAACTTTTCGATAAAACTTGCATTAAATGTTTGCCAATTTCCCTCTAGTAATTGCACATTTCCTATGAATTTATTTTCTTGATGTATGGCAACTATTTTAAAAGTAGGGCCTTTTTCTTTTTTGCTAGCTTCAAAAGATAAATTAAGTTCATTTTTGCTGAATTTGCCATTCGATTTTAATTTGATAGTATCTTTTAATACTTCAAATTTTAAGTCGTTTTCTTTACCGATTATTTTAAGTTGGTAATTCTTATTATTTATAGCAAAACTGTATTTGCCTCTTATATCTTTCTCATTGATACTTTTTATCACATATTTATTTCCTTGTATCCAGTTTTCATAAATCACATTTTCCTTTTCGAATACATTTCCTTCGCTAATAATAAAATTAGCTAACATTCCTTTTCTTAAAGCGCCTGTAATGTCGCTTATTTGTAGAAAATTAGCAGGTGTAAATGTTAATGCTTTAAGTGCCTGCTGTTCTGATAATCCATGTTTTATTGCCTTTTGAATTTGTTTAAAAAAGCTTGATTTATCTTTTAACCCGTCTAATGTAAGAGCAAAATCTATTCCTGCCTTTTCGAAAAACACAGGGTTTTTGGGAGCCAATTCCCACTCTTTAAGCGTAGCTAGTGAAACATTAAATGCATCGTAAGGATCGCTTAAATCAAAAACATCAGGGAAATTAAGTGGAAGAATAAACTTACATTTTAATGCCTTGATATCATCTAAACGCTGATATTCGTTACCTCCAGTTTTTATAATATAATTTACATTAAACTCATCGCCAATTTTAGCAATTCGTAATGTGTTTAATTTGTCATCTGATTCAAAAAGTTGAGGCAATTTTTGTAAATCATTCCAAGCTTCTAAACTAATATTTTTTTCTTTGCTTGTTGCTGATGCGTACCATTTAGCATCATAGGATGTTTGGCGAATTAAGGCAATGGCTCCCATTAAACTTGAAGGATATTGTTGCTGACTCGTCCCTTTTTTAAAAGAATAACAAGCGCCAACCTTTTCTTTTATCATTGACTTATTGTGGTTTTCATCAATAAGAGTAACCAAGGTGGCTGTACCTCTACAAATTCCATCTTTTCGCATAGTAACCACGGTGCCAAATCCTGCCTTACGGAATGCTTCGGCAGCTTTAGTGTCAATAATATAATTAGCTGCAGCGTTGTAATCAGCCTTAATTGATTCATTCCAACCATAAGCACCCTTAATTGATGATTCATACTGAGGGCCATCTTTGGGCTTAACCTTTTCGGTAGCAGCAATTCCGTAATCAGTGTACATATCTATAAACGAAGGATAAATTGTTTTTCCTTGTAAATCAATGATTACCGCTTCTTTGGGAATGATAACGGTAGGTCCAACATCAATAATTTTATCATCTTGAATGAGTAGTGTCGATTTTTCTAGTACTGTTTTATAATCAACAAATATTTTTGCATTTGTAAATGCAAAAGTTAATTTTTTTTCGTTAGTAATCCCATTTTTTGGGAAATTTTGTTGACTGTATGCATAAAAATTGACATAAATAATAAATTGTAATAGGATAATAAATCGCTTCATTGTATAATATTTAATGTGTAAATGTAATTTAATTGATATTAATTCACATAATAGAGCTTTTAAATTTTAAAATTAATTGATTCGGTTTAGCTTTTTTAATTTTAGGTATAAAACTGAAACTATATGCATTACCTATAAAAATTGTCTTTTCACCTATAAAAAGCACCTTAATAGTAAACATTTTTCACATTTACATCGAATTATTTTATAAATCGTTACTTAATTGTTATTAAATAGTTAATTTGCACACTTTTAAAAAAGTTAAACGCTAATATGAATAGCAAACGAATTTGGATTGTATCTTCGATTATCATTTTTATTGCAATAATTATTGTTGCATCATTTAAGATAAAAATTCCATATACCATAAGATCAAGAGCTGTATTTATGCCTGCATCGGAATTTAACTTAGTTAGAACTGTCGATGGGAATTTGATTTCTTCTTTTAAAGACAATATAAGAGGTGTTGTTAAAAGTTATGGAGTAACAGAGTTTCAACGAGGAGATGTGGTTCAATTTTTATTAAATCCAAAACTGATAAATCAAAAATATGTGACCATTGGCGATACCATAGGATGGATTGTGAGTAATGAAGAGCAAAGAAATTTGATTCAATTGAAAGGTGAACTTGGTATAATGAAAGCTGAATTTGATTTTTACACCACAGGGCAAAAACCAGAAGATGTAAAAACTGCTAAAGAGCAGCTAGAATTGGCTAAAGAACAATTGGATATTCAGAAAAAATTATTAAAAAGGAGCACATTATTATTTAAAGATAGTGTTATTCCACAGCAAGAATATGATATCGAATTAAATAAATTAAAAGTGAAGGAAATTGAAGTTGGTGTGGCTGAAGCACGCTACATGTCGATAACCACTGGGGAGAAAAAGGAACAAGCTCATTTAGTGGCAGCTAAGATAGCCAATTTAGAACTGCAGATAAAACAAGTAAGCGACCGTTTGGCATATTTTACTTTTACAACGCCTATGTCAGGCATGATATTATTGCAGCGTGAAAATGAAATAGGTGAAAATGTAATTGCAATTGGCGATACATCACATTGGGTTGGTGTTATACCTATTCAACTAAAAGAAAGGGACTTTGTTAGTATTGCTGACACAATTAATTTTAATGATCATCTTGGAAGCATTGTTGGAATTGATAATAGTGTGAAAATTATTGATAGACGACAGTCGTTTTATGCCACCGGAATTTGGCCTTTTAAGGATAATATAATGCCTGGAACTATGGCTGAAGTGGATATCATGTGTCCTAAAGTTACTATTAAGGATTATTTTTTAAGAATTTTTAAACCTGCTATGGGAATCCAATGAAACTGAGGTACGAAAGAAAATACTTGGTTAACAATGAATTTTTGGAGCCAATGCGAAAACGATTTATGCCATTTTTAGTACCCGATTTAAATGCAGATTCAACTGAACTAAAATCGGAATACACGGTTAGAAGTATTTATTTTGATACCCCACATTTTGATTCTTTGAGTGAAAAAAATGAGGGTCTCGAAAATCGATTAAAATTACGTATTAGAGGCTATAATAGTTATTTTTCGGGTTGTGAAGTTTTTTTAGAAATTAAAAGAAAATTGGGAAACAGAATTGCTAAAAATAGGGCAATCACCTTATACGATTTATTGGAAAAGACTCTTGAAACAGGCGAACTAAAGCGTTCCATAGGGAAGTCAAGCGAACATATGAAAGAAGATGCCGCACGATTTTTATATCATTTACACCGTGAAGCACAACGCCCTGTAAATCTTGTGGTTTATGACCGTGAACCATACCATGGTAAGTTCGACCCAGGAGTAAGGATTACATTTGACAAAAATATAAGAGCAGCAGTTTTTCCTCATTTAAGTGAGTTGTTTACCAATGAAGGTTTAACTTACGTTTGGAAGGATGCATTTATTTTAGAGATTAAATATTTTGAAGGCGGCATGCCTTCATGGTGCAAATCAATTATACAGGAATTTGAAATAAAGCATGAAGCCTTATCAAAATACGCTTCAGCTTTTCAACATTTAGAAATTTCAACATTAAATCAACGAATATTTTAACAAAGTGGATACTCAGTTTCAGGATATATTTATGTTTTCGTTAAGCCCTGCAGAGGCATTGGCCAACTTGTTGGTTGCACTTTTTTGCGGGGTAATTGTTGCTGTTTTGTACAGAGCAACATATAAAGGAATTAGCTATTCATCAGGCTATGTAGTTTCAATTATCATGCTTACTTTAATTACTGCCATGGTAATTATGGTTATTGGAAATAATTTAGCAAGAGCATTTGGATTAGTAGGTGCAATGTCAATAATAAGATTCAGAACTGCTGTTAAAGATACCCAAGATATTATGTTTATATTTTTTGCTTTAGCAATTGGATTAGCCTGTGGTTCGGGCGCTTTTGCCATAGCATTAACAGGCACATTTTTTATTGGCACTGTTATTTATTTGGCATCATTTTTGAACGAAAATGCTAAGGTTCGAAGAGAATATTTAGTACAAATAATTTTTAATAGTGCTGTGCAGCCAGAAGTTGCATTGCATAAAACTCTTTCCAACTATTGTAAAAAGCATAAGCTCATTAACATAAAAAAAATTGGTGAAACAGATGCTCAACTTACGGAGTATTCATATTATGTGATATTAAAAAATATGAATAAGGCAGGAATATTTGCATCGGAATTAAATAACCTAGAAGGAGTAACTAAAGTAAATGTGTTTTTTGATGAAGTATAATAAGTTTGAAATGTGGTTCTATAATATTTATCGTCATGTATTTTATATAGTAATTCTGTTGTGGTTTAATTCTTGTTCAGGGCAAGATAACAAGGATGTAAACAACAAGAGTGCAGAAACGCAGCCCAATTTTGTGCAGCACTCCACAAGCTATTTAAAATTAATTGCCGAACTTAATGTGAAGGTTAAAGAAACCTCTGGACTGCTCTTGTTAAATGATTTATTGATAACTCATAATGATAAAGGGCGCTCTAACCAATTGTTTTTGTTGAATAGCGCTTCGGGTCAAATAGTTCATACCTTAGATGTAAAGAATATTGAAAATCATGATTGGGAAGATTTGGCCCAAAGCGATGAAAATATATTTATTGCTGATATTGGAAACAATGAAGGAGAACGTAAAAATTTAGCCATTTATATACTACCAAAAAAAGATATAAATACAGCTAATAATGAAATTCAATCTATTGGCGCTATAGAATTTACCTATGCTGATCAAATTGAATTTGATATTTCAAAAAAACATAATTTTGATTGTGAAGCCATATTATGGTACAATCATAAGCTGTATTTATTTACGAAAAACAGATTAGATGATAAAACTAATTTATATGTACTGCCCGATACTCCTGGAAAACATGTGGCAAAATTTATTGGAAGCTTCGAAGTTGGTGGTCGCATTACTGGTGCTGATATTAGCCCTAATGGAACAAAGATTGCTTTAGTTGGGTATAAAAAAAAGTCGGACTGTTTTTTATGGACATTTGATGGATTTACCAACGATAATTTTTTTAATGGAAAATCGAAAAATATTAGTTTAGGTGCTTATGCACAAGCTGGACAAATGGAAGGTATTGTTTTTAAAAGCAATAAAGAATTGTACATTTCAAGTGAAGAAATAGCGAATGTTAAAGCACGATTATATTTATTAGGCTTGGAGTAATTTAAATTGAAGCCTTAGGAATAGGTTGAGAATTAACTCTTTAAATTAAGCAGTAATAGTAAGAGAAGTAAGTTAACATGTAGAGTGAAATCACAAATATATGAGTTCGCACTTACCATGTTTAAGCTTGAACTTTCTGTAATAAAGAAGTTATACCAACCGCATTGGTTTTTTAGTCCAACTAAAAATAAATAGTCGTCCCTCAAAAAGTCCAATTCCTATAGGTCTATTGGATTTCCTAAATAAT
>DAORKI010000037.1:0-28811 GCA_035439485.1 Bacteroidia bacterium
CACATGAAGTAGAAATACTTTCAGGTGCTTTTATGTTGATGCAACAGATGGGGTTGGTAAACCTCTTTTCGATTCAGGTAAAAAATTACCTTTGCCATCAATCATCTTTACACCTAATCCACCTGCATCAGGATGTGCATCCATAAAGTCGACCACTTTTTTAAAAGTATCTTCCTCCACAACGGTATCAGGATTCAATAACAAACAATATTCGCCATGGGCAATTTTTAGCGCCTGATTATTAGCAAATGAAAAGCCTGTATTTTGTTTGTTGGCAATCATTTTAAACTCAGGAAACTTATGTTGCACCATGGCAACAGAACCATCAACCGAGTTATTATCAACAACAATCACTTCACCCTGCACATGATGCAAAGCTTTTTTTACCGAATGTAGGCACTGCTCCAAAAAGTAGGCTACATTATAGTTAACTATGATTACGGTAATTTTTGTCACTTATAAAATTGTATGCTTGAATTTTGACGCAAGATTGATAATACCTTTAGAAGAACCATGAGCTTCTTATTAAAATTTATCCTTTCATAAAGGTTTTCCTATTCATTTTCCAACTATTATTTTCGTGTTTTGATTCATGAATAACTTTTTCTTCGTTTTGTTCTTGCAAAGCAATAGCAGCAGCAAGGGCTGCAATTTCTTCTTCTTCTTTCGACATTATTGGTTTTAAACTTTCTGCATTAAAATAGTGCTTAACAAAATGTGTGTCAAAGTTTCCAGAAATAAAAGCATCATGTTGCATTACAAAGTTGCAAAAAGGCAAGGTTGTTTCAACTCCAGATATCTGATAATCATTAATAGCTCTAATCATTCTCATTCTTGCTTCTTCACGATCTTTACCAAATGTGATGAGTTTTGCAATCATTGGGTCATAATAAATTGGAATTTGCATGCCTTCTTCAAAACCATCATCCACTCTTACACCCAGTCCTTGTGGGGTTTTGTAGGTATTTAAGGTGCCAATGTCAGGCAAAAAGTTATTTTGTGGATCTTCGGCATAAACCCTAACTTCAATGCTATGTCCTTTTATTTGTAGGTCTGCTTGGTTATACCCTAGTTTTTCACCACGTGCAATTTTAATTTGTTCTTTCACTAAATCAAGGCCAGTTATTTGCTCCGTAACAGGATGTTCTACTTGCAAGCGAGTATTCATTTCCAAGAAATAAAAGTTCTTGTTTTCATCCAATAAAAACTCGACAGTTCCAGCGCCTACGTAATCGCATGCCTTAGCTACATTTACAGCACATTCACCCATTGCTTTTCTAATTTCTGGTGTCAACACACTTGATGGAGCCTCTTCAACCACCTTTTGATGTCTGCGTTGTACCGAACATTCACGTTCAAA
Source organism: Bacteroidia bacterium (assembly GCA_035439485.1). GTDB lineage: Bacteria > Bacteroidota > Bacteroidia > UBA4408 > UBA4408 > CAIKXD01. The sequence continues at coordinate 1,361 of DAORKI010000037.1, forward strand.
CAAATATACTATATTGCCATGTGTGTCGCCAAGTACTTGAATTTCAATATGGCGAGGACCAGCAACATATCTTTCAATAAAAACCGCTCCATTTCCAAATGCCGAAGTAGCTTCGCTCACAGCTAATTTCATTTGCTCTTCAAAATCTTCCAAACGTTCAACAATTCGCATTCCTTTTCCTCCTCCACCTGCTGATGCTTTAACTAAGATAGGGAAACCCACTTCTATGGCTGTTTTTTTTGCGACCTCAATATCATCTATAGCGCCATCGGTGCCTGGCACCATAGGTATGTTGTATTTTTTTGCAGCAGCTTTGGCACTTAATTTATCACCCATCACCTCCATCGACTCAGCTGAAGGGCCAATGAAAGTAAGTCCAGCTTCTTTTACCATGGTAGCAAACTTGGCATTTTCTGATAAAAAACCATATCCCGGGTGAATACCATCTACTCCTAATTTTTTACAGACATCAATTATTTTTTTGCCATCCAAATAACTTTGTGAAGAAGCTGGAGGTCCAATACATACTGCCTCATCAGCATATTTTACATGTGGCGAATTACGATCGGCTTCACTATAAACTGCTACTGTTTTGATACCCATTTCACGACAACTTCTCATTACTCGTAGGGCGATTTCACCTCTATTTGCTATTAATATTTTATTCATTACCAAATTAGATTTAAACTTTGCAAAGCTAAAAATATACTTGTTATATAAACAATATCATTATATCAAACCTGCCTTTTCTCTTTTTGTATAATCTATAATTAAGGCATAGTACCATACAACGCCTAAGGCATATAATCCAGCAGTAATCAAAAATATGTACACATATGGAATACCAGATTGACGAAGCACTTTGAATATTACTGAACTAATAAACCAGCTACCGCTCCAAATAGCTGCTGTTAATGCACTAACCATTTCTTGATTTCTTTTACCTACATAGTTCATCACTAATTCAGAGGTCATTGGTCCCGCCATATTCATTAATGGCTGCCGAAGCAAAAAACAAAACATAGCCAAATAAACTGCAATAGGTAAATTAGCATAAAATTGTGTTGTAGCTAACAAAACAAGTGCAAGCACAGCAAACGATTGTGTAGTTGGTATTGCTAATTTGTAACCCACCGATTTTTTAACATAGGGTACAAGCATGGCAGCAAATGCAACAAAAATTGAGGCCAAACTGTTAAGTAATGAAAATTGGTCGGTCCCTAAATGATGAATATTGAAAAAGAATATGCTGATAAAAGGAATAGTTAAACCTGCACCTACAGCAATAATTAAAGTAGGAATGAGCGCTTTAATAATGATATACCAATCCAATTTTCTGATATCAATTCTTTTGCCTTCATATTCAGGAAGGTGTTCCTCAATTTTTATACGGAATAAAAAATATAAACTGAAAAAACCACTAAAAGCTAGCATCAATAATATGTTTCTTTCATTAAATAGTATTGGATTAATGAAATAAAGTCCCCAAATGATTAAACCACTGGCAATACCACCAAAACTATATGTTGAATAACTGAGTGAAATGGCGCCAGTTTGATTTGCTATAGCACTATTACGTAAAATATATGGTAAAACAGGTATTTGTATAAATGTGAAACCCATTCCCCATAATAATTGAAACAGGTACAACCAATTGTTCCAATGATACATGGTGCCCAGTATTATAAGCACCGAAGCTGTTGGAACTACAATACAGGATAAAATAAAAAGTGGTTTTATTTTTCGCCCTTTTAAGTACATTCCCATAGGAACAGCCAAAAGCAACACGCCCAAAAATCGAAAAGAGATATAGCCAGCACTTTCATAATCACTATAACCGCATTTTTGCATGTAAATTAGCTGGATACTTAAAAAAGCAACATTTATTAATTGAATAAAAAACTCTGCAACAATTACGTTAACTACAGCCTTTTCTATTTTACCATAATCGGTAAAATATTTGTTCCAAAAATTTAAAAATGTTTTAGATAATTTCACTATCAATAAGTTCTTAGCCTTTCTTGGATAAAAGGGATGATGTTTTTCTTGTCTAAATCTACATCAAACCAATGGTATAATTTATCACGTTTAAACCAAGTAAGTTGACGTTTTGCGTAGTTTCGAGAGTTTTGCTTAATTTTTTCAACCGTATCAACATAACTCATTTTTCCTTCAAAATAGTCAAAAAATTCTTTGTAACCCACAGTTTGAAGTGCGTTTAAATTTTTTAAATGATACCAAGCCAAAGCCTCATCTTCTAAACCTTCTTTTATCATTTTGTCTACTCTTTTGTTAATGCGTTCATATAACATTGCTCTGTTCATTGTCAAGCAAATTTTTAAAATATTGAATGGACGATGTTTTGCCTGGCCTTTTTGAAAAAAGCTCATATTTTGTCCGCTCACTTCATTAATCTCCAAAGCTCTCATTAATCGTTGTGGGTTATTTATATCAACTTTTGCGGCATATTCGGGGTCAATGGTGCTTAATCTTTGTTGCAAGGCTTCAATTCCTTTTTCTTTAAATAATACGTCTAAGGCTTTTCTAACCGCTGGGGAAGATGAAGGGGTTTCATCAAATCCATGGCAAAGAGCATCAATATATAAACCTGAACCTCCGGTTAAAATAATTAAATCGTGGAGCTCAAAGAGTGAAGAACAAAGTGATAGTGAATCATGCTCAAATTGTGCTGCTGAATATTGTTCTTTCAGACTTATATTACCAATAAAATGATGTTTACACTGGCCTAATTCCTTTTTTGTTGGCTTTGCAGTTCCAATAGAAATTTCCTTATAAAACTGCCTAGAATCGGCAGAAATAATTTCTGTGTTGAAGCAGTTGGCAATTTCAATACTTAAAGCAGTCTTACCTACTGCAGTTGGACCAGCAATTACAACAAGTGTCTTAAACATGTTGGAAAGCTAGTAATCTTCAGTATTATCAGTAAATCCTCCAAATGATTCTTCGTCACCATCGCCAAATGAAGCGCCAAATTCGTCATCATCGCCTGGTTTTTCACCTTCATCTTCACCATCTTCCGAAAATCCTTCCTCAATTTCATCTTCCTCCACATAGGATACTTCTTCTTCAACTTCTACATCATCATCATCTATATCTTCATCATCCACAACGATGGCTTTAGGTTCAACATCTTTTTTAGCTCCAGGTTTTCTCCCGCGTTTTCCTTTAGTAGGATTATCATCATCATCATCGGTGTTGCTAGGCACATGCACAATTTTGTATTGCCTTGGAGCAACTCCATATGATTTTACGCAAAGAGGATAGTTGTTTTTTGGCTCAGGTTGTGAAATTTTAATTAATTCAATTAAAAATGACCATTGTACGTTTAAGTCATATAAGAATAAAAAACGTTGATGAGGCGCATCAACAAAATCACATATTACTCTTTTTGAAAGTGATGCTGGAGTGCCATCTTTTTTCTTTGATAAATCTCTGCCTTTCCTCCACAAATCATCACTTACAAAAAATGTACATTCATGAATATGGTCAAATCCAATGGCGTTTAAAATTGCAGTTTTTAAATCTTCAAAGGTTTGTATCGTTTGGATGTCAATATCTCTATAAACATCATCATAATCTTCAAATTGTACCCTAAATTTATAAATCATATGCTATATTATTCAATTTGTATTTGTTGCAAAATAAAGGTCTTAATTCAAATATTCCTATAAAAATATGTCAAAGTATATTTTGTAGAATGCGCTTGTAAAAATAATAAAATTATGGTGCTCGCAATTTAAACCTTAAAGGTTGTTCTAATTAAGATCATCACCCAATGTTAAAATTATTTATATAAATTTTCAGCAAGGCCTTTAAAATCAAGCCCATCAAAAGTTCCTGAACTCATCATTAATATATTTTGATTACTGATGTCCAATTGATAAAGGAAATTTTTTAGGAGATCAATATCAGTAAAAACCTGCAAATTTTTTCCATTACCAAATGCATGGATAATTTGTTCTTTGGTAATTTCTTTCAATTTTTTATGTGCGATTGTATGTGGATTGAAATAAATGATGGCATTGTCGGCTTCTTTCATTGCATCTTTATATTCAAGTAAAAAATTTTCATTTAAACTACTAAAAGTATGCAACTCCATACATGCGGTTAGCTTTCTATTTGGGAATTGATTTTTCACTGCGGCAGTTGTGGCTTTAAGTTTTGATGGGGAATGAGCAAAATCTTTAAAAAGTACTGAATTGTTGTTTTGAAAAACTACCTCTAACCTTTTAGCCGCACCTTCAAAATTCTTTATCGCATTATAAAATTGTGGGTCACTTATGCCTAGTTCATTACAAACCAATTTTGCACCAAGCAAGTTCATTAAATTATGGTGACCAAAAACTTTTATTGGTATTTTGGTATTTTCAACAAGTAATGATGTTATTCCGTTTTCATTCACATGCTCAGGAACATGATACGGTAATTTTTTAATGTCTTTTCTTGCATTTAGGGCTACTTTTTCTACTATTTTATCAGCATTACAGTATATAAGTGAACCATTTTCAGAAATTAAATCAGTAAAAATTTTAAACTGGTCCACATAATTTTCGAAAGTGGGAAAAACATTAATATGATCCCAGGCAATGCCACTTAAAAGTGCAATATCGGGGTGATACAAATGAAATTTTGGTCTCCGGTCAATAGGAGAGGATAAGTATTCATCACCTTCAATTACCGCAATTTTCGCCTCCTCTGAAAGTTTTACCATAGTATCGAACCCTTTTAATTGAGCTCCAACCATGTAATCGCAATTGATGTTATTAGCATGTAATACATGTAAAATCATAGCTGTAATGGTTGTTTTACCATGACTTCCCCCAATTACAACCCTTATTTTATTTTTAGTTTGTTCGTAAATATATTCAGGGTATGAAAAAATTTTCACTCCTTTGTTTTTGGCTTCTTGAAGCTCTGGATTGTCTTCTCTTGCATGCATTCCAAGTATAACTGCATCTAATTGAGCAGATATTTTTTCAGGAAACCAACCAATAGATTCGGGTAAAATTCCAGCATTTTTTAATCTACTATATGATGGCTCGGCTATCTCATCATCAGAACCGCTTACAACATAGCCTTTTTTATGCATAGCTAAGGCCAAATTATGCATAGCACTGCCACCAATGGCAATAAAATGTACTCTCATGTAATTAACTTATTAATGTTTAAAATTACGCTAACATAGCTTAATAAACACAAACAAAAAGAATCAACTTTACCAAGTTTCAAACAAGTATGCGTTGAAATAAATTTTTAATTCATAAATTAAAATAACACTAAAATGAAACTACATTCGATACACGCAGGTATGTTTAAACTTGATGGAGGAGCCATGTTTGGTGTGGTGCCAAAATCAATGTGGAACAAGTTAAATTCTGCCGATGAAAATAACATGTGTTCATGGGCTATGCGTTGTTTGCTAATTGAAGATGGAAATAGGCTGATTTTAATTGACAACGGGATGGGGAATAAACAAGACAGCAAATTTTTTGGTCATTATTATTTGCACGGTGATTACACTTTAGAAAAATCATTAGCCGAAAGTGGATTTGCAAAAGAAGACATTACAGATGTATTTTTGACACATTTGCATTTTGACCATTGTGGCGGAAGTATTGTTAGAAATAGCACTAACACACTTTTTGAACCTGCGTTTAAAAATGCTGTGTATTGGAGTCACAGTAAACATTGGAATTGGGCTGTTAATCCTAATCCACGAGAAAAAGCATCATTTTTGAAAGAAAATATTCTACCAATTCAAGAAAGTGGACAATTAAAGTTTTTTGATGTAGATAATAATTTACCAGATTATTTTGATGCTGAAATTGTTAGTGGGCATACCGAAAGTATGATGTTGCCATTAATTAAATATAAGCAATACAACATTTTATATGTGGCCGATTTGTTTCCATCAATGGCACATATTCCTTTGCCTTTTATTATGGCCTATGATACGAGACCATTACTTACACTTTCGGAAAAAGAAAAGATTCTAAATAATGGGGTAAACAACAATACGATATTGTTTTTTGAACATGACCCACTGGTTGAATGCTGTAATATTGTGTTAACCGAAAAGGGAATAAGACCTCAAGATACTTTTAACTTAAATATACTCTAAATGCGTGTAATTGGCGAGATTCCTCACAATGAAATGAAAATTACGTTGTTTTACATGAATCAAAAATTCTTGGTAAAGTTTGAATTGAATGGGCTTGAACAAATATATAAAATTAGTGAGTTCGATTATATTATTAAAACAGTGGAGGAAGTTAAGTCTGCCATCACTCAAGATTTCATTCATCGAGTTTCATTGATGTTTGACGAAATGCAAAATAATTTGTCTGAGGCGTTAAAAGATTATTGTTAACGCAAGAAATAAGGCTATGAGCAAAAATACACTTATCTATTGCTATTTGGAATTGGTATAAATAATATTTTAAGAAAAGATAATGCTATTATTTTTGACACATGGTTGACAAAAAAATTGAAGATAATCTAGCAGAAAAAAAAATATTGCTCATTGAAGGTGATTTTATTAATAGTTTTATGATAAAACAATACCTCGAAAATGACTTTAAAATGCTCTATGCAAGAGATTCACATGAAGTAATCAAGATTATGAATGAGCATTTTGTTGATTTGGTACTTCTGAATACAGATTATGAAAATTTTGGTTTAAGTACGAATGATTTAGTGAAATATATCAAAAATAAAGATATTCATAACAACATTAAAATTGTGGCTCTTCCATCATTAAAAAATGAAAATAATTTGCCCCAACTCGAATTTGATGCAGCATTAACACAGCCATTTTCTAAAGATGAAATCATTGAAAATATAGGTAAAATATTGAAAAATTAGGATGAAAGAAAAAGTAAAAAATATTAATGATAATGTGTAACCTTTGTTGAGTTTTTGCGTTTCGACAAAATGTAAATTTTTTCAAATCCACTGAATTAAATTATGGAAAATAAAACAGAAAATAGTCTTACCGAATCTTCTAACATAAAATATGGAATTTCTGTTTTAATGGTTGAAGATGATTATATAAACATCTTCATGATGCAGAAAATATTTGAATCTTTATTCGATATTTCCTATGCCAAATCAAGTGCTGAAGCTCTTTCCATGTTAAGTAATAATACCTATGATTTAGTGTTAATGGACATCAACTTAGGTGACGAAACCGTAACAGGTGTTGATATTTTAAAGAAAATGAAAGAAGATTCGAGACATGCGCAAACAAAAACCTTTGCTGTTACAGGTTATGTGATGGAAGGCGACAGAGAAAAATATATCGGTTTAGGATTTGATGAACATTTTCCTAAGCCGCTTGCAAAAGAGACCTTAATGGAAGCCATTGAAAGGTTTTTCGGTTAATTTTTAAATGACTAAAAATTCTTTTTGATAATTTTAGTTTCTTTTTTAAATCCTTCCTACATACGAATTTCAATTTCCAATAAAAATGCATGCATTTGGTTTGTTTAACCATACCTAATTCAGAGTTTGGTATTAGTAATTTTGGTATCAATCTGCTCCCTTAGAGTTTAATTGCTGTATTTGGCTAAAAATGGGCATTTTTCTAAAAAAATATCCAATTTCAAATTCATAGGATTTATTCAATTTTAATAAAAAAAATTGTTTATGAGTTAAAATAATAAACTACTTTGCGGTAATATTTGAACATGAAATGCAAGGTAAAAAGGAAATACTAGTAATTGGTGGTGGTTTTGCTGGAATTCAATTCATTGAACATCTTGATACAAAATTATTTAATGTAACCTTAATTGATAAATTAAACCATCATCAATTTCAACCTTTGTTTTATCAAGTGGCTACTTCTCAGTTAGAGCCATCTAGTATTTCTTTTCCACTTCGAAAAATATTTCACCATAAAAAAGCTGTGCAGGTAAGAATGGCGGAGGTGTTTGAAGTTGACTTAAACCATCATGTTTTAAACACTTCAATAGGTAAATTCACCTATGATGAATTAATTATTGCTACAGGTTGTGGGAACAATTTCTTTGATAATCATAATATTCAACAAAATGCGCTCACTTTAAAATCAACTTCCGAGGCCATTGAAATCAGAAATCAAATTCTAAAAAACTTTGAAGCTGTATTATCGGCCAATGCAATTGATAAAGCGGCATTAATGAACTTAGTGATAGTTGGCGGAGGTCCCACTGGAGTTGAACTTGCTGGAGCCTTTGCAGAAATAAAAAGCAATATTTTACCCAAAGATTATCCAGGAGTTGATTTTTCTGAATTTAAAATCACTTTAATTGAAGGAAGCAAAAGTACATTGAATAACATGAGCCTAAATGCTCAATCAGCATCAATGAAATTTATGAAGGAATTAGGTGTAAATGTAATGACAGAGGTTTTTGTTAAGAATTATGATGGCCATACAGTCACATTAAGCACAGGGGAGCAAATGGTGACTAAAAATTTAATTTGGGCTGCAGGAGTCAAAGGCAATCTAATTGAAGGATTAAATAAAGAAATGATAACTAAAGGAAATCGAATAAAAGTAGATCGTTATAACAAGGTTGAACAAACCAATAATGTATACGCCATTGGCGACATCGCATTTATGATTACTCCTAAATATCCAAATGCTCATCCTCAATTAGCTAATGTAGCGATTAACCAAGCTAAAAATTTAGCAAATAATTTTAAACGAGGTGCCCACAATAAGCCTAAAATACCTTTTGAATATAAAGATTTAGGGTCCATGGCTACAATAGGAAAGCATAAGGCTGTAGTTGATTTAAAATTTTATAACTTTAGTGGATATTTAGCATGGTTTATTTGGATGTTTTTGCACCTCATGTTAATCTTAAGTGTAAAAAATAAGCTCATCATTTTTATCCATTGGGCCTGGAACTACTTTACCAAAGATGGCTCCTTGCGATTGATTTTTGAAACTCACAGAAAAAAATAAATCCATGACACTTTTAAAAACTTTAATACGTTTATTGGGCTAAATGAATAGCATGAAAAAATCAATTTGTTTTTATTTAATCATAGCCTTTTCGCTTTTTTTAGCATGTAAAAAGAAAGGAGAAAATCCCCAGTGTATTGATGCTAAAATCAATGAGTTTAATCATATTATATCATGTAACCAAGGAAGCAACGTTAAAGAATATAAATTCCAATCAAAGCGTGTTTTTGTATTTGATCCTGGAAATTGTGGTGCAGATATGACCTCAGAGGTAATTGATGAAAATTGTAACTCTTTAGGTTTTTTAGGGGGTATTGCAGGTAACAATACCATCAATGGTGAAAGTTTTGATAATGCCAAATATGTTAAAACTATTTGGTCTCGATAATTAAAAAGCCTGCTGAATAATGATTCAGCAGGCTTCAATTTAATGAAAGTTACTTTTAATTTAATATCAAGTCGTAACTTCTTTTAATGAATTTTGTTAGCTCTTCGCCTTTCAACAAGTTTTGCGAAAGCAGCGCTAAATCAGATGATTGCTTTAATATTTCCTTTTTCTTTGTTTCATCCTTTTCGTTTACCGCCTTATTAATTAATGGATGATTGCTATTCACCACCAAATTGTACATTTCGGGCATGTTGCCATAGAAACCACTCATTGCACCACCACCCATTGCTTGCATTTCTTTCATTCTACGCATAAATTCAGGATTTGTGATTTGCATAGGTTGATCAGTTTCACTCAAACTTTCGAATAATACGGTGAATTTGTTTGCAGGTAAAACACCTTCTATCAATGGTTTTAAATCATTTTGTTCTGACTCAGACAGCTTGCTTGGTAAAGATTCTTCTTTATTAATTAATTTCTCTATGGTGTCAGCATCTACTCGAACAAAACTTACATCATTATTTTTGCGTTCTATAAAATCAATAAAATGAGCATCAATAGGGCTATCCATTACCAAAACTTCATATCCTTTTTCGATAGCTTTTTCTACAAATACATGTTGCTCATTGGCATTATTGGTATATAGGCACACTACCTTTTTGTTTTTATCTGTTTGATTAGGCTTAATTTTTTCAATAAATTCATCAAAAGTAAAGTAATTACTTGTGGTGTTTTTAAATAAATTAAATTTTACAGCTCTTTCATAAAATTTCTCCTCCGATAGCATACCATATTGTACAAAAACCTTTAAATCATCCCATTTAGCCTCAAAATCTTTGCGGTCAGATTTAAATATTTCTTCCAGTTTATCAGCCACCTTTTTGGTAATATGTCCTGAAATTTTTTTCACACTGGCATCTGCCTGTAAATAGCTACGTGAAACATTAAGTGGAATATCTGGCGAATCAATAACACCTCTTAATAAGGTTAAAAAATCGGGCACTATATTTTCAACAGCATCGGTCACAAAAACTTGATTGCAATACAATTGGATTTTGTCTTTTTGTACTTCTAAAGTTTTCTTCAATTTTGGGAAAAACAATATTCCTGTTAAGTTAAATGGATAATCTACATTTAAATGTATATGGAATAAAGGATCTTCAAAGTTGAATGGATATAATTCTCTGTAAAAGGCTTTGTAATCCTCTTCATTTAATTCTGAAGGTTTTTTGGTCCATGCCGGATTGGTGTTATTTATAATATTATCTACTTCAGTTTCAACATCCTTATCATCAACTTTATTATACTCCTTTTTAGTGCCAAATTTAATTGCAACAGGTAAAAATTTACAGTATTTTTTTAATAGGCCTTCAATTCTTCCATCTTCTAAAAACTCTTCAGAATCTTCTGCTATATTTAGTATAATAGTGGTACCTCTTTCTTTTTTATCGCTTTTAGTGATTTGATAAGATGGGTCACCTTCACAGCTCCAATGAACTGCTTCAGCGCCTTCCTTATGAGATAGGGAAATAATTTCCACTCTTTTTGCAACCATAAATGCTGAGTAGAAACCCAAACCAAAATGTCCAATAATAGCTCCTGCTTCAGGGGTTTTGTCTTTATATTTGTCAATAAATTCAGTAGCACCACTAAATGCAATTTGGGTAATATACTTTTCGATTTCATCTGCAGTCATACCTATTCCTTTATCTGAAATAGTAATGGTTTTTGCTTCTTTATTTACCGTTATTTCAATTGTGGTATCGCCAATATCGCCTTTGGCTTCACCCAAGGTGCTGAGTGCCTTCAATTTTTGGGTGGCATCAACGGCATTACTTACTAGCTCTCGTAGAAAAATTTCATGGTCACTGTAAAGAAACTTTTTAATAATTGGAAAAATGTTCTCTGTTTGAACATTAATTTTACCTGTTTGTGTGCTCATATGTTAGAATTATTTTATAATTTTTTATTTTCTACTTGCCTTGCCAAACAATATGCCAACAGATATAATATGACAAATTGACTTTTAAAAAAGGACAAAAAAAATCCCTGCTCAATTTCTTGGCAGGGATTTTATAAAGTCGCAGTAATTTTAGAATCTTTTGTGTGAGGCTATGGCTCCATTTTGATATACTTGCTCATCAGTTTTTTTGCCTTTAACATCATACCAAGTCCAAGTACCATCTTTTTTTCCGTTTACATAATTACCTTCAGCATTAATTTGCCCATTTTCGTAATATAAGGTCCATTTACCTTCTTGACCTAATTGTTTTGTGATTTTGCCTTGACTTTGTATTTGGCCATTTTTATGATAATAAACCGCTGTTCCTTTTTCAAAGTCAACAATATCACTTGTAGAACCATCTGGATTATAATTTTTCCAAACCCCTACAGATAAACCATTTTTATAAAATTGTTCTGAATAAATCTTACCATTTTCATACCACATAGTCCACTTGCCATCCTTAACACAGTTTTGCATTTTTTGCATTTGGGTTTCTTTAGGCAATGTTTCAAAATCTTTTGAAAGCACTGTTGCATCTGCATTTAGCAAAGTACCCTCAGCTTGTTTTTGACCATTAGGATAAAAAGTGGTTTTGGTTTGAGCCATTGCAGCCCCGGTAGATAATAGAACTGATAACGCTATGATTAATTTTTTCATTGGTTTTTAAATTTTATACAACAAAAATAAGCAAAAATTTCTTTAATGAAAATATTTTTTTTATTCATTTGTTAAAATTACAAATTATTAAGTTTGCTTTGATTAAAATAGCTTGGAATACTGCTTACTGTCATCTCTTAACTGAGCATCATAGGTTTCCTATGGAAAAGTATAATTTACTTCCACAACAATTAATTTACGAAGGAACAATTAACCCAAATCAGCTTTTCAGCCCCCATGTAGTTGAAGATGAAAACATTTTAAATTGTCATCATTACCATTATTTGCATAAACTCAATTCATTAACTTTAACACCATCAGAAATTAGAAAAATAGGATTTCCTTTAAGCAAAGAATTAGTTGTTCGAGAAAAAATAATTGTACAAGGAACAATTGATGCTGCATTGTTTGCACTAAATTACAAAATTTCGTTCAATATTGCTGGAGGAACACATCATGCCTTTAGCGATAGGGGAGAAGGCTTTTGTTTGCTTAATGACATGGCCATAGCTGCATGTTACCTCCTTAAAAAAAATCTTGCAAGTAAAATTCTTATCATTGATTTAGATGTTCATCAAGGAAATGGGACTGCATCAATATTTAAAAATAAAACTGAAGTTTTTACTTTTAGCATGCATGGAAAAAAAAATTATCCCTTGTTTAAAGAAAATTCTGATTTGGATATTGCCTTAGAAGATGGCACTGATGATGATACTTATATAAACTTACTTGACATCCAGCTTGAATATTTATTTACAAGTGTTCAACCCGATTTTGTATTTTATCAAGCAGGTGTAGATGTTTTAATGAATGACAAACTAGGGAGGCTAGCGCTCACTTTAAATGGTTGTAAACGAAGAGACAGCCTTGTATTTAAATATTGCCATGAGCGCAATATTCCAATTGTAATTACCATGGGTGGAGGTTATTCGCAAAACATTAAAACCATTATTGAAGCTCATGCAAACACTTATAGAATTGCTAGAGATTTTTATAATTATTAATGAATGGAAACAGTTAAGCCTCTTCTACTCAACTCAGTCCTAAGTGGTTTTAGCTGATCAAAAGACCCATTTTTTACTTCACATTTACCTGAATAATGAACTAAGTAGGCGCATTGTTCAGCTTGAACAACATCATGATTACAAACTTCTACCAATGAATCAATTACATAATCAAAAGTGTTAACGTCATCATTGAATAAAATTAAAGCCTTTTCCTTTTCAACATTGGTTAAAACTTCTTCTAAACTAAGTGTTTCGTTGTCGGTAAGCGTTGACATTATGTTTAATAATTTACCACAAAAATAAACAATTTAATTCACTAATAAACAATCATTTCTAATTAAAAGTTAAATTCATTAGCACTTATTAAAAAAATATTATATTTTTACCCGATTGAATACGAACAAAATATAGTATGCGATTGAAAATTGTGGCAGGCAACTGGAAAATGAACAATACCTTTGACGAGGCTAAAACCTTGATCAATAAAGTAATCAATGAAAGTCAAACTGATAATCATAATCAAGTTAATATTTTTGCAGTACCATTTCCATTTTTAATTACAGCACATGACTTGGCCTTAAATCATACTCAATTTGCAATTGCTTCACAAAACTGTTCGTCTTTTGCTAAAGGAGCATATACAGGTGAAGTTTCGGCTGCAATGTTGGCGAGCATTGGCATCAAATATTGTTTGGTAGGTCATTCCGAAAGAAGAACCCTTTTCAATGAAAAATCAAGTGTTTTGTTAGATAAATTGAAATTGCTCTTAGCACATGATATTAGACCTATTTGGTGTTGTGGAGAGCAATTTGAAGATAGAAACAACCACAATTTTTTTAAGGTTGTACAATCGCAATTAGAGCAGGAAGTATTTCAATTAAGTAAGGAAGAAATAAAAAAAGTGATTATAGCCTATGAACCTGTGTGGGCCATAGGTACAGGTCTTACTGCAAGTCCAGCGCAAGCTCAAGAAATGCATGCTTTTATTAGAGCACAAATATTATTAAAGTTTGATAAAGAGGTAGCAGACAATATATCGATATTATATGGCGGCAGCTGCAATGCCGAAAATGCCAAAGAGTTATTTTCGCTTGCTGATGTTGATGGGGGGTTAATTGGGGGGGCATCATTACAATCAGAATCCTTTGTCAAACTAATTTCCATCATGCATGAATTACATTGAATATAGTTTTCAAGTAAACCCTAAACATCCATTTACCGATATTCTTGTTGCTCAATTAGCAGAGATAGGGTTTGAAAGTTTTTGTGAAACTGATATGGGAGTTCAAGCCTATATTCAAGAAGAATTTCATAGTGCTGAAATTTTAAACCAAGTTGAAATACTAACTAATCCAGGAGAAAGCAGCATTTCATACAAACAAAATATCATTCCTCAACAAAATTGGAATGCCTTGTGGGAAAGTAATTTTGATCCAGTTAAAGTTGGCATGGAGTGTATGGTAAGAGCCCCTTTTCATGAAAAACATGCCGGTTTCAAATTTGATATTGTGATTGATCCTAAGATGTCGTTTGGTACCGGACACCATGACACCACCATGTTGATGATTGAGGAGATTTTGAAGTTAAACATGCCAAGAAAGCGGGTTTTGGATATGGGATGTGGTACCGCTGTACTAGCCATTTTAGCAGCTAAAATGGATGCTGAAAAGATTGTAGCTATAGATAATGAAGAATGGGCTTATAAGAATGCAATGGAAAATTGTGCTACGAACAATTGCCAGCAAATTTTGGTTATACATGGTAATGCCTCACATATACCAAACAACAGTTTTGATTATATCTTTGCCAATATCAATAAGAATGTATTGTTAGCCGATATGCAAACTTATTTCAATCATTTATCTACTGATGGTCGTTTGTTTATGAGTGGCTTTTTTACCCAAGATATTTTACAAATAAAAGAACATGCTGAATCGCTAGGATTGAGGTTGCTTACCCAAGTAGAAAGGAATACATGGGCAATTGTTGTTTTTGAAAAAAAATAACAAAGTTTTCAAACTTTTACCATAGTATTAGCGATAGCATTTGTAAGCTTAGGATGCACTTCTACAGCTTTTGCATATTTTTTCCATTTCAATATTACTTCCTGCACTTCAGAAATAATATGTTCTGATTTTTTACAATTAATTTGATTGGCTATTGTCAATAAATCATGGCGGTTGATATTATTTCTTTTATTATTGATGCTTAAAGCATGTTGACTAACCCATTCACTCCCTGGCCTATAAGCATGGCAAATATCATACGCAGGAGCCAATTCCCAATTTGAATTTTGTTTTAAAATAAATGAAAAGTTTTTGGTATGATCATCGCAATTTTTAGCTAGCACATTAAAAACCATGCGTCTATACATTTGCTCTATTTCTTGATAATTCAGTTTCAATTCGCGCATAGTTTGAAATAATTGTTCGTAGCTAAAACTATTCACCAAGTTAAAATCAAAATGCTTAAGCGCACAAAATGTTTGTATATGATGTTTGGTATTATTGCCGCTTCTATCAAAGCGTTTGGTCATAAAATGGGCACGTCCTTTTTCCTCCAATAAAGTGGATGGCATCATGTTTATACCACAATCTTTGGCCATTAAATAGTAAGCCATTTCCACTCGTCCATAACCCTTACTCGCGCCCAATTGAACATCACTAACCCCATCCAATTTAATTATCCAATGTTCAAAACCTTGTGGGGCTTTGGTTTGACCCGATTTTACCTCACCTGTTTTTTCATTATAAGCAATTACAGCTTTAGGCCTAGCACCTCCAGCAGAAGTGCCAATTTTTAAAATGTCCATGATTGCCTTTTCATCTTCATGTTGTAAATTTGCATTGAATGAAGAGCGCTCATAGAGTAGCTTTTGGGCAATTTCTACCAAACTGTTGATTTCAACAGTAAAAGTATTTTTATTTTCTTTGATGCTATTAGGCTCAAACTCTAAGGCACCCATACCACGACTACCTATAAAGCACAGCATCTCTATCGGGTTTAAACTATTTTGTGGACGACCTTGATGCGCCAACCATTGGTTAATTAATTGGTTTCCATATTTGTCAGGAAGTGCATCGGCCAGTAAACCTGGCAAACCCTTAAAAGTATCATATTGCATGATTCTGTTTGGACGCAGTTCAGGAAAGGAATACACTTTTTTAGCTAGTAACGGCATTTTAAGAGGAGCCAATTCCACATTATTTTTCAGCCATGAAGGAGCATACTCAAAGCTGGCTGTTCCTGATTGTTCATCCCATGCAACGGCACCCACAAACGTTTCCCATATTTTTACTTCGGCAACATTCATCCCTTTGAAGTTATATCTTTTTTAGTTCTTATTCTATAGCGTTGTGATTTTGCTTCCTTAGCCAGGGCAAGCGGACTTATGGTTTTTACTATAGTGAAAGCATCCATTATATATAGCAGATCGAGTACACGCAATACCTGAATAAAGGTAGACAAAGTAACTGTTTCGCCACGTTCAAGTAAACTAAGGGTGGAACGACTAATTCCTGCAGCACGCGCTAAAGCTTCTTGAGTTTTGCGCTGCTCCATGCGGTGGTGCTTGATAAAACTACCCAAATGAGCCAAGAGTGTATTATCGCTCATGGCGTACCAATTATTGTATGGAATATCATTCATAAAGTAAAAAATTAGCGAATAAAGGATTAAAAATCATACAAAGGTACAATTATTTATTTAAATATAAAAATGTATTAATAATCATACGTTATATCATTAAAAGTAAATTAATGAATCAAATATCAGTCATATTACATTCTTAATATATATATTTACGAAAAAAGATAAGCTTAGTTACTAGTCAATAAATGGCAAGCAAAAAGTAAAATAAATCAAAACAATATTTTAAGCTTGTTTGTCATGTTTAATAAATGGCAAAACTATATTACACTTCAAAATAAAAGAGAAAAGATTGTTAGTATTAAATTTCTTCATATTTTTTTTAGGAAAAAGCGTTTTATTTTATCAGGTTTATGATTGTCAAAGAGCTTGCAGCGAGGAACAAAGAATATAGACTACTACACAAGAATGTCAAGATGAAGATCAATGGATATTAAAACCTAGTTACTTGAAATGTAACAAAGTATAAATGAAATTTTTCTATTACTTATTTACAGTAACGATTTCCTTGGTTATATGACCAACCCATGAATAAAAAACATTAAATAAATACCTTGAAATCATTCTAGAAGCATTGAGCACAAGGTTAAAGAAGACAATAACTTTAAGTTGAATAATGCTTAAAATAGTATTAGAACAAGAAATGGAATGATACAAAGCCAAAACAATGTTTAGGACGAAGCCATTTGAAACTTTGGAAACATCGAATCATCAAACCTAAATAAACAAGGGAAAGAATTAATAAATGAAAAATAGCGTATTTGTAATGGAGACAAAAACATGTTTGCACTATTTGCGGCTTAAATGGAAATTTGAAAGTTTAGTATTTTCTTTTATGTTTGTAATAGGTTTATACAACTGTGCATCGAGAGCGGGCTCCTAGCTGGAAATCATATAGTTAGGCAAACCAAAAAGATGAAGGAGAAACAGAAAAAAATGGAAAACATAATTAAGCATTTCGACAAGTATCTTCCATTAGATGACAACGAAAAACAAGCCTTGACAATTCGATTGGTGGAGCGTAAAGTAAATCGGAAGCAATACATTTTGCAAGAAGGGGACATTTGTAAGTATTTTATTTACGTTGTTGAAGGTTGTTTTAAAACCTATGGAGTGGACCATTCAGGTAAAGAACACAACCTTTTATTTACAGCTGAGGACGATTGGATTACAGACATTGACAGCCTTCATAAAGAGCGACCATCAAAATTGTTTATTGAAGCCATTGAACCTTCAAAAATTCTTCAAATTTCTAAAGGAGACCTATGGTATTTATATACAAATTATCCTAAGTTTGACAGAAACTTTAGGGTAATTATTGAAGACAAATATATTGAACTTCAAAACAGACTTCTACAAACTTTCAGCACAACTGCCTACGAACGCTATGAAAGTTTCTTGGAACAATATCCAAACCTTGCTAATAGATTACCTAATACACAAATTGCCTCTTATCTTGGAATTACCCCCGAATTTTTAAGCAAAATAAGGAGCGAGAGGGCATCAAAATAATTTATTCTTAATCTATATTAAGACAATTTCTTAAACTAGTTTAAGGGTTAAAGTGTCTAGTTCAAGTCATCTTTGTATTGTCAATTTTGATACAAAACAAATTCAATACAAAAGATTATGAATAATTCAAAAACAAAAGTAGCTGTTATCGGGCTTGGCCATGTTGGCAAAGCTATTGCAACAAATCTTGTAAAAGGAAATCATCCTGTAATTATTGCTTCAAGGGATAAGGAGAAAACAAAATCATTAGCAACACAATTGGGGCATCATGCAAGTATCAAAGAAATATCAGATGCAATAAATGAAGCAGAAGTTATTATTCCTGCTATTTATTTCGAAGACTTAAAAAATTTTTTTCAAAGCTTTTCAAAAGAATTGGGTGGGAAAATAATTATTGATGTATCAAATCCCATTGCTCCTGATAGCAATGGTGGCTTCAAGAAAATTATTCAAGAGCATGAATCCGCAGGGAAAATACTTTCTGCCTTTATTCCAAAAAATGCTATACTTATTAAAGCGTTTGGAACTTTAGCAGCAGTTACTTTATTAAATTCAGCATTTAATGAGCCTGAGAAAAAAGTACTTTTTTATGCATCCGACAGCACCAATAGTAATCATAAAATTGAAGAACTTATTACAAGCAGTGGTTTCACTCCTTTAAACATTGGAGGTATAGACCAATCTGCCAAAATAGAAGTATTTGGCGAGCTGCACGAGTTTGGCGCATTAGGCAAAGCAGTAACACTTGTCGAAGCGAAAAGCAAAATTTCTTAGTCTAAAAAAATCGATGAAACATATTTTCATTTTTGCAATGGTATTTATATCATTAGCATCTTGCCAAAACGAAGCAATTAATCAATCAAACAATCTAACACAAAACAATATGGAACTGTCAACACAAAAAACTGCAATCGAAAAATTACTTTTCTCATATAGGGATGCTTTAAATGCTTCAGACGTAAATAAAGTACTGACTCTTTACACAAGTGATGGTGTGTTTATGCCATCCAATGCACCTTCTGCTATTGGACAGGAACAAATTAATGGTGCTTATAAGCAAGTGTTTTCACAAATTCAATTAAACATTGAGTTTTTTATTGACGAAATTATAGTCAATGGCAATTATGCCTTTGCACGAACAACATCTAAAGGCAGCAGTTTAATTCATGCTAATGGACAAACAGTGGCAGAAGAAAATAGAGAAATTTTTGTGTTACAAAAAGCAAATGGACAATGGAAAATAAGTCGCTATATGTTTAACAAAATGAAATAGCAAAAAGAATAAGAATTTCTTTAACATCAATTTTGCGTCAATCGGGTTTTCGGGCTTCGATTGACGCTTATTTTTTATATATTTGATTTCGGTTCTTTGTATCCACTGCAATGTTAAATTCTTGATGCATATAAAACCACAAAACATAAGCCTTTGCCTAATGAAATTGATATAGTAAATGAACAAATTAAATACACTGCCAATAATTGAATTTGAAACTTCTGAAAAGTTTGAAGCTTGGCTCACTGAAAACCACGAAAAATTAAGTGGACTTTGGATAAAAATTTTCAAGAAAAATTCAAACATAAAAACCATTAGTTATGCTGAAGCACTTGATGTTGCCTTGTGCTTTGGATGGATAGATGGTCAAAAAAAGGCATTTGACGGAGATTCTTGACTACAAAAATTTACTCCCAGAAGGCTAAAGAGTATTTGGTCTAAAGTTAATATTGGACATGTAGAAAGGTTAATAACTAATGGACGAATGAGACCAGCAGGGTTAAAAGCTATTGAAAAAGCCAAAGCTGACGGTAATTGGGAAAAAGCTTACGATCCCCCAAGCAAAATGACAATACCTGAAGATTTTTTGAGAGAAATTAGTAAAAATAAAAAAGCCGAAGCATTTTACTTGACTTTAAATAAGACCAATCTTTTTTCAATTGGATTTCGTCTTCAAACTGCAAAAAAACAAGAAACAAGAGAAAAGCGGATGAAAGAAATCATACAAATGCTTGCAAATGGGAAGAAACTTCAGTAAACATATTATAATAACCAGAAATAAATGAAAATTAATAGTCACTATTAAGGATTTAGTGTTAATTAGGTTGAGATTTAAGTGTTAAGGTGACAGCGGATTTACCAATTTAAATTCAAAGTGATTTATCCTTGATGGTAATCTGAAAAGATATTTTATAAACTAAAAAGAGAATAAAGTGAAACAGACATTTGTGATATGGGTTTTATTAATTTTTGCTTTGAAAGGTTTAGCTCAAACTAAAACTGTTATTGACGAACAAATACTAACTAATGGAGCATTAATAAGGCTAACCTCAGTTTATTCAAATGATGAAAACAAACACTATGCAATTGAAATTATTAATAGACATAACCATGATACTATAGTAAACTTCATTGATAGCCTAGAACATGCCCATTGTTCACCTCCTAATTCAATTTTTTTTATTAATGACAGTATAGGTTTTTTTACAGAGTCGGGTGGTTGCTATGCGTCATATGATTGGCTGTTCAGTACAACAAATAAAGGAAAAACATGGAAATATATAGAAACAGCAAGCAGGACTTTTGGTAATCCAGCTTATTGCAGATTGAACAACACAACATTTTATATGTTTAGCGAATTAAAAGGTATAATCATTTGGGATTTTAAAGACAATAGATTGTCATATTCATTAACAATGGATGGTGGTAAAGAATGGAAAATGAGTTTCCAGGAATTGAATATAAAAGCAAAAATAAATGAAATTCAAAATATCACCTTTTCAGCGGACGGGCAGGCGATTATAGTTTTAGGGGAAAAATATTCTATAGAATCTGACCGAAAGAGAGTCAAAGTTATTGAATCAATTGATTTTGGAAATTCCTTTCATACATTAAATTGATTTATCTTAAAGCGCCAATACAAGCAACCTCCAAAAATAATCATGTCTTTTTGTTTGATCAATTTAAATTTGGAAGCTCGTGTTTGTTTTATGCAGAAGGAATGCTGATTAGCACTTTGGTATGGCGCCCCTTGCTGAAAAGTAAATGATGAGGATTACAGACTTTAAAACGAACCAAACAAAAAAGCCTCAAAAATGAGGCTTTTTATTGTTTTTGCGGAATGGACGGGACTCGAACCCGCGACCTCCTGCGTGACAGGCAGGCATTCTAACCAGCTGAACTACCACTCCGTTTCTCTAACGAGGCTGCAAAAATAGTTTTAATTTTTAATCCTGCAAAATAATTATTTCATTTTTGAACGTTTTATTAAAAATGGCAACAGAACTTGCTGAAAACCAAGATTAATATCTGCTTCAACAAAATCAATTCTATATTGGCCACATTTCAATTGCAAAGCTTTTTTGTATTCATTCATGCTTTTTACATAATGCTCTTTAATTTGCGATGGATATAATTTTACCTCTTCATTGGTTTCCATGTCCACAAAGGTGTAGAGGCGATTGTCGAACTCAAAATCAAGCTCATGTTTTTTATCACTTACATGAAATAAGATTACTTCATGTTTGTTGTGTTTTAAATGTTGTAATGCCGACAAAAGCTCACTTTGATTCAAGGATGAGTCGAGCATATCGCTTAAAATGATTACCAAACTTCTCTTATGTATGTTCTCGGCCACTTGATGTAAAGCGCTGATAGCATTGGTACTTTTGTTTTGTGAAGGCTTTTTACTTTGAAGTAGCCTTTCTAAATTGGAAAAAAGTAATTTTTGATGAGATAAACTTGATTTACTTGGGGTATGTAATTCTACTTCATCAGAAAATAGGGTTAATCCTACCGCATCCCTTTGCTTGCGGAGCATTTCTACAAAAGTGGCAGCACAATAAACAGCAAATGCCAATTTATTACCTTGGTTTTTATTAGCAGTATCATTTTCTGGGAAATACATGGAAGAAGAAGTATCAATCACAATTTGGCAACGCAAATTGGTTTCTTCTTCGTAGCGTTTTATAAATAATTTTTCGGTGCGACCATATAACTTCCAATCAATATGGCGAGTTGATTCACCTGTGTTATATAAGCGATGTTCGGCAAATTCAACAGAAAAACCATGAAAAGGACTTTTATGTAGGCCTGTAATAAAGCCTTCTACCACTTGCTTAGCAATAAATTCTAAATTGCTGAGCGTATGTACTTGGGTAAGATTAAGTTGGCTTTCCATTTGTATTTTGTTGCGGTAAATATCAAAAAAAAATCCGGTAGTTTTATGGCTACCGGATTAATTAACCTTAAATGATGTTAAGCTAATTGTGCGTCAATTTTACCTGCTAATTGTGATTTTTGCGCCACACCAACATGCTTATCAACAACTTGTCCGTTTTTAAAAACTAACAAAGTTGGAATGTTTCTAATGCCAAATTTTGCCGAAATATTTGGGTTGGTGTCAACATCCACCTTGCCAATTATCGCTTTTCCTTCATAATCCTTTGAAAGCTCTTCAACAACAGGACCAACCATGCGGCAGGGGCCACACCATTCTGCCCAAAAGTCAACCAATACAGGTTTGTTGGAGTTGATTACTAATTCTTCAAAATTTGCGTCTGTTAATTCTAATGCCATGATTTTATATATTTAAAAAAGTGAAAATTTATTTTCTTGATGCAAGTTTACAAATAGTTTGCCATTAAAATTAAATGACAGCATGACATAGTATGAACATGAGAAGGTTAAAAATTGTTCGAAAATTAATTTTTATTTTCGTTGTTATAAGCTAGAATAATGTCTTTAACCAATTTGTGCCTAATGACATCGTTGGCATCGAGGTGAATAAATTCTATTCCTTTTACATTATTTAATAATTTAATTGCTTGAATTAATCCTGAAGGTTGGTTTTTAGGCAAATCAACTTGCGTAGTGTCGCCAGTGATGATAAATTTTGCACTGCGCCCCATTCTTGTCAAAAACATTTTCATTTGGCTTTGAGTGGCGTTTTGTGCTTCATCAAGTATAACGAAGGCATTATCAAGCGTGCGACCGCGCATAAAAGCAAGTGGCGCTATTTGTATTACACCATTTTCAAGATGCTGTGCTAATTTTTCGGCTGGAAGCATATCGCGCAAAGCATCATACAATGGTTGCAAATAGGGGTCAAGTTTTTCTTTTAAGTCACCTGGTAAAAAACCAAGGTTTTCGCCAGCTTCTACGGCAGGTCGTGTTAAAATGAGTCGTTTAACTTCTTTGTTTTTTAAAGCACGAACAGCCAGGGCAACAGCGGTGTAGGTTTTTCCAGTACCTGCAGGTCCAATGGCAAACAACATATCGTTTTTAGCTACAGCTTCTACCATTCGTGTTTGATTTACAGTTCGTGCCTTTATTATGAGTCCATTGTTTCCAAATAGTAATACATCAGTTTGATTATTTTGAGGTATCAAAGGGTTAGCTGGATCTTCGGTAATGCTAACACCACCAAGTAATTGCTCAATGTCATTCTCATGTAATTTGCCGAATCGATGATAATAATCGGCTAATTTTTCAAGTATAGTGTAAAATTCATTAATGAATTTTTCTTCCCCCATAATTTTTATAGATGAGCCTCGGCCTATTACTTTTACTTTAGGAAAAAATTTTTGATAAATACTTAATTTACTGTCATTAACACCATAAAAGTCAATGGGATTAATGGTTTCCAACTCAAATATGCGTTCTGTCAAGGTTTAGAATTTGATTATTATTATGAAAATTAAAACATTATTTTTGCGGTTTAAATTTATAAAAAAAATTGTAGCGAAATAATTTGAATGATATGCCCACCATAACTTTAACGTCAGATTTAGGAACTCAGGATTTTTATTTGGCGGCAATTAAGGGTACCTTGTTAGGCTTGTTAAAAGACATACATATTATTGACATTACGCATCAAATTCCTAGTTTCGACATTTTTAAAGCAGCTGAAACATTAAAGCACTGCTATCATTTTTTTCCAGAAGGAAGTATTCACTGTATTTTGGTAAATCCTCAATCACATTTAAAAGCACCTATTTTATTGTGCAAGTATAATGGTCATTACTTTCTTGGTCCCGACAATGGTTTGTTTTCATTTTTATTTGATGAAAACCCTGAAATTATTGTCAGGGTAAATGAAAATCAAAATGCTATAAAATCAAGCTTTCCATTTATTGATTTATATATACCTACATTAAGATTATTAATTGAAAATTCAGCTGTTGAATCTATTGGGAGTTTTGAAAACGATTACGTTCGAAAAAGCCCATTCAATTCATTTGGAAAAGAAGATGTTTTACATGGTTATTTTTGGCATATTGATAAATTTGGTAATTGTATAAGTAATATCAATAAAGAATTGTTTGACAAAGTAGGGCAGGGGCAAAAGTTTTTATTAGATATTAAAGGCCAAGAAGAAAATAATATATTAACACACTATGACGAAAAACAAGGTGGAACATTAATGGTATTTTTTAATTTTTTAGGACTGCTTGAAGTGGCCATTAACAATGGAAACGCTTCACAACTACTAGGTTTAAGCAGAAACGATAAAGTTATTATTCGCTTTGGAAAGGCAATTTAAATTTACCACTTGAAATCATGTTAAAAAAATAATAGCTAAATCACACCAAACAATATAAATAAACTGAAGGTCCTGAAAGATATAATTTTCATTCAAATTGTGATTTAAAATGGTATGGCTGCACATGATGCAAATTATTTAAAATGTATTGAAATACTAAAAGAATACTGGGGGCACCAAAACTTTAGGCCTCTTCAATGGGATATCATTGAATCTGTAATTCATAAAAAAGATACTGTTGCTTTGCTGCCTACAGGAGGAGGAAAATCTGTTTGCTTTCAAGTCCCAGCTATGGTTTTAGATGGTTTGTGTGTTGTTGTAACACCATTGGTGGCGCTCATGAAAGACCAAGTAATGCAATTGAATAAAAAAGGAATTGGCGCTATTGCCATTCACAGTGGTATGACAAAGAGAGAAATTGACATTGCCATAGGTAACTGTATTCAAAAAAAGCTGAAATTTTTGTACCTTTCTCCTGAGCGCCTGCAAACTGAAATGTTATTGGCAAAAGTTCATTTAATGAATATTGGGCTGATTACAGTTGATGAGGCACATTGCATTTCACAATGGGGATATGATTTTAGACCATCGTATTTAAAAATATCATCCTTAACAGAATTGGTGCCTGAGGTTCCCATTATAGCTCTAACAGCCACTGCCACTAAAAAAGTTGTTGAAGATATAGCTGAAAAATTAAATTTATTTAAACCAGTTTATTTTCAAAAAAGTTTTGAGCGAAAAAATATTGCCTACATGGTTTTGCGCGAAGAGAGCAAATTAAATCGAATGCTTAAAATAGCGTGCACCATAAAGGGTTCTGGAATAGTTTATGTCAGAAACCGAAGGCTTACGCAAGAAATTAGTCACTTTTTTATACAAAATGGGATTTCTGCAAATTATTATCATGCAGGTTTAACGAGTGATGAAAGAGATAAAAGACAAGAAGAATGGATAAGCAATAAAACACAAATTATAGTTTGCACCAATGCATTTGGCATGGGCATAGATAAACCAGATGTTCGTTTTGTAATACATTACAGCTCGCCCGATTGTGTTGAAAATTATTTTCAGGAAGCGGGCCGTGCTGGTCGTGATGAAAATAAAGCCTATGCTGTTTTGTTGTATGAAGAAAGTGATAGGCATGAGTTGGAAAGGCAAGTAGAAGCTAGCTTTCCACCAATGCATGAAATAAAAAGGGTATATCAAGGATTGTCCAATTATTTTCAAGTTGCTGTGGGGGTTGCACCTGAAAAGAGTTTTGACTTTGATATTAATGAATTTAGCAATACTTATAATTTAAAAGTAGGCATTGTTTTTAATGCCATGAAATTACTTGAACGAGATGGATATATTGCCCTAACAGAAGAAATCAACATGCCTTCGCGTATGCAGTTTTTGGTAAACAAAAATGTGCTTTACGATTTTCAAGTTTATCATTTTAAATATGATGAATTTATTAAATTATTATTGCGTTCCTATGGAGGCATTTTTGATAATTATGTAAACATTAATGAAAGTGACTTGGCTCGAAGAGGAAGATTAAAAAAAGAGGAAGTAATAGATTATCTTAAAAAGTTAGACGGCCATAAAATATTGAACTATTTGCCACAAAAAAGCATACCTCAATTACATTTTACGGCCTCACGTAAAGATGCCAAATCAATCAACCTAAGTAAAGAAGTTTATATCGACAGAAAAGTACAGGCATTAAAAAAAATGAATGCCATGCTAAATTATGCCGAGAGTAAATTGGAGTGTAGAAATGTTTTGTTACTTCAATATTTTGAAGAAAAAAATCCACAAAGTTGCGGCCATTGTGATGTATGTATATTGCGCAAAAAAACACAGTTGTCAAATATGGATGTGCAAAAAATGAGCGAAAAAATTTTAGCCATTCTATTAAAAAAGCCTTTAACTGTTAAAGAACTCATCGACAATTTTACACAGTTCAATGAAAATGAGGCTCTGGAAGTTTTAAATTGGTTGCAAGAAATAAATGAGGTTCAAGAAAAGGAGGGATTGCTTTATATCATTGAAAAAGCTAAAACATAACTATGATATTCGGTCAAATGTAATTACATCTGTTGAAGGAATTTCATTTAATCCTAATTGACGAAACATAGTTACCAATTGACCCCGGTGGTATGTTCCATGATTCATACAGTGCATTATAATAGTACTGTAAGCTGTCAAAAATTTTTCATTTTTTAAATTAGTATAGCTACACATTTGTTCAAAAAAACTGTCATCAGAGGCATGCACAAAATCATTAAAATTAGCGCTATTGGATAAAAATAAATTACTAGAAAATCCATCCTTCGACAACATTTTACTCGGCCAATCATTAATGATATTTCCTTGCATGCGTTTTAACCAAATATACTCAGCGTCCCAAATATGTAAAATGGTTTTAAACACACTATTAAAACTACTCTCTATAGTTTGATGCAGCTTTTCTTGGCTAAGTTTTTCAACACATTTTATCATCTCGTTGTTGGCCCAAAGGTTGTATGCCGTGTAGTTTTTAAGGGTATTTCTCATAAATCGTAATGGGTTTTTTTGTTAAATGTAAAACAAAATGAAGTACTTCGTAAAAAATAATTTAAACATTTGTCTATTTATAATAATCTTAATTTGGGCATTCCCTGCTGGCAACCTTATAGCCAAGGCTGTGAGCAGGTCGCGCTTTTTGCTTATATCTTTTTAATTTTTGTTTAGGTGATGTAA
>DAORKI010000038.1:0-28671 GCA_035439485.1 Bacteroidia bacterium
ACAAGGCCAACATCTCTCCCGTTTAAAAATGACTTTTTGAGGGACGACTATTTAAAATTAGGAGATTTTGCGCGAGGGATTGAACCGATTGTTTGAGCTCTTTTTGTGGGGCAGCTGGTGGCGCTGACAAAAAAGCGAGTGGTGAAAGCCCGGTCCCTCTGCATAGAGGGACGCGCCCATGTTTAAAAACTTGATTATGGTTATGAAATTGGAATTGATTTTAATTTAAGCCTGAATAAATATGCTGTAATGCTTTGTCAATACTGTCGTATTTAAATTCAAAACCTGCTTGCTTTATTTTTTGATTTGACACTCTGCTTCCTTCTAACAGCATGTTTGCCATTTCGCCAAATACTGTTTTTAAAACAATTGCAGGTATGGCAGGTAAAACAATGGGTTTGAGTAATGCTTTTCCAATGGCGTGGGTAAATTCATCATTATTAATATATGAGGAGCTTACAGCATTGTAGGTGCCATTTACATGATGGTTTTTTAAGGCAAATAGGATCATATTACATAAATCATACACATGAATCCAAGGCATATATTGCTTACCTGTGCCTAGTGCAGCGCCTGCATAAAAGTGTATGGGTTGGGCCATTTTTTTTAATGCACCACCATTTTTATCGAGCACAACACCTATGCGTAGTTGCACTAATCTTTGGGCAATTTGTTGAAATTGATGGGTAGCTTTTTCCCATTCAACACAAGTTTCAGCTAAGAATCCACGCCCAGCTTGATCGTTTTCGGTGTAAATATGTTCGCTGGTTTCTGTTCCATAATAACCAATGGCAGAAGCTGCAACTACAGTTTTTAGTTCGATATGGTTTTGTTTAAATGCTTTAATCATTAATTCTGCTGAATTTACTCGGCTGTCAACAATCTCTTTTTTGCGTGTTTCTGACCATGGCTTATCGGCTATGCTCGCACCAGCCAAATGAATTAAGTGATGACTTTTAATGATTGCTTTTTTATCGACAAAATTGGTATCGATATCCCATAAAAAACTATTCTCATTTTTACGACTTCTGCTTAATATAATAACTTCGTAACCTGCGTTTTGTAGCAATGGTATTAGTACGTTTCCTATTAAACCTGTGCCCCCGGTTACTAGTACAACTTCTTTATTCATATTGCAAAAACATACATAGTATAATAAAGGTTTAAAATTAAAATTGATTATTGAAGGCTTTAACAAAGCTGTATAAATTAAAATCATCCTTCATTACGGCCTGCTCAATTGACAATTTTAAGTCGGCTTTGTTTATATTTTTCATGCGTTCGTTTTGGATAAGTTTAAAAGCCTTTTCGGCCATTAAATATGCCTTAAAATTTTGATGCTGTTGTCCAAGTTTTTTAATTAATGCATCCCATAATTGCTTAATTCCCTCATTTTTGGTTGCAATTGTTTTCACAATTTCTGCTTGTTTTTTATCAGCGGTATTGCTATGTAAAAGAGTGAATAAATTTTTTAAATAAATATCCGCTCCAGGGCGATCAGCCTTGTTAATGGCAAAAACATCGGCAATTTCCATAACACCAGATTTTAGTTGTTGAATTTCATCACCAGCTTCGGGAACAAGCACCAACACAGTAACATCTGCTAAGCCCACAATTTCAATTTCGGATTGTCCTACACCTACGGTTTCAACAATAATTAAATCAAAATTTGCATTGCGCATTACATCAGTTATTTCAATAATTTTTGCTGATAAACCACCTAATGAACCTCTGGTGGCAATACTTCTAATAAATACATTGGGATTATTAAAATGCTCGCTCATACGCACTCTATCGCCTAATATTGCACCTAAATTAAATGGTGAAGTAGGGTCAACAGCTAAAATACCTATTTTTTTATTTTGAAGTAACAACTCTTCTAAAAGTGCATTAACTAAGCTACTTTTACCCGCGCCCGGAGGTCCCGTGATGCCAATGATTGGAACTTTTTGATTAAAATCTAATGATGTTAATAATTCATTACTTCCTGGTAAATCATTTTCAACCATAGTGATACACCTACTAATGGTTTTAAAATCGCCATTTTTAAGCGATTGCAATGTTGTGGTAAGATTATTCATAATTATGCCCAAAGTTACAAAAGTATTTGTTCATATTAATCCCATATTACGCATTAGAAATGCGTAAACGATAAAGAAATTGTAAATCAGTTTTTTAGAAATATGATAACATTTTCTATATCGGGAATAATACCGATATGATATTTGTAATAGACCAAATAAATTTGGTCTAACAAATGATCATCGGCATTTACCTCAGTTTGAAATGGTCTAAAGACCATTTCACTTTCATATAACCCAACTAAATCAAGAAGTTCGATTTTCAATCTCCTATTGATAAATTTGGGTTAATTTTACTACAGAAAACACCTCAATATAAAATATGATCATGAATTTCCTCCATTAAACATTTATTTTAACTTTGTTGATTGAAACACCTAATCACCACAAAATATACTTATGTTTAAATATTTACCTACGAATAAGCTTACATTTTTTCAATTAGGTTTTGCATTCCTATTGCATTTTACTTTTTTGGCTTTCGAAACTCAGGCTCAATGTTGTGATTTTACAATAATTATGCACGATTCGTATGGAGATGGATGGAATGGTGGAAATTTAACAGTAAAAATTAACGGCAATACAGTTGGAACCTTTAGTGCGCAGCTATATGGAAGTAATGGCACTTTTAACGCATGTAATGGCGATAATATTGAACTGTTGTATACAGCTGGAGATTATGAAAATGAAAACTCTTACGAACTATTTAACCAAAATTGGAATTTACTTTTTAATGATGGCATCAATCCTTCTGTGGGATTAGTGTTTGACACGATAGTAAATTGCAATTCAAATTCAACACCAGGAAATCACCCTTGTACAGCTTTTAATTTGGACACCGTTGCTTGCGTTTGGGTAGACAATACTGGAATGCCAGGATCAGGAATTAACGCAGGTTGTGCGAATTATACAGGCAGTGATGTTTGGTTTAAAATGATTGTACCACCTTCGGGAAATATTAGTTTGCAAACCGATAGTGGCAATATAAATGATACTGGGATTGCTGCATGGTTAAGTGATAGCAGTTGCACTAATTTGCAGTATTTAGGTTGCGATGATGACGCTGGTAATGGTTATTATTCGTTACTTTCGCTCTATGATTTAACACCCGGAAAAACCTTATTTGTACAAGTATTTGGTTATAATGGAGCTACAGGAACTTTTTTGCTTTGCGCTTCTGACCTTGGGGTAATAAGCCTTGACAGCACATCACTTCCATTAGTGTTAATTAATACCCTTGGCCAACAGATAGTGCCTGATACAAAAATTAATGCATTAATGGATATTAAATTTAATGGTGTTGGCAATTATACACACATTAGTGACCCATCAAATATTTACAGTGGAAATATTGGTATAGAAATTAGAGGGGCAACTTCATCGGGTTATCCACAAAAACCATTCAATATTGAAACAAGAAATAGTGATGGTACAAATAACAATGTATCCTTATTAGGTATGCCAGCAGAAAATGATTGGGTATTGCTTTCGAACTATAATGATCGATCACTAATTAGAAATACCTTGGCTTATAAATTGTTTGGTGAAATGGGCAATTATAGTGTTCGCACCAATTTGTGTGAAGTGTTGATTGACAGTTCATACAGAGGAATTTATGTTTTTGGAGAAAAAATAAAACGTGATAATAACAGAGTAAATATTGCCAAGCTTACTACAGCCGATAATTTTGGAGATGATGTAACTGGCGGTTACATTTTAGAACAAAATTATTGGGATGCCAATAACAGTTTTTTATCTAATTATTCACCCATAGATCATCCAACATTTGATGTCCATTTTGTATATAAGGAGCCAGGTGTTGACTCGATTACAGTTTCTCAAAAAAATTATATAGCTGCTTTTGTTGATAGTTTGGAAGATGCCTTATACAGTAACAATTTTATTGATTCAGTTGTTGGTTATAGAAAATATTTAGATACCAAATCTTTTATAGATTACTTTTTGGTAAATGAGTTGGCAAGAAGCAATGATGGTTTTAAAAAGAGTGTATATTTTCATAAAGATAAATACTCCAATGGCGGTAAATTAAAAGCTGGACCAGTGTGGGATTTTGATTGGGCATGGAAAAATATGTATGGTTGTAATATTTTTGAAAGTACTGACGGTTCGGGATGGGCACACCATATTAATGATTGCCCCACAGATAACTATTCCTGTGGTTATTATATAAGATTGTTGCAGGATTCAACATTTAATAATGAATTAAGATGTCGTTATGAGTTGTTTAGAGCCAGTATTTTGGATACTTCCTATATTTTTAATTACATCGACAGTATTAAAAATTTGGTATTATTAGCACAATCCCGACACTTTCAAAAATGGCCTTTACTTGGC
This sequence comes from Bacteroidia bacterium, assembly GCA_035439485.1. Lineage (GTDB taxonomy): Bacteria > Bacteroidota > Bacteroidia > UBA4408 > UBA4408 > CAIKXD01. The sequence continues at coordinate 4,437 of DAORKI010000038.1, forward strand.
GTAAGTGGTCAAGCGCCAGAAGTTGGTGCCATTGCAACTACTTATAGTGATGAGTTAGATACCTTAAAAAATTGGATACAATTGCGTTTAAATTGGCTCGATGCAAATATTCCAGGACATTGCAACAATATTCAAGTAAATAATAAATTCAATTTACAACATAGCACAATTACTTGTTATCCAAATCCAAGTTATGGAAGTATTACTTTTGAAGGTAATTTAAAAAGCGCCACTTCATTAGAATTGATGATATATGATGCCACAGGCAAATTAATCACATCCCAGTATTTATCAAATAACCAGCAAAAAACGGTGATTGAACTTGATAAAAATGGAATATATTTTTTTCAAGTTTTAAATCATGTTGAAATTTTGCAAAAAGGGAAATTAATTATTATTTAATTTGTATTCAATTATTAAAAAAATGACAAAATTTTTGAGTATTTTTATTAGTGCAAGTATCCTTATTATAAGTGCTTGCAGCAATGAAAAAGTTGATGAAAAAAATCCGCAAGTAGATAGCTTAACAGCAATGAATAGGGATTTATTAAAGCAATTAAACGAACGTGATATATTAATTAAATCATTTATTGATGGTTTTAATGAAATTCAAACAAATTTAGAAGAGGTGCGAAATAAGCAACTTTCAGTTAAAATAAATAGTGGAAAAAAAGGGCAAATTGAAAAGCAAGAAATAATGGACAATATTGCTGCTATTGACATGCTCATGCAAAAAAACAAAAGTACTATTAAGGCACTTAAAGACCAATTAAAAATAGCTTCCACTGAAAATATGGCTGGTTATGAAAACTTTATTCTGAGTCTTGAAACTATGATTACAGAAAAGGATAAAGAAATTTATTCATTATTGGGCAATCTTGATAACGTGAACGATGAATTAGGTTCAATGATAAAAATGTACAGCGAGGCAAAAACTGAGGTAAAACAAAAAGATAAAAAATTGAATACTGCTTGGTACACTGCTGGAACAACCAAAGAGCTCATTAAAAAAGGTGTAATTTCAAGTGAAGGCGGGTTTATTGGGATTGGAAAAATGAAAAAACTTTCGGAAAATTTTAATACAGAAAATTTTTCTCAAGTTGACATCAGCACGTTAAAATTAATAAAATTAGAGGCTCAAAAAGTAAAGTTAATAACTACTCATGTGGCGGACAGTTACTCTATTGTTAGCACAAAAGAAGGCTCCAATTTATACATTCAAAATCCTGAAAAATTTTGGTCGGCAAGCAAGTACTTAGTTGTATTAATTGAAAAGAAATAAAATTATTTCAAACGGTTAAGCATACAATTTTGAGATTAATTGAATGGTGTGTTCCACTTCCTCTAAAGTATTAAATTTCCCTAAACTAAATCGAATAGAAGATTGGGCTTCTTGCTGACTTAAACCCATAGCCAATAAAACATGTGATGCTTGGGCCTTTGCTGATGCGCATGCTGAACCATTTGATACAGCAACATTTTTTAGTGCTTTAATGACATTAACAGCGGATTTATTTTTAAAGCAAATATTAGCGGTATTGAATAATCTATTTTTAATATCACCATTAATAAACACATCAGGAAATAGGGTCAAATGCTGTTCAAGAATGGTTCTCAATCTCGATATTTTAATGCCATCATCCCATGAAGCAAGTGATGCAATTTCGGATGCTTTTCCAAAACCTACAATTCCACTTACGTTCAAAGTACCTGAACGCAGACCATGTTGATGACCACCACCATCAATTTGTGGAGTGAGCTTTAAGTTATAATTTTTACTATTTATATATAAGGCTCCAACACCTTTAGGACCATAAATTTTATGTGAAGACAAGCACATCAAATCTAGATTCAAATCACTAACATCGATTTTAATTTTTCCCGCAGCTTGTGTGGCATCACAAAATACAAAGGCATTATGTTCATGTGCTATTTGCGCAATTTCCTTTATAGGATGAATTGTGCCTGTTTCATTATTGGCATACATTAAACATACCATTAAAGTGTTTTGTTTAAATGCACTTTTTAGATCATTTAAATCAATTTTCCCAAATCTATCAACTTTTAAAGTTGTAATCTCAAAGTTATTTTTTTGTAAGGTTGAAAGAGTATCTAAAACTGCCAAGTGCTCAGTAGCACAAGTAATAATATGGTTCTTTTTCAAGCCATATGTTTCAGCTAAGCCTTTTATAGCCAAATTAATACTTTCGGTTGCGCCCGATGTAAAAATGATATCATTTTTTTGTGCATTAATAAAAAGTGCAACTTGATTTTGAGCTGTATCAACAGCTTGCTCAGCAATCCAACCAAATGGATGAGTTTTACTTGCTGCGTTTCCGAAATGCGTTTTAAAATAGGGCAGCATGGTTTCCAATACCTCATCTAATACTGGTGTTGTGGCATTATAATCAAAGTAAATGGCACTCATTTTTGTGATTCTTTTTTATCATCCTTAAAAAAACTATCAGTAATACCTTTATTTACCTCATAATTGCTGTAAGAAATTGACAATGTTGCTTTTTGTGGCTTATTATCTTTTGACTTAGGTTTTTCAGCATCAAAATCGCCTGTAACACCCATTGGCAATGTAGCTTTAGTTACATCAAAAGTAAAAATAAGTTCGGATGGTAAATTAAATGGATTTGGTTGATGAGGGTAATTAAAACTTGTTACAAAACTGCCATTAGATTTTGATATAGCATCTATTTTAATAATGGTCTGCGTTTTACGGTCAATCCAAAGTGTAGCAAGCAAAATGTCAGCGGCATCGTCCAATGGAATAATTTTAATGACATAGGTAATTACTTTATTGCAAATTTCATTTTTAACAAAAATAGCATTGTACTTTTTTTCAAAAAGTTCATTAAATGTAAAATTCATACCACGCTTTGGTAGCATGGCAAATCCTTTGCTGACGAGCTTAACTTTATCTGGTTTCTTAAAATACAGTTTACCTTCCTTTACAGGAATTTTTAAAAAACTAACATTCACTTTAATCTTGATATCAGCGGTATAATCATTTACTTTATTAAATTTATTTTTAACACTGTCGAGCAGTGGTTGTGGATTATAATCTTGTGCAAATATTGAAGTAACATTCAATACAATTTGAACAAAAATTGAAAATATAAAAAGACTGATTATTTTGAATCGCATAAAATAGAATGGCTTAGGTAAGGATATCCTTTTTTCGAAAATACAAAGTAGTTATTCCCAAAAACAAGGTAATGTGCATAAGTAAGGCAATTATCGCTTTATATATTTTTTGCCAGTCAACAGGATCTGTAAAAAATTCGCGCCAAGCACCCATGTAGGAGGTAAACATAAATGGTTTTATGGCTCTAAAAATGCTAAAATCAACTGAGCTTATGATCATAAATACAATGATAATGGACATAGTCATAATGGTTGGGCCTTGTGAACTATCAACAAAAGAAGAGAGCATGAAAGCCAATGATGCCACCATGCTCATACTTAAAAATGAAAATGCATAGGAGGCAAGAATGCGCCATAATGAATCAGTACTTTCAAAAATATATATCATATCTTTCATTACAAATAAATCACCTTCTCCAAAAATAAGGAGTCCTGTGCCAATACTTAATACTGCCATAAAAACCACGATAGCAAAAACATAAATTAAAATGGCCGAAAATTTAGCAAGTATAACTTGTGTTCTACTAATAGGTCTGAATAATAAAATACGTAAAGTGCCAGCTGAGGCTTCACCTGCAATTAAATCACCTGCAACTAATGCTATTAAAAAAGGGATGTGTACCCATAAGCTACTCAAAATAATATATACACTTAAATACCCATTTAATAAATTACCTTGAAATGTAAATGACTCTTTTAAACTTTGTGTTCCTAAATCTAAATAACTTTCACCATCAACATAAAGAGCAATTTGTATTACTATCACAATAAATGCAATTGCACCAAAACCAATGTAACTCCTACCCTTTCGGAAGATTTTCATTAACTCAATTTGCACTAACTTTAAAAAAAGCAAATTCATTATAACAATAATTTACGCTTTAAACATATCCTTATCATAAACTTTGTAATTTATGTCATATTTAAAAAATAATCTTCCAACGAGCGCACAGGAATCATTGATTTAACTCCGAATCCATTTTCAATAAATAATTTATTCACCTCTGCTACCTCATTATTGAACAAATTAAAATGGTAGCGTTCGTGCACAATTTCAATTAATTTTTGTTGCAAATAATTGTGCTGATTAATAAAAGCTCGCACATCTTTTCCTTGCTCAAATTCAAAACTAACGTGAAGCTCATTATGATTAAGTAAATCACCAACATATCCTTCAACCACTTTAACTCCTTTTTGAATAATGACCATTCTATTACATATTATTTCAATTTCGCTTAAAATATGAGATGAAATTAAAATAGTTTTCTTATGTTCCTTATTCAATTTTAATATTAAATCACGTACATCTTTTACACCTTGAGGATCCAAACCATTGGTTGGCTCATCTAAAATTATTAAATCAGGATTGTGCATGAGTGCTTGAGCAAATCCTAAACGCTGTTTCATTCCTTGTGAAAATGTTTTCACCTTACTTTTTTCCCTACCTTTTAAACCCACTAATTCTAAGACCTCATAAATTTGATTTTTATGGAGTTGTCTGGGTTGTAATTTGTTAAGCATTTCTAAATTTTGCAGTGCACTTGCATAGTTATAAAAATCGGGCTTTTCAATAATAGCACCAATTTTACCCAATATAAATTCTCGATGATGTTGAAATTCTTTATTAAACATTTCAATATGGCCAGATGTAGGAAAAATCAATCCCATCAACATTCTAATAGTGGTGCTTTTTCCAGCCCCATTCGGACCTAAAAATCCATACACATCGCCACTGTAAATTGTTAAGTCTAAATCATGAACTGCAGTAAACTTTTTAAATTGCTTACTAAGTTTTGTTGTTTTAATGATGGCTGTTTGGCTCAAATTTCATTTCCTATTACAGCTGGCAAAAATAGTCACTTAAATTTCATAAAAACAAATCCTTGTTTTTAATTTTAGCTATTTAAATTTTATGCAATAAATCAATCAAACACTTTTTAACCAATTGTGGATTTTCGTTGCTAATTAAATGACCATTTTCTGGAAGAAAAATATATTCATGAGGTGCATTTACAAGCATACTATCGGTAAATTTTCCATTTTCAGGATAAATAATAAAATCTTTACCTCCTTGTAATATGAATGTAGGTTGAACAATTTCGGGCCAAATTGGAAGCATTTTTTTTAATTCATTTTGATGTGCAAATTTTTCATCACTCGACACATCAATTGGTTTTCTAAATAGCAATTTACCCACTTTACTTTGCACTGGTTTCGAAAACCACCAAAACTTCTCTAATTTTGGGTCTGCCGCATTCGAAATTAAAAGTAAAGCTTTAACTTTTGATTTATTGAAAGCTGTTAGGAAGGAAGCAATTGGCCCACCATAACTTCTTCCCACTAAAATTATGGGTACATGCTTATACTTATCCAAGATTGGTTGCAACAAAGCTGCTTGCTTAGCAATACTTGTTTCAGCTCCACCCTTTGCCGAATATCCATATCCTGGTCTATCCACTGAAATCATTTGAAAATGCTGCAATAACAAACTATCACTTAAATAATTAATATAGCCATACCACCTTCCTGGTGCACCATGTAAAAAAACTAATAATGGCAAATCAGCTTTACCTGCATGTGCATAAAATACTTTACGTCCTAATGTATCGTATTCATGATAACTGGGTTCAGGTTGATGCGTCTTATAATATTCCTTGAGTTCCTTTTTACTCATGGTAAATCTGCCGTAACAACCCCAAAAAAGAAAGAGTATTAAAACATAATATAATTCTATAAATTTAAATAATCTCAAATGGTTAAACGCTATTGTTTTTCTGTAGGAATGTTATTTAATTTAAATGCAATTGGCAATGTAAAATATACATCAACGGCTTTCCCAGATTGCTTCCCAGGGGTCCACTTTGGCATAGATTGCACTACTCTTATGGCTTCTTTTTCAAGCAATTGACCATCGGGGACTCCACGTAACACTTGTACATGGGTAATATTCCCAAGTTTATCAACAATAAATTTTAAATAAACTTTACCTTCCACACCCATTTTTCGACAGTTCTCAGGATAATTTATATTGCTACTTAAATACTTCATTAAGGCGCTTTGTCCGCCCGGAAATTCAGGCATTTGATCAACAATAGTAAAAGTTTCGTTTTCAGGTGCAACAGCTTCTTCAGCCTTTGAAGCATCTACATTGTTTTGAGCCAATGTTGCTAAGCTGGTAAACATAATAAAAAACACCAATCTTAAACATTTGAATGATTTCATAGTTCTTTCAATTAATATAATTAAAGTTTAAACTTAATAGGTAATGTAAATTGAACATTAACAGGTTTACCATTTATTGAACCAGGTGTCCAAGTAGGCATTTCTTGAATTACTCGCAGCGCTTCAGCATTTAATTCTTCACCATCTTTTGGCCCTCTTTTTATCTCTGCATTGCGCACCATACCATGTTTATCAATAATAAAGTAAACATAAACAGTTCCTTGAATTCCATTTTTCTTAGAAAATTTAGGATATTTCAAATGATCTCCTAAATACTTGAACATTGCTTGTTCACCTCCGGGAAAGGTAGGCATTAATTCTGCAGTATCGTATGTTTCGCCTAATTCATCTTTGGTAGCATTTTTTTCATCTAGAGTTGGCAATATTTCTTCATGATTAGATTGCGCAAAAAGCTCACTACTACCAATAAAGAGTAAAATTGAAAAAACTAACATGTATTGCTTAATAATTATCATGATTTTAAAATTTAAAATTATAACTTAAACTCCACTGGCACAGTAAATTGAACGCTTGCTGGTTTCCCATTTTGACTTCCAGGATTCCATGCTGGCATAGATTTAACAACTCTTAAGGCTTCTGCATTTAAATCTTCCCCATTCTTTATGCCTCGTTTAACTTCGGCATTTCTTACTTTTCCTTTCTTATCAATAATAAAGTAAATAAACACTTTTCCTTGCAATCCTGCTTTTTTAGCAGCTTCAGGATAAACAATATTTTGTGCTATATACTTAAACATTTCATCATAACCTCCTTTATATTCAGGCATGTTTTCTACCGACACAAAAGGTTCGCCAATGTCATCCGAAAGTTCCTCTTTAGGTTTTGGTAATAATTCTTCATGGTTACTTTGAGCCATCAATATGGTGGCAGTGCCAAACAAAAAAACAATGGCTATTAGGATTCTTTTTTTCATAATTTTTTATTAGAGTAAAGGTAATCTTTTTAAATAAATAGTAGGTTTCTATCTAAAAAATCTAAGTTGATGAACAAATTAATTCAAGAAAGCATTAAAATTCAATCCTTTAACTATTTTAATTTCTTAACACGTGCTTAATTCCTATCTAACATTGACCCAATATTTTTGCCATACAATAAAATTAGAAAAAATGCTCAATTCATTGCACTTCTTCAATCCAAACACACAACAAATTTATGTTTTAAAAACAAAAAAAGGAATAGCTGGTTTTTTAAACTTCAACTTAGGGAAATACATGCGCTTTCAAATTAACAAGGTATTTAATTTCCTAAGAATATTACTTGTTGCTTTAGCAATCTTAGTTTTTGCAATATAATTGACATCATAAATTTTTAAAATCTATCCTATTTCGCAATCTTTATTAGATTTGCTTTATGAACTTAGTGTTAGATTTTGGCAACACGCGCATAAAAGCAGGTGTTTTTGATGGTGATTTACTTAAAATAAAAGCCGTAGAATTCACTATTGAAGAGCTATTTAAGGTCCTTCAAAAATATCAATTCGACAATTGTATAATTGCCACTGTAGTTGAGCTTTCTCAAGAAACACTTCATTTTATAGAAGAAAAAACCACATGTATTATTTTTAATGCCCATACACAAACACCTATACGAAATTTATATCAATCAAAAAATACCCTTGGTAGCGATCGTTTGGCAGCTTGTTGTGGTGCTTACTTACTTTTCAAAGGTCAGTCGTTTTTGGTAATTGACGCAGGAACTTGTCTTAAATACAATTATACCGATAAGAATGGAAATTTTATTGGTGGTGGTATTTCGCCTGGGTTAAACATGCGGTTTAAAGCGATGCACGAACAAACTAATAAATTGCCCTTAATTAAATTTGACGAGCACTTTAATGATTTAATTGGCATTAACACTCAAAATTCATTAAAAATGGGTGCGCAGCTTGGAATGATTGCTGAAGTAAAAGGCATTATTGATTTGTATCAACAATTAGACCCGCATGTTAACATAGTTTTAACAGGTGGCGATGCTTCATACTTGCAAAAAGGATTAAAAAATGGCATCTTTGCCGACCCTGATTTAATATTAAAAGGGTTAAACAGTATTTTAAACTATCAAAAAAAGTAAATATTTTGCTTAAATAAAGCGCTGCTACAATTAAGAATGAAAGAAACTTTTAAACCTTGGCATTTATTTTTGCTACCCATTTTGCTCTTCACTTTTGCTATTGGAAAAGCTCAAAATATTACAAACTCAATATATTCGCGCTACGCCTATGGCACTGAAACATTTAAAGGTTTTGCCACAAATATAGCTTTGGGAGGCACAGGAGTTGCACAAAAAGGACCTTGGCAATTAAATTACTTTAATCCTGCTTCAAATGCTGCAATCAAACTAACTTCATTCAATGCAGGAATTAGTGGAAATTATATGCAGCAATCAAATAAAACCGATACTATTATCAACAAAAGTGGCTCGTTTGGTTATTTAGCCATTGGTTTTCCTCTAACCAAATGGTGGGGACTTTCATTTGGCTTACTTCCTTATTCAGGCGTTGGCTACAAGGTTGCAGATACCATAGCATTTAATAAAAGAAACATTGCAAATACGTATAAAGGTTCAGGCGGTCTTAATAAACTTTATTTTGCCAATGGATTCAATCCATTTAAAATATTCAGTGATAGTTTGATGCAAGGCTTTGCTATTGGTGTTAGTAGCGAATTCAACTTTGGTAGCATAACTAATGAAGAAAGTAACAGCTTTGTTGGTGCCGATACAAGTTATCATTTACTTATTTTAAACAACAGGTATAGCTCGTACAATGGATTCTCCTTCAATTTTGGACTTCAGCACACTATAAATATTAAAGATGAAAGTAAACTCACCTTAGGTTTTACTTATGGTTTAAAGGGAACATTAAATAAAAATACAAATATCAGTACCGAAAGATACATTAACACTTTACTTGCATCAACATTGGTTGATACTGCTTATTATAACGAAAACCCAAAAGAAACAGCATTTTTACCAAGTAGTTACGCTTTTGGTTTTAACTTGCAAATGGGTCCTAAAATGAGTTATAGTATGGAATATAAAGTAGTTAAATGGGGCTCCGATAGTATTAGTGGCAAGTTAAACAATTTAAAAGATAGCAGAATAATTAGTGCAGGGTTTCAATATTATCCTAATAGTCAATCTCCAGATGGTTTATTTGGTCATACTTATTATCGCTTTGGAATTAAAAATACTGTGTTACCATTTTATTTAAACAACACACAACTTTTAGAAAATGCTATTACTATGGGATTTGGATTTCCACTACGAAAGGCTGTCTCCACAGTAAATATTGGAATGGAATTAGGAAGAAGAGGAACTACTTTATATAATTTAGTAAAAGAAAATTATTTCATGGTAAATGTTGGATTTACCATCAATGACAAGTGGTTTATGAAATCAAAATTCGATTAATTTATTACTATAAAATGAAAACCTTTAGGTTGTTTTATTGGCATAAAATAAATTTATCATGGCTACTTTTGATTTTTGTAATATTTCAATCGGCTTGTGAAAATGATATCGAAAAAGTTAAAATTATTACTGGGAAAAAAGCCATTCCTGCTGAAAGAGGAAAAGATGTTGAAATTATTTACAGCGATTCGGCTAAAATAAAAGCCCGACTATTAGCTAAAGAGTTAAATCGATATATCGAAAAACAACCTTATATTGAAATGCCAAAAGGAATAAAATTGTACTTTTACGATAATAATCAAAAAGTGAGTTCAACCCTTACTTCTCAATACGCTAAAGTTTTGCAATATCCCGATAATAATATCATGGAGGCTAAAAGAAAAGTGGTTGTAGTGAATGAAAAAAATGAAACTCTCCAAACCGAACATTTGGTATGGAACCAAAAAGAAGAAAAAATAGTTTCTGATGCTTATGTAACAATTACAACTAAAGATGAAATAATTATGGGTGATGGTTTAGAAAGCAATCAAAGTTTTACAAAGTACAAAATAAAAAAAATGAAAGGAACAATAAATTTAAAAAAATAAGTGCATGAAAAATATGTTTCGCACACTTCAAATAATTTGGTTAATTGCTGCTGTTGGTGCACTTATTGGTGCAGTAATCAATGCTTTAAACAATAAATTTCAAGAAGCAGGTATTTTTATAGCTATTACTTTTATTGGTGCTTATATGTATGGAATAAATAAAAAAAGAATCAAAAATATTCCAAATGAAAGTCAAAAAACACAAACTAATTCAACCCTATCTTGAACTCGTTAAGTATCATTATATTGTCTGTTTTATCATCTGCCTTTTTTTCAGGTATTGAAATTGCATTTCTTACCTCCAACAAACTGCGTGTAGAGTTAGAAAGTAAAGAAGGTTTTTTTCCAGCAAAGGTCATCTCATTTTTTATGCGAAATCCACAGCGCTTTATTGCTGCTACTTTAGTAGGAAATAACATCACCTTGGTTATCTACGGAATTTACACTTCAGAAATGTTAGAACCTATTTTTCATCAATATATTCAATCAAAATTTGGGGTATTAATTTTAAGTGTGTTAATCTCTACTTTCGTAATTGTAGTAACTGCCGAATTTATTCCTAAAGCCTTGTTTAGCATCAATCCCAACGCCATGCTCAACTTTTTGGCTATTCCCTTTGCTATCATTTACTTTTTACTTTTTCCAATTGTATTTATCACCCTTGGTTTTGCTGAGTCATTATTAAAATATGGTTTCAGAATTAATATCGAAAAAAGCGCAGTTAGCTTTGGGAGAATTGATTTAGATAATTATGTAAAACAATTTACTTCTTCCAATGCCCATCGAAATGATTTTGATCATGAAATAAAAATATTTCAAAATGCCCTCGAATTTGGCAGTGTAAAAGCACGCGAATGTATGATTCCACGCCCCGAATTAATTGGAATGGAAGTAAGGGAAGAAATCAAAGATTTACAGCAAAAATTTGCTGAAACGCATCTTTCTAAAATATTAATTTACGAAGAAACAATTGATAATATTATTGGTTATGTGCACTCATCAGAAATGTTTAAACGCCCAAAATCAATACGTGAAGTTTTATTACCTATTTCAATTGTGCCCGAAACCATGCCAGCACGCGAAATTCTTACTTTATTAAAACAACAAAGAAGAAGTGTAGCTGTTGTAGTTGATGAATTTGGAGGAACTGCTGGTATGCTTACTATTGAAGACGTTATGGAAGAAATATTTGGCGAAATTGATGATGAACATGACAAGCAAGATTTAATTGACAAAAAAATTTCTGATACCGAATTTTTATTTTCTGGCCGATTAGAAATTGATTATATCAATAGTAAATATCTTTTAGAGTTGCCTGTTGGGGAAGAATACGAAACTTTAGCAGGTTTAATTTTGCAATTTCATGGCAGTGTACCCTTACTTAATGAAGTAATTGAAATACATCCATTTTCGTTTACAATTAAGCAGGTGGCAGGCAATAAAATTGATTTGCTCGAACTTAAAATTTTAGAATAATTACGTCAAAAAGAATTTGTATGAGTGTTATTTTACCCGTGCATGGGGTTAGCCCTAAATTTGGAAGCAACTGTTTTATTGCTCCAAATGCTACTATTGTTGGACAGGTAACTACTGGTGATGATTGCAGTTTTTGGTTCAATGCAGTGGTACGTGGCGATGTCAATAGTATTGAAATGGGCAATAAAGTAAATGTACAAGATGGCGCTATTATTCATTGCACCTATCAAAAAACAAAAGTAATTTTGGGCAATAATGTATCTATTGGGCATAATGCTATAGTGCACGGTTGCACCATACATGACAATGTATTAATTGGCATGGGCGCAATTGTAATGGACAATGTAGTGATAAACGAAAACTGTATTATTGCAGCTGGCGCTGTAGTACTTGAAAACACTGTGGTTGAAGCAGGTTCTGTTTATGCAGGCATTCCAGCTAAAAAAGTTAAACAGCTTAGCGAAGAATTATTTAAAGGTGAAGTTCAGCGTATAGCAAACAACTACTTAATGTATAGCTCTTGGTTTAAAACGCAGGATAATTCCAAATAATTTGATTATAAAAGCCAATTATATTGATATTGAAAAGCGCCAAATTTTTGCCGCTGAAATTACCATTGAAAATAAAATAATTAAAGCAATTAATGCTATTGATGAAATAGTTGATGATTATATTTTACCTGGCTTTATCGATGCACATATACATATTGAAAGCAGTATGGTTTTGCCTTCTGAATTTGCTAAAGTTGCCGTACTGCACGGAACTGTAGCTACAGTTAGCGACCCTCACGAAATTGCCAATGTAATGGGTGTGCAAGGCGTATACTACATGATCGACAACAGCAAAACTGTTCCTTTTAATTTCTTTTTTGGTGCTCCAAGTTGTGTACCCGCTACAATTTTTGAAACAGCTGGAGCTTCTATCGATGCTAAGGATATTCAACATTTGATGCAATCAAATGATATTTGGTACTTGGCCGAAGTTATGAATTACCCCGCTGTTATAAACCACGAAGAAGAGATCATTAAAAAAGTTAATGCAGCACATCAAGTAAATAAACCTGTAGACGGTCATGCACCAGCTCTTACAGGAAATGATTTGCAAAAATATATCAGTGCAGGCATTAGTACAGATCATGAGTGTTTTACCTATAACGAAGGACTTGAAAAACTTAAATTAGGAATGAAAGTCATCATTAGAGAAGGCAGTGCTGCCAAAAATTTTGATGCTCTTATCCCTTTAATTAAAGAATTTCCTAAACAAATCATGTTTTGTTCAGATGATAAACATCCCGATGATTTGCAACTTGGCCACATTAATCAACTCGTTATGCGCGCCTTAAATTTGGGATATGATTTATTTGACACCTTGCATGCTGCCTGTGTATTGCCAGTTAAGCATTACAAGCTTCCAGTAGGTCAATTAAAAATAAATGATAGTGCCGATTTTATTATAGTAAACAACCTGCTTGAGTTTAACATTAAACAAACTTTTATAAAAGGTCAATGCGTGGCCCAACAAGGCATTTCAAACATCAAAACCAAAAGTTTTCCCGTTATTAATTATTTTAATTGTAAGCCCATTTCAGCTAGTCAATTAAAGGTAAAAAGTTCAAGCAATCAAATTAAAATTATTGAGGCATATAACCGACAATTAATTACAGGTTGCATTCAGGATACTATACCCATGGTAGATAATTTTTTATGCACCGATACCACAAAAGACATTTTAAAAATTGTGGTAGTCAACCGATATTTTAACGCAGCTCCTGCTGTAGCATTTATTAAAAATTTCGGACTTAAAGAAGGCGCAATTGCCAGCTGCATTGCGCATGATAGCCATAATATTGTTGCGGTTGGTGTTGATGATGAATCCATAGCAAGAGCCATTAATTTAATTATAGAAAATAAAGGTGGCATTTCTGTTGCACATCAACATGGTGAAGATGTGTTGGCCTTGCCAGTAGCAGGAATTATGAGCAATCATCCAGTTGATGAAGTAGCTGCAGGATACCAGTCATTGCATTATAAAGCTAAAGAATTAGGATGTAAACTTGATGCTCCTTATATGAGCTTATCTTTCATGGCTTTGCTTGTAATTCCCGCCTTAAAATTGAGCGATAAAGGCTTATTTGATGGCGTAAATTTTGAGTTAACAAGTTTGAATTAATATTTCAACCTACAATTATTTTGGGCGTTCGCCTGCTGAAGCAGCCGCCAGGCTGTATGTTCCAATTTTTTTGGCTTTGGCCAAAAAAGATTTCCACGTCCATCCTTAACGCAATTGCACATTACAATTAACACATATTACGCATTTGAAATGCGCAAACGATAAAGAAATTGCAAATCAGTTTTTTACAAATCTATTAACATTTTCTATATCGGGATTAACCCAAATATATCAAGAAGTTCGATTTTTTGAATCTCCTATTGATTAATTTGGGATTAATCATAACCCCAAGAATAAAGTATAAAAAAAGCGCCACCGGAGTAGCGCTTTTAATTTAATTGAAGAACCAATTATTATTTAATACTCAACTTTGATGTTCTAACTACACCATCTTGTGTTGTTGTTTGCACAAAATAAATTCCTTTACTTAATTCAGATGTATTTATAATAACTTTATTGTAACCTGTCTTCAAAACTCTTTGTTGTTGCAAATATGTTTTACCAGTGGCATCTGTTACATTGATATTTACATTTCCATCATCAGCAGAAGTCAAGTTTACATAAACAAATTCTTGTGCAGGATTTGGAAATAAATTAGCTTGTTCGTTTTGAAGTATCGATCCTAACGCTGTAGGTCCAACCATGGTTATAACTGCATCTTCGGTTAACACAGGAGCATTAAAATCAAAATAAATATTGGCATAATCAATAATTTGTTCGCCAATGTTTAATCCGTTATTTGCGTTTAACTTATAAGTAACAAATCCATGACTCGCTGGTTCATTATTGGTTGAATCGGGCAACATTATATTCATAAATTTATATGTTGTGGTATTCCCATTTCTTAATATGGTACAGTTATGACTTGCGCCAATAAATTCAAAGCTATTAATATCTAAATTACTCGACATTTCATCTACCACCACCACATTGTGAGCTGGAGCATTTCCTGTATTTTGAAAATTAATCGTGTAACGAATTTCTTGATTAGGCTCCACTGATGAAATTATTTGATAATTTGGATCAGCAATGTTTGTATACACTACCAATTTATTATTCGGGTCCCATGAGCCTACAACAATTTGGTGAACTGTATCAGTATTGTTGTTCAAATTATTATCAATTCCTGTAACTGGATTTACACTTACAAATTCCACAGCGCTTGAGCCTAATTGAATACCTATCAATGCCTGAAAACTTACCCATATATAGCTACATGAACCAGGATTAATGGCTGGCAAATTCCATGTAATTAATTGATTGGTAGTGTTAACGCTTGCCCCAGCAGGAGTTTGATAATTTGGTGTTAAAGCGGCATCGTATTGCATCATCACTGTTGCAGCGGTTGGGGTTGTGCCATAATTGCAAACATTAATGCTATACCATGCACCAAAACCTGGAGTTACTGTAGTGCTTGGTGAAATAGTAATGCCCAAGTCAACTTGCCCTGGTGTCATATACAATCCAATATTATTATTTCCATAGGTCATTCCATTTTGAGTCACCTGGGCAACAACCGAAGTAGTAGTAATGGTCCCCGAGCTGTAAAAGCCACTTGGTGTATAACTAATAGTATAACTTCCCATTGGAACCGAAATATTATAATTTCCATTGGCATCGGTGTATGCTGTATAAGTACCAATTTGTATAGTTTGATATGGGATACCTGTTTCACCAGAATCCATGATACCATTGCTATTTACATCATAAAATAGTGTACCGGTAACTGTTGAAGCATTCATAAATACCCCATAGTTGAGTCCACAAATAGTATCATTGGCTCCAATGGTAACGGTATAACTAGCACACGATGTGGTAGGCCCACCTACACTATTTGTAGGAACGGTAATAATACCATTTTGCAATATACCACCACTTGTTGGGCACATTTGAATAGTGTAGGTTCCTGGTGGTACCAAAAAGGAAAAATTTCCTGTTATGCTATCACTATAAGCTGTAAGTTGTGTACCTGCACCGTAAATAAACATATAAATTGGCCCTAATCCTGTTTCATTGGTATCAATCACACTATTACCATTGGCATCATTAAAAACTGTGCCGCATAGTGTTGAGGTCGGCAAGCCCATAGCATATACTGGTGTACAAAAAGCATTACAGCCAATAGAATTCATACACACCAAATAGGTCATAGAACTTTGAAAAGTATGGGTAATTTGATTCCCAATAATGGTATCAATGGTGCCATCGCCAAAATCCCAAATGGTTTGCATTGTTGGTGCTGTATTCGAAACAAATAAATACACACCAGGTGAAGTTTGTGTATAGGTAAAAACATAACCACATCCTTGAGTATTGTAGTTATAGCAAACAGTAGTTGAACATCCTTGTACATCTGTAACAGTAACACAATAATTACCTGCAGTAGTGGTATAAATAGTAGATTGGGTTGAGCCGGTATTCCATAAATAAGTATATGGCGAAACTCCAAGCGTTGCCACTGCCATAAGTGTGTTTGCGGAAGTGTCAACAACTATTGATGCCAAAATATTACATCCAGCAGTATAATTATAACAGGCAACTGACGTACATCCTTGAGCATCTGTTATCGTTACACAATAATTCATATTAGCAGTTGCTACTGTTGTTTGTTGTGTTGAACCATTGTTCCAACTATAAGTGTATGGGGGAACACCTCCAGTTACACTTGCAGACAAAGTATTTTGTGGTGGTGGCCCAATTAATGAAATAGTGGCATTTAAATTACATGGGTTAGCTAAAGTTACTGCAATATATTGGCATACAGTATCAGTACAAGTGGCGCTCTCAATAATTAAACAAACCTGATAAGTTCCATTAGAAGCGTAAATATGCGTGTAAATTGGAGTTGAAGCAATTGTTCCATCACCTAAATCCCAGGTCCATGAAAGTATTTGATCTTGCGACCAAGAAGTATCTTGAAAAACAACCAATCCATTTTGATCTGGTGGAGTGTAACTAAAACCAGCTCCACAACTTTGTGCTTTTATATTATTATTAAAAAGCAACAACAAAGTAAATGTAAACGCAGTAATAATAGAAATTTTTTTCATGGTGAAAAATAATTAAGTTAATGTTTAAGGGAAAGCTACACCCATAATGAATTTATTTGTTTCAATGTAAATTGAATCATTGCTGTTATTCACATTGTAGAACCAAGCCTTAAAATTACCTTCCATTTTGTAAGTTTTTTGCCCGGCACTATTATTTTGATATGGTTCGGCCTTCGTAACTACAAATGTATTATTTATTTGATTATGTGCAACATAAGGATTATATGTACTGTATTTTATCCCATTAGCACTCGTGTAATTGATGGTCACTTTTCTAAATCCACTATCAACTGGCAAAGGGTTTAAAGGTGTAATTTGGGTAGTAGTATAGTTAAAACCTGCAGCTAATTCGTTTCCATTAAAACTTCCAATCAAAATGTCTTTTTGAAAAACATTTCCGCAATTTAAACCCGAAAGTGTATCCTTCATTACCACACGATAAATTCCAGCCTGATTATAAGTATGCGAAATAGTTGACCCAGAGAGTTGTATAGCAGTAGTATCTCCAAAATTCCAAGCATAGGAGTTTGCGCCACCTATGGTATAAAAATTTACCAAATTTTGACTTGATGTTTGGTTAAATTGAATTCTGCACATTGTATCCATAGAGATCACATTGCAAACAGTTTTTGAAGGATAACCAGCGCTGCTCACAGTGAGACAAACATTATAATCTGCTGGCTCTGTATATTGATGAGTTGGATTAACTAAAGTTGAAGTAACACCATCGCCAAAATTCCAATTATAGGTGTAATTGCTACCAGGTGGCACATAGGCTGTAAAATTAATAGATGTTCCGTTCGCAGTACTTTGGCCTGAAGTATCAACACCATTGAAAAAATTGTAATGGCCTTGCTTTAGCACATCAGCAATATTATTGATAATTAAATTATTCCTATAGTAACTGTCTCTATACTCAATTGAAAATTCATGATTACATGCTTCACATTGTTTCGAACGTAAAGTCCCCTTCAACACATTAATCCCTAAATTGTCTAATTGATAGGATGTATACATGTAATAATTATCTTTCCCTGCAGCCAATGCAACTTTATTTCCATTTACAGTACTTTCCAACATGAAAACTGGATCGTAGTTCTCAGTTTCAGGTAGCTCTTTCTTTTTGCATGCATGCAAAAAACCAAGTAAGACAAATAAAATTATAGCCGTGTAAAATCGCTTCATCATACTATTTTCCTTTCTTTTTTTGATTGTTAAATTGATACTGAACACCAATTCTTAAATTAAAGTTTTTATCCTTGCTGTTGGTAGTAAAGTAATCGGCTTTTGTTAAATCTGTGAATCCTTTTTGCACCATCATGGTCAACCAAAACTCATTATAAATATTAAATGCGTAGTTAAACATAGCCACAGTTCCAAATCGATTAAAGCCTTGAGTATAGCCCCATTGATTAGGGGTGTAGTTTTCGGCACCAAATTCTTTAACATCACTCTTTACATTTAACAAATATTCAAAACCAGCGCCAACACTAATTTGATGACGTTGAATTCGGTAACCGACAGTTAGAGGTAACTCTGCAAACAGTAGGGCTTTATTTTTAACCACAAACTCGTCAGCCTTTGCACCAAAATCATATTCTGTTTTCTCAGTTTCGATGCTCGTATTGACTGCCCCTCTGGAATATATCAATGGCTGTAAACCAACAAACCAGTTTTTATCTAGTTTATATGCCAACCTCATTCCAGCAAAATAACCAAATCCAATTTTAGAATCACTTAAGGTATTACCTTCAAAACCTCTACTATCACTAACACCTGCCAACACATTAAACATAAACTCATTTTTATTCTTATTATCGCATGCTGCAACAATGTTTACGTCAATATCTTTATTTTTATTTGTACTACTTGCTGATGATTTGCGGGCATCAATGACTATGGGTGAAGCAATTGTAATATTATCGCTTTTTTCTTCCTCTTCTTCTAACATGATATCGCTAACTTTAACCTTGTTTGCCGACAAATTTCTTACCTTACTACTATTTCCAAGTTTACTGTAATCAATATTTGCATTGGCATTGTTTTGGCTGGCTGTATTTTTAGCAGCAGACATAGAGCTCAAATTTTTTGAAATTGATGAATTTGCCTGCACTTTTACATCTCTAGAATAAGCCTTTTTATATGAGGCATTGCTTGCCATTAATGGTGCAGCATGATTTGCATTAAGTGTATGCAAAACCTTAGCATTAACAGCCTGTTCACTCAAAACATTTGAACTTTCAAGAGTTGTTGATGCAGCCCTAGTTGACTTTGAAATAGGTTGCAATGTTTGATGTAATGGTGGTGCATCTTGTCCATTTGAATTAAAAATAAGTGCAGTTAAGCCACCAATAATGGCTAAGGAAAGCATTCCAAATCCAAAACCCCACCAAAATGGTTTCTTTTTGGGCTGTGCACCTTCAATTAGTTTTTCTGCCTTTAACCAATAAGCCTCATTATACTCAAAGTGGCTTTCCTCCACTTTTTGTTTTAAGAACTCATTAAAGTTATCTTCTTTATCTGTCATGTTATGCTACTTTTACTTTTTTATTTACTAATAATTTTTCTTTTAAAATTTGTCTAGCCTTATGCAAATGCCATCTTGATGCTTCCTCTGAGATACCAAGCATTTCACCTATTTCTTTATGGTGATAACCTTCTATAACGTTTAAATTTAAAACTTCACGTGTTAATACAGGTAATTGTTGTATCATTTTCATAATATCATCAGCCATCATTTTATCTGCCGCTACATTCATACTTATTTGATCATAATCAAATAATTCAATTTTGTAATCATCGCTTAATGCTACTCTTTCTCTATATCTTTTGTTTTTTCTTATATGGTCAATGGCTGTGTGCACTGCTATGGTACTAATCCAAGCCTCAAAATTTTCGTTCTTTCTAAAATTGCCTAAATTGGTCAAAATCTTCATAAAACTCTGATTCATCAGATCTACCGCATCTTCGTTATTGCTTACATATCGTCTACAAATACGCATTAAAAAGTCAAAGCAATTCTTGTACAACTGCTGCTGCGACAAACGATTGCCTTTTAAACAACCTTCTATAATGCTATCGTTAATTATTACTGGCAATTGGAATTAACTCATTTTGGCATAGCTAAATTAGCACTTTTTAAATATAATACGATATTAAATACCAGAATGTTAGTGAAAATGATAAAAATTACGTGTTTTAATTATTTTTATCGCTCTTAATACTTTATTATTTAATAATGAGCAACTTAAGATTTACATTTGAATATATTTGTCAGTTTATTTAACATAACCATTAAAAATAGACCATTACATATTGTAATTTTACTGGTGATTTCTGCATTTGTAACATTTGCTGGAAATTGGCAAAATCCTCATTTCGAGCACTTTACTGTAGAGTCGGGCTTAAGTTCAAACAGTATTACTTGTTTACTTCGTGATAAAAAAGGATTTTTATGGATTGGCACCGATAACGGATTAAACAGATATGATGGGTACAATTTTGTATCATTCAGAAATGAAATTACACAAAAAAACTCTATTTCAAATGATCACGTTAAATATATATTCCAAGATGAAGATGGCATACTTTGGCTTTCTACTTGGAAGTTTTTAAATAAACTTGATCCTCAAACTGGTATATTTACCATTTATAAATATCCAACAAACCCAAATTCAGAACTTGATTGCAGAACCAATATAATTGAAGAATGGAATAAAGACACGCTTTTAGTTGGTACCAATTTAGGGCCTGCATTATTCTGTAAATCAAGCGGCACTTATAATTTCTTTAGAGTTGTAAAAAGTGATGTACCTGAAAGGGCAGACTACGTTTTCGGATTGAAAAAAATAGCACCACAAAAGGTTTTGATTGCGACCTTTGATGATGTTTATATAGCTAATCCTTACACGAAACGTTCAGAGAAAGTTTCAATTCAAACATTAAAGACAAACAAAAATTACTCCCATGTAACAGGTAAAATTACTGCCTTGAATGAAAATGAGTGGCTCATTCATACCTGGAACAGTGATTTACTGATATACAACAATATTTCTAATTCCTTAAAAAATTTCTTTTTTGAAAATAGTTATACTGATAAGCAATATGGAAGTGGAACCCTTGCTACCTTGAAAGAACAAGATCAATTTATCTTTGGTACCAATGGCCAAGGTTTGATGATTACCTATAAAGATTTAAAATTAAAAAATAAAATTACGAACAATATTAATGCACCTTCATCATTAAGTTCTGATTATGTTACCGCCATTATAAAGGACGAGGAAGGAATTTATTGGATTGGTACTGATAATGGTCTTAATAAATATAACCCAATAAATCAAAAGTTAGAAGCTATTAGCTATCAATTTTTTACTCCTGAATTTAGTGGCGAAGATAAAATATTTTCACTTTTTGTAACGCATAATCAAAACAAGTATCTTACAGGTGTATGGGGAGCTTATACTATTAATAACTTAACGAATCAAGAAATTTACTTAAGTGATTTTAATACGAAAAATTACAAAAATTTATTTGGTTTTTTAAAATATGTAAAAGATTCTACTTTATGTTTAATGAGAGAAGGAGGCTTTCAAACCTTTTATGAAATGCCTGAAGTACCATATCTAAAACCTATTCAGTTAAAAGACTATATTATTGATAAAAAGCTTGGACTACCAAGTGATGTGAGATTTTATAATGGAATGTATTATGTCATTTTTGATGAAGCCGGACTATACCTTGTTCACCCAGAGAATGGAAGTGTCGAAAAGTTGAAAATTAAATTGCCTGATAAAACTGAACTCAAATGTGAAAGATATAACTTTCTTGAACCAATTTCAAAAAATGCTGCATTTTTTTATTTAGGAACAGCACCATTGGGATTATTCAAAATACATTTACCTTCCTTAGAAGCACAAAAAATAGATATTGCCATAGTTCCGAAAGATGATGTACTAAATATTCACAAAATTTGCATTGATAGTAAAGGTAATATGTGGCTTGCTACAGAATTTCATGGTGTTTTACAATTCAAACATGATGTACAAAAATGGTTACAGTTTGATCACCAACAAAGTATTGGAAACAATCACATAAGAAATTTGACTTTGATAGGAGATTCAATATTGGGTATAATGGTTTATGATGCGGCATTTTTATACAATATAAAATCTAAAGCAATTATTAAAATAAATGATTTTAATGGGTACAATAACAAACTTGTTCCGTTCTCCATGCAGGTATTAAATGACAAAGTATTTTTTGCTTCACAAAACGGTTTTTTAAAAGGTTATATTAATCAATTATTTATGCCGGTAAAAGGAAAGGGAGTAATTTTTACTGAAATTTTTGCCAATAACAAAAGCAACTGGTGTTATTCCAATTCCACAAAAGTTAACTTATTATATCCCGAAAATTCCATTCGAATTTCCTTTGCTTTACTATCATTTTATTACCCAACACAAAATAAATTTCAATATAAATTTGAGGGAGAAAATCATGATTGGATAAACTTAGGTTCAAATCATGAATTGGTACTTCATCAATTGCCCTATGGAAAATATAAAATTTATTTTAAAGAAGTTAACTCGCCTAATAGTATAGCAGTTATTGATATTGCTGTTCAGGCCCCTTTTTATTTGCGAACTTGGTTCATCATTACGGTGCTATTACTTTCCATTTTATTTGTCTATTTTATTTATCATATTTTAATGCTTCGCAGAAAAGCTGTGCTAAATACAAGAGACACTATTGCTCGTGATCTTCACGATGAAGTTGGTTCAGCATTAACTAGCATTTCATATTTAAGTGAAATGGGTAAAATTCAAAGTCAATCAAACCATCCCACTTTTGAAAAAATTGGAGAAACTTCAAGAAATATCGCTACATTAATGAATGATATTATTTGGGCTGTAAATCCCGATAAGGATACTGCACTCAGCCTAATTCAGCGTATCAATTATTTTATACAAGAACATCAACAATTAAATCAAATAAACATTAAATTTGATTATTCACCTAAGTTGATGCACCATCAATTTAATATGCAACAACGAAAGAGTCTTTATTTAATCTTCAAGGAAGCACTGAATAATGCATTTAAATATTCAAAAGCGACCCAAATAAATATCAAACTAATTAAAAACACCAATGCCATCATACTTGAAATAGAAGATAATGGAGTTGGGTTTTCAGAAAATCAGAACAATGGAAATGGTTTACTTAATATGAAAAAACGTGCACGAGATGCCTCAGGAATAATTGAAATTATATCAAAAATAAATTCAGGAACATTAGTTCGGGTTATTTTGAATCACCAAAATTGGTGAGTAATTTCATGAATTGGTTTTATACCTTTGTACACATGAATCAAATAAAAGTATTATTGTTTGAAGATAACAAAGCTTTGCGAGAAGCCATGTTTTTTGTGATTAATGGCTCTCCAGGATTTGAATGTTTAAATGCATTTGAGAACGCAAATGATGTTATTCAAAAAATAAAAACTCACACACCTGACCTGATCCTTATGGATATTGAAATGCCTGGTATAAGCGGAATTGATGCAACAGCTATCATTAGAGCCAATCAGATTGAGATTCCAATATTAATACAAACCGTTTTTGAGTCAGATGATAAAGTTTTTGAAGCTATTTGTGCTGGAGCTAATGGTTATGTGCTAAAACAAACTTCTCCTTCAAGGCTTTTAGATTGTATAAAAGAATGTGTGGAAGGTGGCTCTCCTATGACACCTTCAATAGCTTCAAAGGTTTTAAAACTATTTAGAGAAAAAAATCCTAAACCTTTGCCATCTGATATGGCTGAATTATCAAACAGAGAAAAAGAAATTTTAACTTATTTAACCGAAGGATTAAGTTACAAAATGATTGGAGATAAATGTTTCATCTCATATGAAACTGTGCACTCACATATTAAAAAAATTTACAAAAAGCTGCACGTAAACTCTGTATCTGAAGCTGTCTCAAAAGCGCTTAAACAAGGCCTAGTATAACAATTATTATTGTACACCAACAATCTATTTTTTATATTATTGAATTTAAAATAATCAAATATTTGCCTTGAAAAGTTTTATCAATTAGTCGTCCCTCAAAAAGTGCAATTCCTATAGGCCTATTGGATTTACTAAAT
>DAORKI010000039.1:0-28571 GCA_035439485.1 Bacteroidia bacterium
CTGTACTTGCATTAATTACTAAACCTGCAGTTGAACTATAGGTACCTCCTGCCGTAAAACCTGGCGCTGTGGTTGGTAATAAGTTCGCATTGTTAGAACAAACTGGTGTGGTATAGGTAATGCCTGTTACTGGTGTAATATTTGGCATTATTTGCACATCCAAGGTAACTGGTGCTGAGGCACAGCCATTGTTGGTTTCAATCACCTGAACTTGATACAACCCTGGAGGAGTTGCACCCCAATTTATAACTATATGGTTGTTGAATCCACCAGGGCTTTGATTAGTGGTTATAGTTCCTGCAAATCCACCAGTTATAACTGACCAAACATATGTAGAACCAACTGTTCCGTCTGGTCCATCTGGCGCTTGCCAATCCACACGATAGGGTCTTGTTTCACCTTGGCAAATAATTTGCGGTTGGTTGGTTAAGGTTTGCGAAAAGCCTAGTTTACTGATTAATAATAGTAAAAAGGTAAGTTTGCCTACAAGCGAATTTTTCATGACATTTCATTTTATGATTAGAAAACCACAATAGAAATTAACAACTTTTTTCAAAAAATTGATTAATCTATTTAATTTACGGGAACAATGTAATAATATTTTTTTTAAAAATTAACATTTTTTGCAACATTTTAATAAACAAATTTTAAATCCAATTAAACGTTTTTCTTATCTTCATTTTTTTCTCTTTAATCGTGATAAATTGCCGAAACATTTGGGCTAACATTTAGGCTAACATTGATTAAAGATGAAGCACTTGAACATCCTACTCCTCCATTAACAGTATAGGTGTAATTTCCTGAGGATGATATTCCTGGTAAAAATGTTCCCAAATAGCCACCTGTTAATACTGAAACTCCATTCCATGTACCTGTATTTGATGGTGAGCCAGTGAGTAAATCGAATAAATTTATTGATGGGTCATTATTGCACAAACTAACATTTCCACCTGTGCCAGCATTGGCTGCCAAACCTACATTAACAATTACTTCTGCAGAAACATCGCTACAAGCTCCAAATCCTGGAATGGTATAGGTGTAAGTTCCAGCAACATTGAAAGCTGGATTAAAATTTCCACTAAAGCCACCAGATAACAAGGATGGCCCAGACCAGTTACCACCTATATCTGGAGAGCCAGTTAACACGTTAAATAAGCTTTGTACAGCGCCATTTGAACATAAATTCACTGTTCCTCCAATTCCTGCATTAGCTCCCGAAGTAAAAGTAAAAGTTACTTGGTCACTTGAAATACAAGTACCATTAACAACGGTCCATTGATAGGTATAAATTCCTATTTGAGAGACTGTTATTCCTGAGCTTTCTGAATTAATATTATCAAAAACAGTTGTTCCTCCAGTAGAACTGCTTATTTGAGTCCATGTTCCATTGCCCATGTTTACAGCAGTTGCAGCCAAAAAGGAATTCAATCCACACGTTGTTATATCGCTCCCAGCATCAGCCAAAGGGCTTAAGGTAAATGAAAATGGTACATTTAAAGGAACAATATTTCCACATAGGTCGCGAATAGTGCTTACCACACTTACATTATAAACACCACCTGAAATTGGTGAGCTTAGGTTTAAAGTGACAGCCTGGGTAAATAATTGAGATGGAGAACAGCCAATTCCATTTGCTGCAGTAACAGTAATTGGTGGTCCTCCTGTAATGCTAAAATCTGCTGCATTAATAGTATTACATCGAATTGGTTCTGCAAAATATATTGTTAAGACTGGAGTTGGACAAGGCACCACTACAACACTATCAATGTAAGGTTGATTGCCATCTTCATAATCAGCCGTTGAAGGTTCAAGGTCAATAAAATATCCTCCCATTGGATTAGGGTTTGTAACCAATAAGGCGAATGTTTGATAAGGAAGTACAGGTATACTTGCATTAAAAGATGTACCTCCTATCCCTTGGGAGTTAAGTGTACCGTTATATCCACCTCCAGAATTGACACCTGTTTGACCTAACCATGTGCTTGTATTAGATGAATAATTGCAACTAATTTCAGGGCTATCACCAGTTGATATTCCAGCGCAACCAGTATTTGATATATCATATACAGCAAAATTAAAATTATCATTAAAATTGTCTGGATATAAAATGAAATTAAAGTCTCCAGCTGTTTGATCGTTAAAAATATACCATGTACTATTTTCCTCTCCGGTTAATAAACATGAACTTGAAGGAACAATACTTGAACCATTGTTTCCAGAATAAGGGATTGGTTGATATATTTGAGACTCACACAAGGGAATGGCGCCTCCGCAATCTTGTTGAAGTGCGGTATGTGGAATAGGACAATCCATGCAATGAATTTCACCGTGCCAACCAAATCGCTGTACGGTGGCATCACTCACAAAATGAAAGGTTAGACAACCACTTGAACCTGTTGTTGGAAATTGTTGAGGAAAAGGTCCTCCGTACAAATAGAAAAGCAATGGAGATGAGGTACTTGGGCCATCAAAAACCTCTTAATAATCGTATACATTACCAAAAATATCTTCATCTTGAATATAAAAATCTTCAAATTCTATTCTCATACAATTACCGTCATCGGAACAAAAAGTGTAAGTACAGTTTTGGTTTGCAGGATAATTTCCCCCATTGCCACCTCCATCATAAAATGAACCTTCGCAAGTGGTAATGGTTTGTGGACTTGGAGGGCAAGTCATTAAATGATTTTGAGCCAAGCTTATTGTGTAAAAAAACAAAAAAGTAACAATAACACATGTAATTATTTTAAGACTTAAATTCATTTTGTGATGTATTCGTACAGATATTTTAGATTATCGGAATGAACAAAATATACTTGAGTAACTTCTTCGTAAAAATCACGCTTGCTCATTTTACCAGAGTTCGATTTAAAATAATCATTCATTAATTTATCCTTTTGCCCCTTGATCAGAAACGATAGCATAGTTGCCGCTTCTTTAAATTTTATTTTCTGCGATTCATTTAATGATTCAAATAATTTGGTATCTATCATATGTGAATAATTTTCCAAATGATTCATATCTATTTCCTGAATAATATTTTGATGACTATGAATCCACATGTCAATGTTTTTGCCATACTGAACCAAGGATATTGTGTCTTGCCATTCGCCATTATATTTTGGAAACTGATTTTCAACTATGCCTAGTACATGAAATTGTGGTTTTGGTAACTTTTGCGATTTAAATGTTTGCGAATAAGTAGTGCTAAAAAAAATACTGTTCAATATTAAAACGAGTAAAAATTGATCACTTTTCAATACACTACAATAATATTTTACCATAAATAAAGAGTTCTGTGGTGGATCTTTAGACAGCAAAATTACCCCATGTTTTGTCATTTAAACATGACATAAGTCATGTTTAATACTATTGTAACTATTGTTACAAAGACTAAATCTAAATTAGGGTGTATGATTATAAAAATTAATCATGAAAAACAGGAGATAGTATTACCGTTGGTTCAACTGTAACGCTTATGGTAACAGGTAAAGCACAACCTCCTGCAGGTGTGAAAGTGTAATTTGCACTTGATACATTATTTATGGTTGCTGGGGTCCAAGAACCGATGATGCCATTATCAGAGGTTAATGGTAAAGTTGGGGCTAACTGCCCTTCGCATATGGTGGTAGGAAAACTAAAGGATGGAGTTATTGAGCTTGTAACATTAACTAATACGTTAGATGATATATTCAAGCAAGGTATAGTCCCTGTTACTGTGTAGGTGTATACTCCTGGAATACTTATACCGGGACTAAATGTGCCTAGGTTACCGCCAGCCAAAATTGAAGGCCCAGACCAAGTGCCTGAAGTTTCTGGTGTGCCCACTAATGAATTAAACAAATTTGTAGGTATGTCATTAGTACATAGCGTTATAGTTCCATTGGAGCCTGCATTTGGTGCAGTATTTTGAGTTACAGTTACCGTTGCGGTAGCATTTGTGCAGGGCGCAGTGCCAACTATGGTGTACGTATACACCCCAGCGATTGAAGTACCGGGTGTAAAAGTTCCAAGGTTACCACCGCCAAGAACTGAAGGTCCTGACCAAGTTCCAGTGGCTTGTGGTGTCCCTCCTAGCGAGCTAAATAAATTTATTGCAGTCCCATTGCTACAAACGCTTACTGTTCCGTTGGTTCCTGCATTTGGTGCAGTATTTTGAGTTACAGTTACCGTTGCGGTAGCATTTGTGCAGGGCGCAGTGCCAACTATGGTGTACGTATACACCCCAGCGATTGAAGTACCGGGTGTAAAAGTTCCAAGGTTACCACCGCCAAGAACTGAAGGTCCTGACCAAGTTCCAGTGGCTTGTGGTGTCCCTCCTAGCGAGCTAAATAAATTTATTGCAGCTCCATTGCTACAAACACTTACTGTTCCGTTTGTTCCTGCGTTTGGTGCAGTGTGAATAACAATTACAAACGATGCTGTAACAACAGGACAGCCCCCAGAAGCAGCTATAGTGTTGGTAATTGTGTAGGTTCCTGGGGTAGTAGTTGCTATATTTATTTCGCCTGTGGAAACATTAACAAAGTTTAATCCTAAGGGAGATGAAGAAAATGTTCCTGCAACTCCACCACCTGTGAATGTTGGAAATGGGTTAGTTGAATTATTGCAAAGTGGGCTTGTGTACGTGAAAGTGGCAATTGGTGGAGCGCCAAAGGTGATTACGACTTGATCGTTTGCTGTACAAGCACCATTGGTTATGGTCCATTGATAAGTATAAACTCCAGGTTGTGAAACTGTAATGGATGAATTTGAATTAGCTGTATTTCCAAAAATAGTTGAGCCGCCAGTGGAACTGCTTACTTGAGTCCACAAACCAGTGCCTGGCGAAGGATTATTACCATTTAAATTAGTTGTTAATCCACAAAGATTGACATCAGACCCTGCATTTGCATTTGTTGACAAGCTAAATGATAGTGTGCCTGTAGAAGCATTACCGCATAAATCTGTGATACTCCCAACCAGATTGACATTAAAAGTGCCACCAGTTAAGGCAGGATTGACAGTAAGTGTAACAGATTGTGTATATGTTCCTGCTCCTCCACAACTAACACCAATAGCACTAGTAACAGTAGTTGGAGGCCCTCCGGTTATTGTAAAATCTGCAGCTTGAATTGTTGAACAAAGTATTGGTTCAGAAAAGTTTACTGTTATTGTATTTGCACCGCAGGCAACAGTATTTACGGATTCCATTATTGGTGCAATGTTGTCAAAAAGACTTGCAGTTGAAGGCGAAAGGTCTAAATAATACCCCCCTTGGGAAGTTGAATAATTGTTGATAACTAAAGCATAGGTATTGCCTGCAACAACATTTGGACTCGCATTAAATGAAGTTCCTGCTGCTCCCTGAGAATTGAGCGTTCCATTATATGGAGCGCCAGAAAATGCACCAGTTTGTGCAGCCCAAGTGGCTACATTAGCTGACCAATTACAACTAATTTCTGGACTTGCCCCTGTTGTAATACCAGCGCATCCATTATTAGAAATATCATATAATGCAAAATCATAATCATCATTAGTAAAATTTGGAGAAATTATAAAGCTCAAAGGACCGCTTGTTTGCGCAGTAAAAACATACCATGAATTATTTTCTTCTTGAACAATACATGATGAGGCTGGCAATATATTGCTACCATTGTTACCTGAATAAGAATAAGGTTGATAATATTGTTCTTGACAAATTGGAATGGCTCCATTGCAATCTTGTTGCGTGGGAGAAGTTGGAATTGGACAAGGTTGACAATTAACCAAAGCGGTCCATCCAGGGGATCTTATTGAACCATCAGAAATGAATTGAAAGGTAAGACACGTACCAGATGAAGCTACTGGAAAAGCGGTGGGAAAAGGCCCACCCCAAATGTAAAACAATAAAGGTGAAGCTACTGAATTGCCATCAAATACGGCTAAATAATCATAAACATTTCCAAATATATCGTAATCGCTCACATTAAAATTTGTAAAATTCATCATTAAACACTCGCCAGGTGAATTCGAGCAGAAAGTGTATACACAATTTTGATTGTTAGGATAATTGGTTGCAGGTCCATTTGCATCATAAAATGTTCCTGTACAAGTATTAATGGTTTGTGGACTGGGAGGACAGGTCATATTATAAACCTGTGCCATAGTTGGATTATTTACTATGACATAACAACAAAAAAATAATATTCTTAAATAAAATTTCAAATTTTTATTTTTCGTTTAAGTAATAATAAATCTTCTTGATTTAAGAAATATATCTGTTCAGCATCTTTATAAAAGTCCTTTTGTGAATCCTTTGTTTTAGGATTTTCTTTTTCAAATTGTGTTAACATTTTAAGTTTTTGGGGCATTAAAACATAAGACATTTGTTTTGAAACCCTTTTAAAAACAGCTCTCTGATCTATGGTTAAACTTTTAAAAAACAAATGATCAATCATGATTTGTGTTGATTTAGTTTGTTTTAAATTTTGTACTAAATCATGATGTGACGAAAGCCAATCTATTACCTTGATTGAATAGCTTTGTAATGCTAATGAATCATCCCAACTTCCATTAAACTTAGGAAAGCTCTTATCATTAATTCCTAGGATATAAAATTTAGGCTCTGGAAGTTGCTTAGCCACTGTTTGGGCTTGAAGCAATTCAGGATTATTTAGAAAAAGAAAAAAAGCTAACGATAAGCTTAGGAAAATTGATTTCATTACTACCTTTTTCGTATTAATTGATAAATATTATCTCATCAAACTTAACAAAATTTTAACAATTTCAAAAAAAGAAATGTTATTATTTTGGCTAAATTTACTTAATTATAATTAATATTAGAATTTATATATATAAACTATCAATAAATATAGACACAAATTTTCACAAATTATTAAAATTGCAAACAATTATGACCAATTAGTTTATACATTTTGTTAATCTGTTTTATTTGATAAAAAGTTTCGAAACAACTTATTATGCCTTTGCTTGAAGAAGTACAATATGAAAAATAAAATTTTATATGCATTGTTAGTTTTAAGTTCTTTATTTGGATATCTGTCATGGGGTACAAATCAAAGTTCATTTTTGTATCAAATTGAATGGGAAACAATAAAAAAACTGTTTATACACACAAGTTCCATAATTCATCCATTAACTATAATTCCTCTTATTGGACAACTCATGTTATTAGGCAATTTATTTCAAAAGAAAACAAGTAATAAGTTGGGGTTAATAGGAATTTCATGTTTAGGAGTGCTTTTTGTGTTTATGCTTTTAGTTGGAATGCTCAGTAAACAGGTCAGTATAGTATTTTCATGTCTTCCATTTTTATTATTAAGCATATACACCATGTATGAAATGAGTAAGACTAAGAAAAAATATAATTCAGCTGCAGGTTGAATTTTAAGACTTTTTTTTACAAATAACTTGCAACATTTTCCATTGATTAAAAGGAGTAAAAATGCTGTTTAATCCATTCGATTTGCGCGAGGGACAGCAGCGGCATCCTTTTTTATTGTTGCGTTTGCGCTTGATAAAAAAGATATAGCGTATGGCCCGTTCACCTTAATTTATTTAGGAGAAGAAATATATTACAAAGTAGTATTTAATAAATTAATGGGTGACGCGCCCGAGAAAAAATCAAATAAAATTGTGTAGTTAAATAACTTCATATATATTTGTAGCCAAATAACTACACAATGAATTTACGTAGAGATGTATTTCAGGCAATAGCGGATCCATCGAGAAGAGCTATTATAATGTTGCTTGCCACACAATCATTAACTGCAGGAGCAATTGCAGCCAATTTTGAATCGGCTAGACCAACTATATCAAAACATTTGCAAATATTAACTGAATGTGAGCTTTTGAAACAGGAACATTTGGGAAGAGAGGTTTATTACCATTTTAATGCAAAAAAAATGAAAGAAATTGATCTTTTTATTGCACCATTTAGAAGTTTGTGGGAAAATAGATTTAACCAATTAGAAGCTGTAATGAAAAACCATAAAACAAAAAAATAATAGATGACATTTAAAACTCAACTTGAAGCACCTAAAAACACACAAGAGATTTTTATTACAAGGACATTTGAAATTCCTTTAGAAGATTTGTTTGAAGCATTTGTATTACCTGAATTATTTGAGGCTTGGATGGGCACTAATGTAATTCATTTAAATGCTATACAACATGGTAGTTATGCCTTTGAAACTTCTCACCAAGGTAAAGTGATGCTGCGTGCCCATGGTGTTTTTCATGATGTGATTAAAAATGCACAAATTGTTCGAACTTTTGAAATGGAGGAACAAATTTTTCCTGCTCAATTTGAAATATTAAACTTTGAAAAGATATCTGAAGAAAGCAGCAAATTAAGCATGCACATTGTTTTTCAAAGCATTTACTATAGAGATGAAATGTTGAAACTACCCTTTTCTTATGGACTAAATATGGCTCATGAACGACTTGAAGAACTATTA
The DNA here is from genome assembly GCA_035439485.1 of Bacteroidia bacterium. Taxonomy (GTDB): domain Bacteria; phylum Bacteroidota; class Bacteroidia; order UBA4408; family UBA4408; genus CAIKXD01. The sequence goes on from DAORKI010000039.1 coordinate 8,442, forward strand.
AACAATAAAAATAAAAAATAATGAACAAAAGAAATAAAATTATTTATTGGATAACTACCCTATGGTTATCGCTTGGCATGACTGTATCAGGTGTTTTTCAATTGATAAAGCCTCAAGAGGAAATTGATATACTTTGCAAGCATTTAGGTTACCCAGAATATTTTTTGAGTATTATTGGTGTGTGGAAATTATTAGGCGTAATAACAATATTAATTCCAAAATTTCCTTTATTAAAAGAGTGGGCATATGCTGGTTTTTTCTTTTTAATGACAGGCGCTTTAGTATCATATTTATACTTGAAAGATCCATTAAGTGAAGCATTTGGTCCATGTTTACTTATTGTGTTAAGCATATTATCGTGGTATTTTAGACCAGCTAAAAGAAAATTAAATTATTAATAAGAAATAAAATGAATTATGAGTACAAAAAATAAATTGAATAAAGAACGTAGTATTGAATTACTGCAGCTAATACAAACTCGTTTCGAAAAAAATATGCAGCGCCACAAAGGCATGGTTTGGGATAAAGTAAAATTAAAACTTGAAAAAAATCCATCTAAACTATGGTCATTAAATGAAATGGAAGAGACCAATGGCGAGCCTGATGTGGTTGATTACGATAAAGAAAAGGATGAATACCTGTTTTTTGATTGCGTAGCAGAAAGTCCAAAAGAACGGAGAAGTGTTTGTTACGATATTGCGGCATTAGAATCGCGCAAAGAATTTAAACCCAAACACAGCGCTGAAGGTATGGCTGCTGAAATGGGTGTTGAAATTTTAAATGAGGATCAATATCGTTTTTTGCAAAAGCTAGGAAAGTTTGATTGTAAAACTTCTTCTTGGTTATTAACTCCTAAAAAAATTCGTGATTTAGGTGGTGCAATTTTTGGTGATTTTCGTTTTGAAACCGTTTTTATTTATCATAACGGAGCAGAATCGTATTATGCAGCGAGGGGGTTTAGGGCTTGTTTAAGAGTTTAAAAATAAAACAACCACTAGCTTAATTCAAAAAGCATTTAGTTTTTTTATCATCTAAAAAACCCAAATTGTTTTAATGTATGTTTGGAACTAAAAATAACTTGAAGTATTCAACAAGTGATTTTTTTTAAATCTTCGAGTTAATAAAATAGGACCTATTTATATAGTTCTCAAAGTTTTGTAATCAATAGTTGAAGCAATAATCATGAGTTGTAATTATTATAAGCTAAAGACTCTTGAAATGTTGAATCCAATTCTTATCCCCCAATCTTTTAAAGAAGTAGCGGTAAAAGGTAAAAATTGACTTTCAATCATACCTTGTGAATTGGCTAAATGAATTTGAAAAACATGGCCCCCTGTTTCAATATCAACACCAAAAGCAATTGGGTTATAATATAAAGTTGTGCCTGCTGCATCTTTTTGCGCTGCATAATCGGTTGTCAATCGATGAGCATATTCAAAAGTAAATGCTGTCCTTTTTGTAATTTTTACTCGACCTACAAAGGCAAGAGCAAACATATCATTTTTGTCAGCAGCGCGTTCAACAAGGTTAAAATGCACCATAGTAGGAGCCAACTGTAATGACAATTTATCCCCAAATTTACGAGCAAACATTGCTTGAAAACAGTAACTTAATCTATTTGTTGCGGGATCGTATCTGTTATATCCATTAATAGCTTGGTTGGGATCTTTAGCAGTGATATAATACGTTGCAGCAAGTAAAGTTATACTCAAAGGATTTTGCTTTCCAACAGTTTGACGCATTAATCTGTATTTTGCATAACCATCAACCGTTTTATTGATATTTGTTCTACCTAAACCAACATTTAATCTTCCATCTACACAATATTCTAAACCCATTCTAATGCTTGCTCCCCCATCTAACCCAAAAGCATTGGCGCCACCAGAATTAACATCTCCAAATCGGTGTGAAATACGGTACTCTAAAACTCTTTTTCCTTGCGTTTCAATGGTGTGCATATTTATTAATCTTGTACCTTTGAAGGTAGCCGTAGTAAATTCTTTTTCTTTTGGGGCCTCTTCTTCCATAAGGCTATTTAAATCTTGAGCCTTAGTGTTGGTGCATGTTATTATTGCTATTAGGCTAAAAAAAATAAACTTGTTTTTGAATTTCATATAATGGCTTGTTAATATTAATTGCGTGTTTTAAAATTTCAAATATAAAGAAATGTTTTAAAGTGCAAAACTTAGTGCATTTTGCTTTGCTAATGTCTAGTTGATTAACTGGGCAAATTGTTTAAATAAATATCGACTATCAAGCGGACCTGGTGCAGCCTCAGGATGGTATTGCACACTGAACACATTTTTGTTTTTTAATTGCAGACCTTCAATAGTATTATCATTTAAATTGAGGTGGGTAACTTGAACATCATTGTTGTTTTTTACAGCTTCAGCAGAGACAGAGAATCCATGATTTTGAGAAGTAATTTCACAGTGTCCGGTAATTAAATTTTTAACCGGATGGTTAATTCCTCTATGTCCATTTTTCATTTTATAGGTTTTAATTCCGCAGGCTTCAGCTAATAATTGGTGGCCAAAACAAATTCCAAACAAAGGTTTATTTATTTTTAGTATTTCTTGAATTACTTTCACTTCGGTTTTCATCACCGCAGGGTCACCAGGTCCATTACTCAAGTGGTAGGCATGTGGCCCCCATTTTTCCATTTCTTTGATACTTGTATTATATGGAAATACCATAAGTTGTAACTCTTCGGCAGCTAAACATCTTAGAATATTTTCTTTTACACCGTAATCTAAGACTGCTACTTTTTTTGTGGCTGAATCATTTCCAAAAAGATAAGGATTTTGTGTTGAAACTTTGCTTGAAAGTTCTAAACCAGCCATATCAGGGACTTCTTGTAATTTTTTTTGCAACCAATTTAAATCGTCTGATTCAGACGAAATTATAGCATTCATGGCACCTTTATCACGAATATGGCGGACTAAAGCTCTAGTGTCAATATCGCTGATCCCAACCTTGTTATTTTGAACGAGATAACTTTCGAGACTTTCAGTGGCTCCGGGCCGAGAGTATATTTGGCTAAAACTTTTAACAATTAATCCATTTATTTTAATTGAATTGGATTCGAACTCAGATGCTTTGATACCATAATTACCGATATGAACATTGTTCATTACTATTAATTGTCCGAAATAAGAAGGATCTGTAAAAATTTCTTGGTATCCGGTCATTCCTGTATTGAAACAAATTTCACCAGTGGTAGTGCCTTGTTTTCCAATCGCTTTTCCATGAAAAACTGTACCATCGGCCAACAAAAGAGTTGCTTTATTACGTTGAAAGTCAGCAGTATTTTTTCCTATATTCACAAACAATGTATATTTAGTTCGAAATGCAAAATAACATTTAAAACTGCATTTCAAGAAATAGAATTGTAAAAGATTGTCAACAAAAGCACGCAATTTATGCGCAAAAATTGTGAGTAAATATGATAATAAGTGCCTAGTTTAAATATAAATGGTTTAAACAAAATCATTACATTTGTGGTTTAAACCGATTTTATTAAAACAAGCTATGGATATTTTCGAAAAAATTAAAAACAACAGGGGGCCTATTGGGCAACATGCAAAGGAGTCACACGGATATTTTACATTTCCGAAATTAGAGGGAGACATAGGTCCACATATGATTTTTAGAGGACGTAAAAGATTAAATTGGAGTTTAAATAACTACCTAGGTTTAGCCAATCATCCTGAGGTTAGAAAAGCCGATGCAGAAGCTGCTGCACAATTTGGTTTAGCTGCGCCTATGGGTGCACGAATGATGAGTGGCAATTCAAATTACCATGAACAATTAGAAAATGAACTTTCTGCCTTTGTAAATAAACAAGATACCATACTATGTAATTTTGGGTATCAAGCTATGGTAAGTGCGATTGATTGCTTGGTTGATAGAAGAGATGTAATCGTGTATGATGCTGAATCGCATGCTTGTATTTTAGATGGTGTTAGGTTGCACATGGGTAAAAGATATGTTTTTAAGCATAATGATATTGAAGATTGTGAAAAACAATTAGAAAGAGCTACCAAGCTAGCACAAGAAACTGGTGGAGGTATTATGGTTATTACTGAAGGGGTATTCGGCATGCGAGGTGACCAAGGCATTTTGAAAGAAATTGTAGCTTTAAAAAGTAAATTTAATTTTCGTTTATTTGTGGATGATGCGCATGGTATAGGCACTATGGGCAACAAAGGTGGTGGTACTGGTGTTGAACAAAATTGTCAAGTTGGTATAGATATATACTTTGGTACATTTGCAAAATCATTTGCTTTAGTAGGTGGTTTTATCAGCAGTGATGAACAAGTAATAGAGTTTTTAAGATATAACATGCGTTCGCAAATATTTGCTAAAAGTCTTCCTTTACCGTTGGTAGTAGGCGCATTAAAAAGGATTGAATTGATGCGCAACCATCCTGAATATCGTGAAAAGTTATGGGAAATTACACGTGCATTACAATCTGGTTTAGTTGAAGCTGGCTTTGACATTGGAGTTACAAACTCACCAGTAACACCTGTCTACATGAATGGTTCAATTCCTGAAGCTACTAACTTAATTATAGATTTAAGAGAGAATTTTGATATTTTTTGCTCTATGGTAGTTTATCCTGTAGTGCCTAAAGGTATGATTATATTAAGATTGATACCAACTGCAGTGCATACATTAGAAGATGTGAAATACACCATTGACGCATTCTCTAAAATTGTACATAAATTAAAATCAGGACAATATATGGCTGATAAAATAGCCTCAGTATAATTCACCTTTGTATTCACTAATTCTTTAAGCCTTGACCTCCAATAGTCAGAATATCAAAACCATGACCGAAACTAAACAATCGGTACGTGAAATTTTTCTTGAATATTTAGAAAGACATGCGCATCGAAAAACTCCTGAAAGATTTGCCATACTTGATGAAATATACAGTCATGATGGTCATTTTGATATTGAGTCTTTATATGTATTAATGAAAAATAAGAAGTATAGGGTAAGTCGAGCGACCTTATACAATACAACTGAGTTATTATTAGATTGCAAGTTAATTACCAAACATCAATTTGGGAAAAACTTAGCACAATTTGAAAAATCATACAAGTATAAGCAACATGATCATTTAATTTGTCAAGATTGTGGAAAGGTTTTTGAATTTTGTGACCCAAGAATACAACAAATTCAAACCATGACAGAGAATTTATTAAATTTTAAAATTACTCACCATTCACTTAATTTTTTTGGCACATGTAATAAATTAGCTGAAAAAGGAACTTGTGAAAATCAAAAAACTGCTACCAATGGCGTTTGAATATGATATAAAAAATGAATCAGGATATGATATCATTTACCTGAAAGGAAATTTAATGGAAAAATTTGAAGCTCAAAATATGCTTGGCGAAATCAATGAAATGATTGAACAAGGTCATAACAAGTTTTTACTCCATCTTAAAGAGCTTAAATACATGAATAGCAGCGGCATTGGTATCTTAATTGGTATTTTGACAAAGGCACGCAATGCAGGTGGTGAGGTCGCTATTACTGGATTATCGCCCAAAATGAATCAATTGCTTGTTATTACCAAACTTAATTCGGTATTTAAGATTACTGAAAGCATAAAAGAAGCAGCACATTTATTAATTAAGAATTAGTTTAAAAGAAGAATAATCATGAAAGTTGACGTATTACTTGGGCTACAATGGGGTGATGAGGGCAAAGGAAAAATAGTAGATGTGCTAACGCCAAAATACAATATAATAGCACGATTCCAAGGAGGTCCAAATGCTGGTCATACATTGGAGTTTGATGGAATAAAACACGTATTACACACCATTCCTTCAGGTATTTTTAGAAGTAACACCATGAATGTAATTGGAAATGGTGTGGTGATGGACCCAGTTATATTCAAAAAAGAAATCGATTCAATAGAGAAGCTTGGTGTAGAAACCTCTAAATGCTTGGTAATCTCTAAAAAGGCACATCTCATTTTACCTTCTCATCGTTTGTTAGACGCTGCTTCGGAAGCTGCAAAAGGAAAAGAAAAAATTGGCTCCACTTTAAAAGGTATTGGTCCAACTTACATGGATAAAACAGGGCGAAATGGACTAAGGATTGGTGATATAACGTCACCAAAATTTATGGAGAAGTACAATAATTTAGTAACTAAACATAAGCAATTATTAGCCTTTTACGATTATTCATACCATCTTGAGCAATTAGAATTTGAGTGGTTTGAAAGTTTAGAGTTATTAAAGAAAATTCCTCAAATAGACAGTGATTATTACCTCAATGATGCTCTAACTTCGGGTCAAACAATTCTTGCAGAAGGTGCCCAGGGTTCATTATTAGATATAGATTTTGGAACCTACCCATTTGTTACTTCTTCTAATACCACATGCGCTGGAGCTTGCACAGGATTGGGAATTGCTCCAAATAAAATTGGCAAGGTGATCGGAATTTTTAAAGCCTATTGCACAAGGGTTGGAAGTGGCCCCTTCCCTACTGAATTAAATGATGCAAACGGTGAAGCAATGCGTAAAGTTGGTAATGAATATGGCTCCACTACTGGGAGGGCTAGAAGATGTGGATGGTTAGATTTACCTGCTTTAAAGTATGCTATTATGGTGAGTGGAGTTACTGAATTAGTAATGATGAAAGCTGATGTGCTCAGTCAATTTGATAAAATTAAAGTGTGTACTTCATATAAAATAGGTGACTCAATTTCTACATCGTTTCCATACGATTATGAAGCAGAAGGCGCTGAGCCTATTTATGTAGAATTAAATGGATGGCATCAAGATTTAACTTCCATTACTGAGGAAGCTAATTTCCCTCAAGCATTAAAGGATTATATTCAATATATTGAGACAGCAGTAAATGTGCCTGTGAGCATTGTTTCTGTTGGTCCGAATCGTAACCAAACCATAATTAGGTAGTTTACTAACATACAATTTATTTTAAATTAAATATTTATTAATCATTATTCTTCTCTAAATTCAAACGTGAACTTTTGAATTCATTGTCAATCTTGAACATTTTAAAAAAAATTTCAACCTTATTTATTGGTTTGTTTGCTATTGTTGCTTCACCAAATTTATTTGCACAAAAAGCAAGTAAGGTTGAAATTATTAATGCTGATTCTTTTGAGTTTGATGAAAACTTAGGAAATGGCGCAAAACGTTTAATAGGGCATGTACAATTCAAACAAGATAATGTGCTAATGTTCTCGGATAGTGCTTATTACTACGACAACAATGCTCTTGATGCTTTTGGGAACATCCATATCAATCAAAATGATAGTGTTCATTTGTATGGTGATATATTAAAATACGATGGCAATTCAAAAATGGCTAGCGTAACTGGCAAGGTAGTGACTTTAAAAGATAAGGAAATGACCTTAACAACCACTAAGCTAGATTTTAATATGCAATCGAATATTGGTTACTATAATAATAAAGGAAAAATTATTACTAAAGATAACACACTCACAAGCCAAAACGGTTATTACTATAGCAGTCAAAAAAATTTATTCTTTAAAAAGGATGTGGTGTTAATTAATCCTGAATATAAAATGTATTGCGACTCGTTAAGGTATAATACCATTACTGAAACAGCCTTTTTTAATGGGCCAACAAACATTATTAGTAATACAAATAAAATTTATTGTGAAAATGGGTGGTATAACACTAAAAAAGATATTGCTCAGTTCAACAAAAATGCATGGTTAAAAAATAAGGAACAAAAGTTACATGGGGATAGTTTGTATTATGATTCAAAAAATGGATATGGAAAGGCTATAAAAAATGTTGAAATTTTAGATAGCGCCCAAAATTTGACCATCAGGGGGAATTTTTTAGAATATTATGAAATTGCTGAAAAGTCAATAGTTACAGATAAGGCAGTTATGATTCAATATTTTAAAACCGACACTTTGTATCTACATGCTGATACTTTAAAGGCTACTTTCGATAGCACTTATTTTGCATTAAAAAAAGAAAAAGAAGCTGAGGAATTGAAAAGAATAAAAGGCAAAAAAGATCAAAAAATAAGAGTACAAATGGAAGATTCAGTTGCTTCTGCGCATCGGATAATATTTGCTTATTATAAAGTAAAATTTTTCAAAAGCGACATGCAAGGATTGTGCGATTCATTGGTTTACAATGCATCAGATTCACTCATGCGTTTATTTACTAAGCCTATGCTTTGGAGTGATGCCAATCAACTTACAGCAGAGTTTATAAACATAAAATTGTATGATGGGAAAATTTATAAATTGATGATGAACAACAATGCCTATATTGTTTCACAATATGATAGTTTGCGATACAATCAAATTAAAGGTAAAAAAATGATTGGGTATTTTGTTGAAAATGATTTAAGAAAGATAGATGTAAATGGAAATGGGGAAACTGTGTATTATGTTAAGGATGATGATGATGGGTCTTTAACAGGTGTAAACAAAGCTGAATGTAGCGATATGGCAATTTATATCAATAACAACAAAGTTGAGAAATTAAAAATGTTTAAAAAACCAAGTGGAATTATGCACCCACCCACAAAAGTAATTCCTTCGGAAATGCTTTTAAAAGATTTTGCATGGTATGCCGAGTTTCGTCCAAAAGACGCAAATGACATATTTAATTGGCGAAATTTAAAACAAGAGAATTCTAAAAATAAACGAAAGAAAAAATAAATTAAATGATGTCTTTTATTAAAAACTGAGTTTTTATAAAATTTCAATCCACATTTTGCTTATAGAACATGCTATTAAATTTGGAATCACAATCACAGTATATTTATGAAAATATTTTAAAACTCATATTGTTGATATGAATTATACCGATGTGAAATAAGTAATAGCCCAAATTTACTTCATAAAATTTGTGATAAACTTTTTTCCTATCGGCATTTACCTCAGTTTGAAATGGTCTAAAGACCATTTGACTTTCGTATAACAAGAAATTAATAAAATAAACCAAAATCAAATTTAACATGATTAGTAAACACAAAATCACCGTCCTTTTTTTTATTATTGTGGCCATTGTTTTGACTCAAAGTTTCACAAATAATAAGCATGATGAAGATGAAAAACCTATTAATTTAAAAATACTTCCTAAAGATATTTCAGGCGATGAATTACATCAAGTGATGCGAGCATATTCAAAAGCATTGGGTGTTAGATGCAGCTATTGTCATGAAAAGAAAGAAGGGCAACAACATGCAGATTTTGCGTCAGACGCTAAAAAAGAAAAAGAAATTGCCCGTGAAATGATGTTGATGGTAAATGACATTAATACGAAATATTTGGCCAATAGTGGTAAGGGGCATTTTGAAAAAATAAGTTGTGTTACCTGTCATATGGGGCGTAAAGTGCCAATTATTAGTGTAGATTCATTACCTAAAAATCCAAATGAAAGGGATCCTAAAAAAATTCCATTGCATCAAAATGATACGATAAAATTTCCCAAAAAGTAGTACCAATTAAGCCCATCAAACTGTTTAAGATTGCCGTATTTGCAAATATTAAACTTGATTTAATGATGGATTTTCAGCACAGTTTAATACCTTAGTATAACTTTCTTATCTTTGAAGCAAAATAAAAATTATGTTGCAAGATCCGGAGATTGAAAGTATAAAAAAATTACTTTCTGAAAAGAAGAAAATCGTAATCACCACGCACTACAATCCTGATGGAGATGCCATGGGTTCAAGTTTAGGACTTTATCATTACCTTAAATCAAAAAAACATATTGTTAACATAATTACCCCTAATGTTTGGCCTTCTTTCTTAAATTGGATGCCAGGTTCAGATAACTGTATTGCAGGAGATCTTCATCTGAAGAAAGCTGCTCGTTTATTAGAGGAAGCAGAAATTATTTTTAGTTTAGATTACAATGCCTTAAAAAGAACAAATGATTTGGCAGATTTAATAGGTGCATCAAGTGGTATTAAAATTATGATTGACCATCATCAACAACCTGAAAATTTTGCCACGTACACCTATAGTGATGTTGCAGCAAGTTCAACATGTGAAATGGTTTATGAATTTATTAAAGCAATTGATGATACTGTTCAAATAAGTAAAGATTGTGCTGAATGTTTGTACACAGGAATAATGACCGATACAGGTTCATTTAAATTTAGTTCTACGACATCTAAAACACATTTAATTGTAGCTGATTTAATTGCCCATGGCGCAAGAAACACTTATATACATCAGCAATTATTTGATAATAATACCTATGAACGAATGCGATTACTTGGGTATTGTTTAAGTGAAAAATTGACTCTTTTGAATGAATACCATGCTGCGTTTATTGCACTTACATCGCAGGATTTGGAACATTTTCATTATAAAAAAGGAGACACTGAAGGTATAGTAAATTACGCTCTTTCCATAAGCGATATAAATTTTTCAGCTATTTTTATTGAAAGAGACGATGAAATAAAAATTTCATTTCGTTCAAAAGGTAACTTTGATGTTAACACCTTTGCTAGAAATCACTTTGAAGGAGGTGGGCACCCGAATGCTGCTGGCGGAAAAGGTGCTAACACGATGGATGAAACCATCATGAAATTTGTTCAACTTTTACCCCAATATAAACAAGCTTTATTGATTCATGAATAAATTATTTTATTTCTTATTGTTGCTTTTTTTTGTTTCATGCAAAAATGAAAAGACACAGCAAGACACCGTTTCAAACCCAAAAATATATGCTGAACCCTTAATAAATGTAAATAAAAAACTAATTGAAAAAGAGAGTAGAGACATTGATAATTGGTTAAAAAGGCATCAAGTTGAAGCTAAAAGTACTGGAACAGGATTACGGATTGCTATTTTAAAAAAAGGAAATGGAAATTTGGCTAAGCTAGGGCAATTAGCAACTATAAATTACAAATTAAGTTTATTAGATGGTACGGTTTGTTATGATTCACAAAAATCTGGTCCTGAAACATTTTTAATTGGTCAAGACCATGTAGAAAGTGGCTTGCATGAAGGAATTCAAAATATGCATGTTGGAGATAAAGCCCTACTTTTGATGCCTCCACATTTAGCACATGGCTTACTTGGTGATGATAAAAAAATTCCTCCACTAAGTTGTATTATTTATGAAGTTGAATTATTACAAATTAAAGAAGTTCAATAAATTTATGATGCAATTAAATAATATTACCCTTATAAGCATCTTTATTATATTTTTATTTTCTTGTAATAGCAATTCTGACAAAGGTTTTAAAAGCATTAGTGCTCATGCTCAACTTAAAATAATAAGCTTTACTTCAAAATCAAATCAACTTAATGATGGCGATTTAATAGAATTCAAGTGTTTGCATTTAAAAAACAATAAAGATACTTTAAGCCCTGATAGTTTGCAACTCAATGAATTATACAATGATACAATAGTTTATGTAGAAAAGTCAAACAGTGATTTGATGGAAATTTTTAAATACCTTCAAGAAGGAGATAGCTGTGTGGTGCTTTTCAATAAAGATGCATCATTGGAAGGTATTTTAAATTTAGAGGCAAATGAAATTTCCAAAAGCGACACGATTTATACCTATTTAAAAATAAAACATATATACAAAGGCAGAGAAAAAGAAGCATATTTGCTCGAACAAAACGCCATAGCTAGATATATTACATTTAGCCATTTAAATTGGAATGCAAGTGAGCAGGGTATTTATTATCGTATTATTCGGGCTTCAGAGCAACCTAGCTTAGTTTATGGTGATGCTATCAAAATTGTTTATAAGGGTTATTTTCTCAACAATCAAATATTTGATAACTATGCTGATATCAATCCTTTTTTTGAACATAAAGTTGGCACTCAAAATCAATTGATTAGAGGTATGGAAATAGCATTAAAATATTTAAGTTATGGAAGTGAAGCTGAATTTATTTTTCCTTCATCCTTAGCCTTCGGAAATAAAGGGAGCTCAACAGGAATAGTTCCAGCCTATAAACCTGTTTTATATAAAGTAAAAATATTAGATAAAGATAATTTATAAGAAATTATTAATATCACCTAAGCCATTGCGAATTATAGTAAACTCTCCTTCGCTGCAATCAACAATAGTAGAAGCTTCAATATTGCCATATCCGCCATTCACGATGATGTCCACTTTGTCTTTAAATTTTTCGTAAATTAATTCAGGATCGGTGGTATATTCCACTACTTCATCTTCATCTTTAACCGAACTGCTAAGAATAGGATTCTCTAACAATCTTACAATTTCTCGAACAATGTTGTTGTTGGGAATTCTTATTCCTACTGTATTTTTTTTATGCTTGAATAGTTTAGGCACACTGCTATTGGCTTCTAAAATAAAAGTAAAAGGACCAGGTAGGGCTTTTCGCATGACCTTGTATACAGGAGTTGACACATGTTTAGTAAAATCTGACAAATGGCTTAAATCGTAACAAATAAGGGAGAAGTTGGCTTTTTCGGGTTTGATACCTTTTATTTTACAGACTCTTTCAACAGCTCTATTTTTATAGATATCGCAACCTATGCCATATACTGTATCGGTAGGATAAATTATAACCCCTCCATCTTTTAAGCACTCTACAATAGTGTTTAAATATTTATCTTGAGGATTATCAGGATGTAATTCTAAAAAAAGGGCCATAATTACTTACTGGTAAACACATATTGAATTAAGTTAGCCCCCATTTTAAGAGCTTTAATGTGAGCCTCCGGTGAGTCTTTATGCACTTCATATGATTCCCAACCATCACCAAGATCACATTCATAATCATAAAAGCAAATCAATCTTCCTTTATAAAATAAACCTAATGCTTGTGGTGGTTTGTCATCATGTTCATGAATTTTTGGTAAGCCATTACTAAAATCAAATTTTTGGTGAAACACCGGGTGATTAAAAGGAATTTCAACAAATTCAAGTTCAGGAAAAACTAATTTCATTTGAGGACGTATGAATTTGTCCATACCATAATTATCCGAAATGTGTAAAAAACCACCTGCTAAAAGGTATTTTCTGAGATTTTCTGCTTCTTGGGAATTAATTACAATATTACCATGACCTGTTAAATGCAAAAAAGGGTAATTAAATATTTCGGCACTTCCTATGTCAACCACCGCTTGTTCAACATTAATATTAAGTTTTAAATTATCGTTACAATACTTTATTAAATTTGGCAAAGAAGTTTCTAAATTGGCATACCAATCTCCTCCCCCATTGTATTTTACTAACGCTATTTGAAAAGATGGACCTGCAGCTTTGAAGCTGAAAAGTCCTAAGCTAAGTAAAAGCAAAATTTTAATATTAAATTTCATCATTGCAACAAAGTTACGTTAAAGTTGCAAAAGTGGAATGTTAAATATATTTATTAAAACTTAATGTATTACTTTGTAAAATAAAGTGGATTCAAATGAACAACAATATAAACGCCATAAATTATGCTAAAGGCTTAATAAATGTAGAATGTGTTTTGTTTGCCTTTATTGATGATACGATACAAGTATTGCTTCAAAGGCCAATATTAAAAAGTCAAGAACAAGAGGAAAATAGTCGATTACATTATCAATTACCTTCGGATTTTATTTTGGAAAATGAAGAAATCGAAAACACTTTTTTTAGGATTTTAGCAGATTTCTTGCCAGTTGCTCACCATAAACTTATACCTATTCAAACCATTTACTTAGCTGATTTGAAAGTAGATTCAGGATTTATTTCAAACAATGAATTAAATAATATCTCGGCTAAAACCCCGTTGATAAAGCTATCTTATTTGGCATTAGCCCAAACAGAAAATTTAAATACAACTCAAATAAAAGATGAATATAAATTGCATTGGTTTTCATTAAATAAACTTCCTGCATTAGCATTTGGAGTAGATGAAATAATTAAACGAGCATTTCAGGAGTTAAAATATAAGTTAAAAACACATGCTATTGCTTTTGAATTATTGCCTTTAAAATTTACTTTAGGCCAACTCCAAAAAATATATGAATTGATTTTAGAGCAAAATATAGACAAAAGAAATTTCAGGAAACAAATGCTGAAAAAGGGATTTTTAACATCATTACAAGAACGTCAAAAGCAAGTATCCCACAAGCGTGCCCAATTTTTTGAATTTAACAAAGATAAATTTAGATTACTGCAACACAATAACGATATTTAGTTGGAACTATTCAACTATAAAAATTTGCAGCTAAATAAAGCAATATCATCAACATAACTTACGTCTTGTTTAAATTTATCTAAGGCAAGAATAATGTTCGTATTTACTTTTTTCATTTCTATTCCTTGCTTTTTGAGCATCACTTGTTGCAATTTATCAATACCAAAATCATCACCTTCTTCATTATTTTGTTCCACCAAGCCATCAGTATAACATACTAAAACAGTTTCTGATGAAACATGGAGCACACCTTCTCGCACTCTAGGAATTTCAGGCAACATTCCTACACCAATACTACCCGTTGTTAATTGCAAAATAGTGTCGGAATATAACATTAAAGGAGGGTTATGTCCTGCATTAATGTAAGTTAACATACGAGTTAAAATATTGTATTTTGCAATAAAAATAGTGATAAACTTTTCGCCTTTGGCATTATCAAAAACTAAAGCATTAAGGTCATGTATAATCTCAGTTAATGATGAGTTATGCTTAAAAAGTGCTCTCAAATTAGCTTGAAAATTAGCCATTAAAAGGGCAGCACTCACACCTTTCCCTGAAACATCGGCAACACAAAATGCTATTTCATTTTCATTTAATTTAATAAAATCGTAATAATCTCCACCTACTTGATGATGTGGTTGGTAATAGGCATGAATATTTAATTTGTCATCGTTAGGCAAACTGTCTGGGAAAAGCATGGCTTGCATTTCACTTGCAAGCTCCAATTCTTTACGTGAAGCCACTTGCAGTAGATTTTCACGGGCTAGCCTTTTGTTTTCAATAGCCACAATAATAATGTTTGTAAGCGTTTGAACAAAAGGTAAATGTTTAATGGTTGGACTAATTTCAATTTTATGTTCATCAATATCACCAATTAAAAGGTAAGCTAAAGGTTGGCTTTTATGATAAACTGGAATAATAATATCGAAAGTATCGATAGAAGCAGAATCAGAAGCCACAACATCAACCTCTGTAATTTCTTTGTATTTTAATAAGTCAATTTCTATTTTTATATCTTCAAACTCATTGTCGATACCATGTTTTAATACACATTTCCAATTATTATTGTATGTAAAAAGGGCAATTTTACCGATGTTTAGTTCATTGATGAGTACATTTTCGTATAATTTAAAAAGTCTATCAGTGGGCAAATTATTGTTTATAGCTTTAGTAATATCAAGTAGAGAAGTTAACTTGATATTAGCTATACGTTTCCTGAAACTATCATTTTCAGTACTCTTTTCAGCAAGAAGCTGGTTTTTTGCCATATTTATTGCTTTAGGATTGAATGACCATTAGAACGAAGAATTCCATAAATCGTTACAATTATAATTTTTTAATTTGCAAGAAACAACAAAAAAAGACCATTCAAACAAGAGTAAAGATTAAACGAAGTGTTTGTTAGCTAAGTAAAATTATTTTTTAATTTGATTTCTCAGTTCTTCAATAATTTCAGGCAACCTTCTAATTAATGCTACTTCTTTCCATTTATCTCGAGCATCTTCAACTGGAGCTCCAAAATATACCTTTCCTCCAGGCAAAGATTTTGAAACACCTGATTTCCCGAGAATAACTGCCCCCTTCCCTATCGTTAAGTCTTTTTGAACACCCACTTGTCCCCATAATATTACATCATCTTCAATTACTACCACACCTGCAATTCCCACTTGTGCGGCAAATAAACAGTTTTTACCTATAACAGTATCATGCCCAATATGTATATGGTTATCTAATTTAGTTCCTTCACCAATAATAGTGTCGCCACTAACTCCTTTATCTATTGAGCATAATGAACCAATTTCAACTTTATCATTTATAATTACCCTACCACAAGATGTCATTTTATCGTAGCCCTCTGGTTTTTTTTTAAAGTAAAAGGCATCACTACCAATTACAGTACCTGCGTGTATTACCACATCATTACCAATAATTGAATTATCATAAATAGTAACATTGGGATGAATTAAACAGTTGTTTCCTATGACCACGTTCTCGCCCAAAAAAACACCGGGCTGAATAACTGAACCAGTACCAATTTTTGCTGATGGGCTAATTTTTTGAAAAGCAGGAACAAATTTTACAAAATGTTTTACCAAATTATTATAAACATCAAACGGAAAATCACTGAAAAGTAAAGATTTACCCTCTGGGCAAGGCACACGTTTATTTATAATAATAGTAGTAGCTTTCGAGTTTAAAGCTTTATCATAATACTTTGGATGGTCAACAAAAGTTATATCACCAGCTTCAACCATATGAATTTCGTTAATTCCTGTAATTTCAAAATCTGGTGCACCTTCAAAATCAGTTCCAGCAAGTGCGGCAATCTCGGATAGTGTATGTTTTCTTGATAGTTTCATAAAATAAAAATAAAAAAGGCTAAGAAAAATCTTAGCCTTTCAAAGGTACAAAATGTATTTTAAATATTATTTAACTCTTTCAACATAGGCAGAAGTTCTTGTATCAACCTTTATTTTATCGCCCTGATTGCAAAATAATGGCACATTAACAATTGCACCAGTTTCAATGGTAGCTTGTTTTAATGTGTTAGTGGCAGTATCGCCTCTTAAACCAGGTTCAGTATAAGTAATTTCTACTTCTACAAATGTTGGCGCTTCGGCTGAGATAGGATTTTCATTTTCAAAGGCTACTTTCACTTCCATACCTTCTTTCATAAATTTAAGCCCATTACCAAACAAATCAGATGGGATATGAATTTGTTCAAAGCTTTCATTATCCATGCAAACTATATGTTCACCTTCACTATATATATATTGCAAATTTTTGTATTCAACACGAGCAACAGTAACTTCTTCGCCACTTCTAAAGCGATATTCAACAGATTTACCTGTTTTTAAATTTTTCATCTTAGCCTGATAAAAAGCCCTAAGATTTCCTGGAGTGCGGTGTTGATACTCGGTAATAACACATAATTCGTTGTTAAATCTAATAATTGAACCAACATTAATATCTGCGGTAGTTGCCATTTTTAAAATTGTTTTTTATAAATTGAAGCGCGAAAGTAGATTATTTTTACAAAACGAACAAATTCGCACCTATATGTTTAATTATTAATTATTTAAACTACCGTTTCTCACCCATTTACCAATTATAGCAATGTAACATGCATCTAACTTAGCGCCACTTTTGGGCATTGAAGATACTCCACTTTCATGTTTAATAGCCTTCATTAACAGACCAGTTTGGGCCACTTCATGAGTTCCTTGCCAGCTTTCTAATTTTACCCCTCCAGAGGCTGAGCCATTGCTATGACAACCTGCTTGTGCTCCGCAATTATTATTTAAAATTGGTTGAACATCATTTTTGTAGGAAATAGTTTTCACTGAGTCGCAGTTTGAGGATTGAATGAGTTTGTCTTCCTCTTTATTTTTTGTGCACGATGTTATAACAAGACCGAAAATAAATAGAAAAAAAACATTTTTTTTTACCATCATCATTTAATTTTTTTTACAAATATAAAATCTATACAGATAGCCATAAAAAAACACTGATTAAAAATAGTTTCAATCAGTGCTTTCATAAATAATTAATCGGTTAAATTAACCACATTTTGAATGTCCGCAACTTTTACAATTGAGACACCCCTCTTCATAAACCAAGCCATTGCTATCGCCACAGCTTGGGCATTTTTTATCTTTAGCCACAGTACCATCGGGTATAAACTTTTTTAATGAACGGGTTACACCAGTTTTCCAGGTATTAATGTTATCGCTATATAAATTTAAATTATCAATTAAATCAACCACTTTAGGTAAAGGCATTCCTTGACGAATAATACCACTTATTAATTTGGCATAATTCCAATACTCTTTATTGAATGATCTTGATAATCCTTCAATTGTTACTTTGTAACCATCTTTATCGGTGTACTGAAAGTCGTATCTTTTATTACCATCATCAGTTTTATTTTGAATAATCCAACCAGTTTTCACACTCATTGGAATAACAAAAACATCTTCGGTTTTACCTGTAAAAATCTCGTAAGGTTTGCCATTTAATAAACCTACAACACCAATCCAATGTTCGTTATCATTCATAAATCTAACAATTTCTGCTTCTAGTACTTGTGGTCTTTTAGGTGCAACATATTCAACAATAGTATCAGGTTTTGATTCTTTCTTTTCGGTGCTAACTAAAACACCACTTCTTGATCCATCACGATAAACTGTAATTCCTTTCAATCCATTTTTCCAGGCTTCCAAATAAATATCCCCAACCTGATCAATTGAAACATTTTCGGCCAAGTTTATAGTTGAGCTAATAGAATGAGTAACGTATTTTTGCACTATAGCTTGCAGTCTCACCCGATTATGCCAATCAATTTGCGGAGCAGTTGCTCCATAATAAGGACTCAAAGTTTCATCTGTTTTGCCTGTAATTTTCATCCACTCCTTTAGCTTATGATGGTATACGGTAAACTCTTGCCAGCTATCACCCATATCATCTTTAAAATCGATACGAGCATTGCTATCATGAATGTTTACTTTTCTTCTTCTTTTATAACTCAACATAAATACCGGTTCAATTCCAGAGCTTGATTGAGCAAGCATGCTCAATGTACCAGTTGGCGCCACAGTACTGATGGAAATATTTCTTCTTCCATATTTCATCATTCGGTTATAAACTTTAGGAAATTCATTTTTCATCATTTGAATAAACTCTGATGAGTTTTCAATATCTGGATTAAAAGATTCGAATTTTCCTCTTTCAATAGCCATATCAATTGAACTTTCAAATTCGGCTTCACATTTAACACGCATAATTTTTTCGGTAGCTAAAATTGCTTCTTCTCCATCAAATTTAATGTTTAGAGCAGCAATTGCATCGCCAAGTGCTGTAAATCCTAAACCTGTTCTTCTTCCTTTTTTTCCTGCTTCGTATAATAATTTCCAAGTGTCCTTTTCAACTTGTTTAATGAAATCAGGTTCAGGGTCACTCATTACTTTTTCAAGTATTTTTTCATTAGCTTCTAATTCCAAATCAACCAAATCGTCCATTAATCTTTGTGATTCATATACAGTTTCATAAAACTTTTTGTAGTTGAATGAAGCATTTTCAGTAAATGGCTGTTCAACCATATTATATAAATTAATTGCTATTAAACGACAGCTATCCCCCCCTTGCATAGCTATTTCACTGCATGGATTGGTTGATACATTTTTAAAACCAGGGTATACTGAAGAGGTAGAATATTTATGTTGACGATCCCAAAAAATTAATCCTGGTTCAGCGGTGTTGTGTGCACATTTGATAATGGTATTCCACAAATCACGTGCTTTTATTACCTTACTGTACTTTGGCTTTTCGGCATCAATTGGAAAACGTAAAGTGTAATATGCATCATTGCTCACAGCTTCCATAAATTCATCCGACAACCTTACAGAAATATTAGCTCCAGTAACTTTCTTTAAGTCTTGTTTCATGGTTATAAAATTTTCTACGTCAGGATGTGCAATATCCATCGTTATCATTAATGCTCCTCTCCTTCCATTTTGAGCGACTTCGCGTGTTGTATTACTAAAACGTTCCATAAAACTTACCGCACCAGTTGTGCTACCTGCTGCGTTTGAAACATGCATACCCGATGGACGCAAAGTTGAAATATCAATTCCTACACCACACCTTCTTTTGAATAATTGTGCCATTTGCTGGTCAGTGAAAAAGATTCCACCATATGAATCATAAATTTCGGGTAATACAATACAATTACTTAAAGAAGCAATAACATAAGGATTTCCTAAAGAAGACATTACACTTCCTTGAGGAATTACAGCATTGAATTGTTTGAAAAAGGAATAAATTTTTTCAAAGGTGAGTACCTCTCTTTGTTTACCATAATCCGATAAAGCTTCATGCTGGCCTTCTAAAAAATTGTTTACTCTATAAAATTCTTCTATTCGTGCAAATTCATTTGCCATACGTTGATGCATATCATCGGGAGTTAATTCAAGATAATT
>DAORKI010000040.1:0-28544 GCA_035439485.1 Bacteroidia bacterium
TATAAAAGCAAAAATCAGATTTTTTTATGCTCTCCACAACTTTTGGGTCTGATCCTTGAAAATTTTATTTCCATTTTATTAATAGTTAGCTTAATTAGTTAATATTACTCTACTAAATCTTATTCAGTAAGTGAGGTAACATATTTAATTAAAGAAAAAAATGGCACTCTAAAGCAGTTACAAAACAAAAGTTACTTTTAAAAGGATCATTCAACAACCATACTTGGCAAGATTTTTTGGTAAAAACAGAAACGCTTTTTGTTCTTATTAAAATGAATGTGGCTGAGGTTAGGACGAATAATTAGTTTATTGCCACTTATATTTGGAGACAAAAGTATTCTAATCAGATTAGATGTTACTTTTTTTAATTTTTCGACAAAAACACAAGCTTTTAGACTTCAAAACATTGGCTTAATTAGGAGCTTAAAAGTCAATAATACCTCATTTGATAGCATCAGGTTAATTAAAATTGATGAATTCTGTTCAAAAAAATGCTCAAAAAGCCTTTATTTGTTTCAGAATTATTGCAGGTAATTATTTAATGAAGCTTATTTATGGTTAACTGAAATATAAACGGATACATTTTACGAGGTAGAATAAGTAATGAATGGAGAGCTTTTTGAAATTTCTAATGTATAGGTCAGATCAAATTGTTGCTTTACAATAATAAATTTCAATAAAAGTACGCAATAAGGAGTAATAATTTTTAGACCACTTGAAAAAATTATTCCTTTGATATTAAAAATTGCTTTTCAATGGTATTTTTGGCTAAAGAATATACTCAAATTAAAAAACAAGCCGCAAAAAATGACAAGAAATAAGTATAAACTATTGAGGGATTCAATTTGCGCAAATAGTGAACTAATAGTGGAAATTAAAATAATTCCTATAAATTGTAAGTCAAATCCACTTTTCAACTGTGCATCGATTAAATAATTTTGTACTGAACTTGCTTTTTACTCAACAGAAACGAAAATTATTTGGTATCAGTGTAATAAAGGAAAGCGAAGATTGTGTTTGAAATATTTGTTTAGCTTGAATTCTTAACTATTTATCTGCCAAGATTAAATTTTTTTAAACGCTAAACTCCTTTTTAAGGCTGTTAAAATTAACAATTTGTAAAAACAGGGTACAAATAATAAAGGTAATGAAACAAAGTAAGAAAGCGATGAATAAATTATGAACTAAACATTTTATAAAATAAACTGCAAATAGGCTCACTAGGGTATACGCTGCAATTGCAGCTAAAAACTTAAAATTGATTTTAAATTTAAATAATTGTTGTGCCACTATAACTTGAAATAATGCTGTAGCACCTTGTGTAATTAGACTACTCATAGCACTTCCCAAAGCTTTATATTGTGGAATTAAAATAATATTGAGTAAAATATTAAGTAACATCCCACCAGCTGCCATGTAATTTAGGATTTTTAAATTGCCGTTAGCGGTAAGTAAGGTGCCAAAAACGTAGGTAGTAGCAACAAACACGAAACAACTCATAAGTAAAGAAAATACTTGTGCAGATTCATTGATATGATTTTGGTATAAAAGAGACATTATTTCTTCATTGAAATTCAGCGAAAAAATTGCAGAAGACATGGATAAAACGAATAAGATGGAAAATGATAATCGAACTAAATCTTCCACATTGTGTTTTAATTTTATCATGCGTGCAAAAATGGGTAATAATAAACCTGCAAATAAGTAGGCAATCATATTTGCTGCATCTAATAAACGATATGCTGACGCATAAATAGAAGATTGCTCCTTTCCATCATTTAACATACGTTCTAACATAACAGCATCAATTCGGTTATAAAATGTCATTAACAAAACGAGTATGGCATATGGATAACTTTTTTTTAAAATCATAATGAAGAAGGTAGTATTCCATTTTAGTCTTTTAAGACGAGCTTTTTCAAACACTATAAATAAAGTAATAATTACACATACAATGTAGGCTATTGTTTGACTATAAATATACCATTCGATTTTAAAAGGATTGTTAGCATTGGTTATTCCACCCCAAAGTAAAAGTGAACAAATAGCAATCATAATTAAGCGATCGAGGACAGAAATAATACTATCCGTTTTAAACAAATGCAAACCAGCCAAATTGCTGCGCAAATACAATATAAATGAAGCTAAAAACTGATTAAACGCCATGACTAGCAAAAGATTTAGTTGGTATTGATTATAACCAATAATATAGCCAGTAATGAGTGTTATAACTAAATAAACTACAGCCAACAACAAACGTAATATTACAATACCTGATAGATGTTTACTTAATAAATGGTTGTTTTGTGCTATATTTTTGTTGTTGAAATTAGTAATTCCAAAATCGAGTAGAATGTTAAATAAAAAGGAAAAGTTAAACAGTGCGTAGAATAAACCATAATCGACCGGACTGACTGCGTTTTGAACTGCACGGTCGATTCCTAAAATCCAAAAAGGTTTTATTAATAAATTGAGCAGGAGCAATAATGCCAGGTTGGTAATAAATTTTTTTTGCATCCTTACAAATTGATATCAGCAGCTATAACTATATTAAGTTGTAAATATTGATAAAAAATCAATATTCATATTTTAATAAATGGTTTTTGTGCCAATTATTTAGTGTATTCCTTTGGCTGCAAGAAATCTTTCGGCATCAAGGGCTGCCATACAACCACTTCCGGCAGCTGTAACTGCTTGACGGTAAATATGATCTTGGACATCGCCACAAGCAAAAATTCCTTCTATATTGGTTCGTGTTGAGCCTGGTACTGTTACAATGTATCCATTTTCGTCCATTTCTAAATAAGGTTTAAATACTTGGGAGTTGGGCTCATGTCCAATAGCAACAAAAAATCCAGTTACGTTTAAGATCTTTTCGGTATTTGAATTTCCATCAAAAACTTTAACAGCAGAAACAGTTTGCTCACCTAAAATTTCAATGGTGGAATGATTATATAAAATTTCAATATTAGGTGTATTTTCAACACGGTGTTGCATGGCTTTTGAAGCCCGCATTTCACCTTTGCGCACCAGCATATATACTTTACGGCAAAGTTTTGCTAAATAAGATGCCTCTTCGGCAGCTGTATCTCCAGCGCCAACAATGGCAACATCTTGGTTCTTATAAAAGAATCCATCACATACAGCACAGGCAGAAACACCGAAACCATTAAACTTTTGTTCAGATGGTAAGCCCAGCCATTTGGCAGATGCACCAGTTGCAATAATAATGGCATTAGCTTCAACATTGTGCTTTTCATCAACTATAACTTTGTAAGGCGCAGCGCTGAAATCAACGGATGTAATCATTCCCCAACGAATATCGGCACCAAAGCGCTCAGCTTGCTTTTTAAAATCTTCCATCATTTCGGGGCCTTGGGTTCCATGCGGGTAACCAGGAAAATTCTCTACTTCAGTTGTAATGGTTAACTGCCCTCCGGGCTGCAGACCCTGATACATGACTGGTTTCATATCGGCACGAGCAGCATAAATGGCTGCTGTGTAGCCTGCTGGGCCAGAGCCAATTATTAAACAATTTACCTTTTCAATAGTAGAGTTTTCCATTTTTAAAAAAATTAAGTTGCAAATATATAAAAACTACAAGGGTAAAATGTGATAAAAGTTACGCAACAGGTTTGAATGGTGAATATTTTTATTGAGAATGGTGAATTGTGAATTTTGAATTGTGAATTTTTGAATGGTGAATTTTTGAATTGTGAATTTTATAATGGTGAATGGTGAATTTTGAATTTTTTAATTTTGAATTTTTTAATTGTGAATTTTTTAATGGTGAATTTTTTAATTGTGAATTTTTGAATGGTGAATTGTGAATTTTTTAATGGTGAATGGTGAATGGTGAATGGTGAATTTTGAATTGTGAATGCTGAATTTTGAATTGTGAATGCTGAATTTTGAATTGTGAATGGTGAATTTTTTAATGGTGAATTTTGAATGGTGAATTGTGAATGGTGAATTTTTTAATGGTGAATTTTGAATTGTGAATTTTTGAATTGTGAATTTTTTAATCTTCTCAAATCATTTTGATTCAATCTAAAGCAGGTAATATCATTTTGAATTTCAAAATAGCTCGCAATTATTTCAATCCAAAACAGTATGTGAGCAGATGTTATTTTTGCAAAATTTTGTTGACGCAAAATTTAAATTCCCTAATATGGGTTTAGTGTTATGATTTAGTTTAGAGATTTTTTGCGCTAAGGACAGGAGCGGCATCCTTTTTTGTTTTGTTTGAATGAGTAAATGTGCAGCATGTTTAATAAACAAAAAAGATATAGTGGATGGCCTGGTGGATTTCACATTTTTATTATTAAAGGCTTTAACACTAAAAGGCCCAATCAAAATGTGAAAGACAAGCGCCCAAGCTGAACCTATTATTTTCTTAATTCAAAATTTTGACCAAGGTAAACTCTTCTTACTTGTTCATCGGCAGCTAGTTCTTCGGCAGTTCCAGCTTTTAAGATTTTACCTTCAAAAAGGAGGTAGGCGCGATTTGTAATGTTTAAGGTTTCGTGCACATTGTGATCTGTGATTAAGATACCTATATTTTTATCTATTAGTTTTGAAACAATGCCTTGAATATCTTCAACGGCAATAGGGTCAACTCCTGCAAATGGTTCATCAAGTAAAATAAATTTAGGGTTTACAGCAAGGGCCCGTGCAATTTCAGTTCTTCTGCGTTCGCCACCAGAAAGCACATCGCCTCTGTTTTTGCGAACTCGATTTAAACTAAACTCATCAAGCAATGTTTCTAATTTATCTCTTTGTTCCTCCTTGCTCATTAAGGTCATTTCTAGTATAGCGCTGATATTGTCTTCGACACTTAGTTTCCTGAATACAGAGGCTTCTTGAGCCAAATAGCCAATGCCTAACTGCGCTCTTTTGTACATAGGTTCATTGGTAATATCTTTATCATCTAAAAATATTTTTCCAGAGTTAGGCCTCACCATGCCAACAGTCATGTAAAACGTAGTAGTTTTTCCTGCTCCATTTGGACCAAGTAAGCCTACAATTTCTCCTTGATGAACTTCGACCGAAACATCATTTACAACAGTTCTGTTTTTATATTTTTTTACCAGATGTTCAGCGCGTAAAATCATTATTTGAAATAAAAATATAAGTAAAAGTAAACTAAAAAATGAACTGTAAGGTTCCTCTAAATCCTATTTTTGAAATATCTGGGTTATCGAGGTGTGATAAACGCCATAATAAATCAAAGCGTAAAATTTTAAAAATATTCTCTACGCCAACGCCAGCTTCGTAATACGGTTTACCATTGAGCGTATTTAATGCATTAGGGAAAATTAAAATTTGGCTACTTTTTGGGTTTACCGAGCCAACTAATGCTTTACCAGAAACTACTTCTCGCCACTTTAGTTTGCGCATTAATGGTATTTTATTTAAAAAGAAACCTTCAAAGTGGTGACTCACGCTGAGTGAAGCATATTCATCACTCACAAATTCGTAAAAACGCATCATATTAAAAGCATAAGGGTCATAGAAATAGGTTTCATTACCTCCATGAATTTCCATTAAAGGAAAAGGTACATTGCCAAAAAATTTACCAGCATCAATGACATAATCGGTATAACCAATAGGGTTAATTCGGAAACGGTCAACAATATTTAAGTTAACTTTGTGATATTTGTAATCGCTTTTGAAGGCGCCTTTGATACCTGCATTGTACTGCACTGAAAATATTGGCCACTTTGTACCTAGGCTTACTCTGTCGAACTCACCAGCCAAATATTTTTCATCTATGGCCAATCGGGCAAAAACTCTAATTTCGGAGGTGATAATGTTTGACAATTCCTGCACCGTATTATCACTGCCAAAGTAATTGTATTTAAAACCTGCAACAGGAGTATAAATTCTATGCACTAGAGATATTTTATTTTGAAAACCAGGGAACCATTCGTAACTGTAATAGGCACTATAATCCTGTAAGTTGGTTAAATTTGTAAGAGGTCTAATTCTAAAAATGGTTGCTATAAAATTATCATAGGAAAATCCGTTTTGACTTTGACCTAAAATTTCGTAATCATTTTTATAATTAAAACCTATCATTTGTCGAGGATCTTTTGTTATAAAACCTCGATAACCAAAGCCATATTTGTAGGTTAAATCTTTGAAGCCATAAGCAGCATAGCCACTTAATTCGTGCCACTTGCTAAATTTATTACTTGTACGGCCACCAAGGCGAATTCTGCTTCCTTCAATATTATTTCTACTGTATAATTTATTTATTGGGCCTAATTCAAAATATCCCATTACCTTATAGCCACTTGTAACGCTTTGAATAATTTCTTGGTATGTTTTAAAAGCTTTAATGGTTAGAATGGTATCAACCATTTTATATATTCCTTGTTCATTTTTAGAAAGAGTATCATGTCTGTTTTCGAGCCAAAAACCTATTTCTTTTTCGTTTGCGCCTTCTTCTACAATTAAATTATCGGTTTTGCTATAAAATTTTTCATCAACCGGTTTATTTACAATATATTTTGAGTATGAAGTTGACTTACGACCATAAAAACCTGGTTTGTTTTTTTGGATAATAAAATCGACCACTAATTTATCTTTCTTTAAAAACCATGAACCTTCAACATTTTGATAATCTTGCACCACATTAAAGGTGTTGATATAATTGATATTGGCATCTCCTGCCATATTCATTTCTAATCTTTTAATTGCAAAAGTAGTGTCGTTAATCCACATGTTACCAACAAAGCAAAGAGATTGTTTACGTTTTGGTTTAAATTGAATTTGATAACAATATTTTCCATCTACAACCATACTGTCAATAAGATAATATCTGTAAAAAAACAAACCAGCATCAGACACTGGGCTTGTAAAGTTTTTACCAAAAACTAAAATGGCATTATCATAAATATTTACATTTTGATATAAATCACCTGTAAATTGCGACACACTTTCATTGTCAACACCTGCAACTTTTGTTGCTTTAATAACTTCCTTGGTAACTTTTGGTCGTTTACGGTAATACACTTCCGACATTGATTCACTTAAAAAGAGCGGCAAGAAAGGCTTTTCGGCAACATTTGAACTATCAATGTTATCGAAAATGAATTTAAATGGCTTGACGACAGTGCTTTTTTTGAATTTATCATTAATGTTGTTAATATCGAATTCAATTTTGTTGTACACTTCATACTGATAATAATCAAGTTTTTCACGATCATTTAGTGGCTTATTTTGAATTACTTTTTTTAAGATAGCGTGAGCTGGATTTTCGCCAGGTTTAATAACCACTTCCTTTAATGCCACTGTACTGGCATTTAAACCTACATTAATTTGTTGAGTTTCGTTACGTTTAATTTTAATTGCATGTCGGTTATATCCAACATAAGTAAATATCAAGCTATCTACAGTTTTATCGGTGCTCAGGGTATAGTTACCATCGAAATCAGTAGTTGTACCAACGGTTGTACCTTTAAAAACTACATTTATAAATGGTAAAGGCTCTCTGCTTACCATATCCACAACTTTTCCGCTTACTTTAGTTATTTGTGCATTTGAAGTGGTGCAAATGCCAATAACAATTGCTTGCAAGAAAAGTAAAAATAAACCTTGTTTGAGTTTCATAAATTATTTGCCAACAAACCTAATTTTTTTGAGCTAATACACCAAATTAATTTATTGGAGTATGTTTAAACCCAAATTAAGTATTACACAATTTTGAAATGCTAATGCAATTGAATATCACTCCATTGTTCATAGATTGTTAACATTTGCTAAGCGGTTTTACCCTTAACCTTTTAAAATCAACAATTCAGCACTTGGATGCCTCTTAGGATTAATGGAGGTTAAATAAAAAAAGCGCAATTTTTAATTTGCGCTTTTTGACTTTGAAATTATTAAAAGGTTTAATCTATTTCTAATCTTGCTAAAGCGTAACTAGGTTTCATACCAGTTGCTAAAAGATAGCATCCGTATGGGAAGCAAATAATTGCAAATAATTGTTTACCTACAGTCATTTTTGTTCCTGCTTGCATATACACCTCGTTGCCAGATTTTGACCAAATGCCCCATTTAGTAAAAAGAGCATGTTTTTTTGCAGAAGCCACTAACTTTTGTTCAATATTTCCATTTTCATCCATTTTAACTAAGGCTAAAGACTTTGCATATTTTGACGACTTCATATCATTAATATTTTTTGCTCTTTCAGGCTTCAATTTGAAGGTTTTTGGGTCGTAATTTGAACTATTATCAGCAAATAAAAACTTCATACTGTTCTTATCAACATAATATGTAAAAGAATTATAAATTCCTCCATCATTTACTGTATGCTGGAATTTTGGAATGTGTTTAATCCAGTTTATTTCACCATTTGAAGCAATATTTGCAACTAAAATTGCTTTTGAATAGTAATCGTAGCGCGTACGTGTATTACCTTTGGAATCTCTGGTTTGCGTGATAATTACAAATTCTTCTTCTAATATTAAATTTGAAGTTCCATTGGCCATGGCTTCGTAACCTCTTAATTTAAACTCAGTAGAAACACCTTCATTTTTTTTAGCATTTCTTTTCGTGGTCAAAAACTCAACAGTAGATCTATCAAGTTTTTTGTGATTGTCGGCAATTACCTCTCCAGTTTTTGGGTCAAGTTTAGCATAAAACACGCCATCAAAATCATCCACTCTTCCTTTTTTGGTTAATTCTGAGTATGTTCCAGCACAAATAAGTTCTCCAGCGTGTGTAACTTCTAAAGCTGCTCTTAAAATACCTTTGTTTTTAAAAATTAAATCGTATTCAAAAGGTTTACTATCAGGCTCGTTTACATTTACACCTACAATTTTATAATACCAAGATGCTTCACCATTTTTTCTTTTTTCTTTTCTTTCTTGTCTTGTATCAGCTTCAACCAAAACCAATGAATACACATATCCATTATCACCAATAACTGCTGAACTACCATAAGAATAAATTCCTAAATCGAAGGTGCTAGAAACTATTTCGCTCATATCTTTGGGGTCGTACACACTAAGGGTTACCTCACCTGGCAATATTTTTTTATCTACCTTTTTACCTGGAGCTTGATTAATGATTAATACTTTATCACCTTGACGGTTAGTGCGAATTGAATAACCTCCACCATCATATGAAATCATGTTAAACAAACCTGTTTTTGCTGCTTTTGTACTTCTAGAAGCTAATTTACTTCCTTTGGTCACTGGCTTAAATGTCTTATCTAAATCTTGATAATAAAGAGCAGATGTTTTTGCTTTTTTGTCGTATTTAGTATAGAATATGATATTTTTTCCTTCTAATTCAAGTTCTGTATAGAAATTATATTCATCAGAGTTCATCACATTGCCTGTGGCTTTGCTTTTAGGAGCTGATATAGGTTTAGCTTCCCCACTAGGGATAAGACTAACAGGTGATAGTTTCCAATAATTTAAATCGGTGCCTTTACTAGTTAACACAGCAAGGTCATTGTTTTCTAAACTAATATCGATAATACTACGAGCACCTTTTAATTTTGGACCAACTTTCAAAGTGCCATCTTGAGCTAGGATTTTTGAAAATGAAATTAATGAAACAAAAAATAAAATAAATGGAATTTTTTTCATGGATTTATGTAGGTTAATTTTCGGCAAATAAACTCTATTTTTTTTATTCTGCAAAAAAAGTATTTAATTTGACCAAACTTAAATTAGGAACTGTGAAGAAAAATTTTTTATCATTATTGATATTTTTTAGCTTATTTCAATCCACACATATTTTGGCTCAAACAAAGGCTGATTCGGTAAGCGTGTGGAAAAAAGTGTGTGACGATTTTAAAGAATGCAAATGGGTTTTTAATGAAAAATTCAAAGACAATTCGAATAAATGGCCATTAATTTCTGATGAAGAAAAAGGAATCGCAGAGCTTATGCCTGATGGGGGTTTGCATATTAAAACCAATAAGAAAATTGACTTTGCACAATGGATTAAATTAGAGGTAGATCAGTATGAAGATTTTTCAATTGAATCGGACATTAAGTATACTGGTGGCAATAGTGATGGGTTTTACGGTATCATATATGGTGTAAAAGATTGGGACAATTATCATTATTTTTGTATCAATGCATCAGGTTACTACAATTATGGAGTAAGATACGAAGGATTAAATGCGATATTTAGTGGGAATTTATACTCTTCTAACATAGTTAAGGGTAAGAATTCCAACAAATTAAAAATAAAGAAAAGCGGTAAAAAAATATATCTGAGTGTAAATGGTGAAATTTTAGACAATTTTAATTATCGCCCTATTGTGGGTAAAAGAACAGGTTTTGTTGCTTTTGACACAAAAATAAACCTTGAAATAGCCAATTTAGTTTACCAAAGAGATATTGATGATGATGCTCCGCAAGTTGAAAAGGGGGATGAAAAATATACTTCAACAGGTACAGGTTTTATTATTAGTCAAAAAGGTTACGTAGTTACTAACTTTCATGTGATTGAAAAAGTCGAAAAATGTTTTGTGGAATTGAAAATAAATAATGAGTCTAAAACGTTTGAGGCTGAAGTGGTTCAGAAGGACCCAAAATCTGACCTTGCCATTTTAAAAATTAAAGGAACAACACTTGATGAGGCTCAATTCAAAATTCCGTTTACCTACCCAAATTCAACTTCAGATGTTGGCACCCAAGTATTTACCTTAGGTTTTCCTATGGCCCTAACCGCCATGGGTAAGGAAGTAAAATTTACTGATGGAAAAATAAGTGCAAAAACAGGTTATCAAGGCGATATAGGTTCTTACCAAACATCTGTTCCGGTTCAACCTGGTAATAGTGGAGGCCCTTTATTTGACAATGAAGGCAAATTAGTTGGTGTAATTAATGCCAAAATTATGGATGCCGATAATGTTTCATATGCTATAAAATCGAGTAATTTGCGTAATCTGTACGAATTATTACCAGAAAAAATTGAGACTGAAAATAAAAATGAAATTGCAGGTTTAACTTTAGAACAAAAAATAAAGCTTTTAAGTAAGTTTACAGTACTTATTAAATCAAAATAGTGCTTGTGAGGTATTTTGTTTTTTGTTTAATATCGTTTTTTAGCACTGAATTTGTTAATGCCCAAACTGACACCATTTCGGTGTTTCGAAAATCAAATACACTACCCAAAAAGAAAGATGAATTTAGAAAGTATACCAACTCAATTCATTTTAATTTACTGCAATTATTAAGGGGTGGAGTATTATTTGATTATGAAAAAGTGTTTGAAAATTTAAATTTTGCTGTTGGAGCAGGAATAGGTTTTTCAAAATATGATGCCTTAGGACAAATTTATTTCAGAGAATTAGCACCTTATTATAAGTATAACGCATCCAATATTTCAAAAATTGATACCAAAATTAGACCTATTTATGACTTTAATATAAAGTATTATATCAATGAAGATGATTTTCAATTTTATACTGGTGCAGGCTATGCTAGAATTGCCAATACAGTAATAACCGATATCTTGAAATTTGGTCAAAACTATACATCTTCAAACTCAAAAATTGATGAATTGATTTACATTAGTAATGAAATTAAATTTGTAATAGGTATCACTAACCTTAGCAACAGAAGGTTTTACCATGATTTTTGCCTAGGGCCTGGCTATAGAATGATTAAGTATGAAAGCTTGAAGTATGTGCTTATTACCAATTCAGTCAACGGTTCAACATACAATTACGAGATAGATAAAGAATTCAGAAACAATCAAACTATCTGGTTTTATTTTGCATGGCGCATGGGAATTAGATTTTAATACATTAAATTAAACATGAAAAAAATTTTATTTACTTTTTTATTTTCAACAATAACAATCATTGTTTATGCACAGAGTGATTCACTCGATATTTTTCGAACTCCATCAAAAAATAAAAGTAATCCAGGTGGCGCCAGTGGTTCAGCAGGTAATAATTCTTTATCCATAAGTCTTGGTCATTTAGGAAGAGGAGGTACCATGCTCACTTATGAAAGATACATCAATAACACACCTCTTGCTGTATTTGCGGGATTGGGATTTTCGAAAGTAGATTTTATTGGCCAGTTTTCATGGTCAGATGAAGCAAATATTTTTGACAATCAGTATGGTACCAGATCTGCCTCAAATTTAGGAAAGATGATTGACTTAGGGGTTAAATTAGTTTTTGATGAAGAACTAGGTGGGCCATACTTAGGATTGTTTTATTCATCTTATGAAAATTTTATGACCCAAAAAATTGATAGTTATTATGAAGTAGTGAACTTTGGTCCTTCTACTTATAAACTTAACTATAATAGTCGAGAATTGAAATTTGCATACGGATACATTAATGATGTTACAAGTAGGTTTTACAATGATTTTTATATTGGAACAGGATTTAGATTTCTTTCCTATGATGCTCTCAACATCACAGAATTAAGCAATTCCTATAACCAAATAAATCAAATAGATCCATATGCACAATTAATACAAGTACAAAAAGTGTCGTTTTCAGAACCAAAGCTATGGTTTTTTATTGGATGGAAAATTGGTGTAAGATTTTAAAAACCTATGAAACATTTCAAGTTGAGGATAAGATATTTTTTATGTTTATTTTTTTTGCTGACTAAGGTGCTGCAAGCTCAAGATGACACTTTAAATGTTTTTCGAAATGACAGTCAAAAACCTAAAAAAGCTAAAGAAGAAACAAATAATATTGGAGGTTCAAATGCCTTTTCAATTACATTAAATGGAATTGCTCGTGGTGGATTTACAATTTGTTATGAACGTTATATTGAGGAGTTCAATTTTTACGAGTACAGCTTGTCAAATGTAGCATATTTTGCAGGTATTGGCATAAGTATAATGGATGTTACTGGACAATATGATTTAGCAAATAAGAAGTATTTTTTTAATAATAGTTATTCAAATTTAGTTTCGAATGATCCATCGCGGTATTTTGAAATGGGACTTAAATATTATCTTAATGAGGAGCTAGATGGAACTTATTTTGCACTTTCAGGAGCAGAAGTTAAAAACACACAAACAAGGAATTTAAAACAGGGTTACTTTTTTGAAAACACTTCTTCAAGCGATTACCAATATACATATGACAGTTTTGAATTTAAGTTGCTTTTTGGTTCAGTAAATGGTTTTGGCAAAAGATTTTATAACGATTTTTCTCTGGGGATGGGATTTCGCTCCATTGATTACCAACAATTAAACAAAGCTGAAGTAAACTCTTCTAGTACAACTCAAATTCCTGGTAAAACTATGTTGGTGCTTGAGGATATGAATAACAAACAATTTTGGTTGTTTTTAGGATGGAAGGTTGGAATTAGGTTTTAATAGATATTGTAAAAAATTAGTATGAAAAAAGAGATTTTAGTTGTTTTGTTTGTTTTGACCTTAATCAATAATATTACTTTTGCGCAATCGGATACTATTTCTTTATTTAGAGATAATGTGGCTAAAAGCACTGAAGGGACTAAGCAATATAATAATGTTCTTTTTATCAATTTTGGCACTTTGTTTAGAGGTGGTTTTGCCCTAGGCTATGAAAGACATTTTACATTCACGGGCTTGGCGTTTTATGGACATTTGGCATATACCTCTAGAGATTTTACTGGACAATACTTAATTAATGAAGGAAATTCAATTTTTCATAATTCAGAAACGTTTAAAGGAGGATTAAAGCCAGGATATTTATATGAAGGGGGAATAAAGTATTACTTTGAAAAAGCTCCAGAGGATTACTATATTTCTTTTGCTTACACTATGGTTAAAAATACTAGGGTGAGAGACTTAAGAGACGAATTTACACCAATGAATCTTAGCACTAATAGCTATGATGTAAAATATAAAAGCAAGGAAGTAAAATTTATGTTTGGTTATGTAGCTTCGTCATCACAAAGATTTTATAGCGATGTTTCATTTGGTGCAGGATTTAGATTTTTGAAGTTTGATGATGTAAAATTTACAACCATAGAAGCATCGAGTGAAGAAAATGACTACAGGCCAGTGAAATGGTTTAGTAAATCAGTAAAAAAAGAAAGTAAACCTTGGTTATTCTTTAGCTATAAAATTGGATATAGATTTTAATAGTATACAAGAAGTAAATTTTTTCAAAGTACTTAAAATATGACGAATACTG
This sequence comes from Bacteroidia bacterium, assembly GCA_035439485.1. GTDB lineage: Bacteria > Bacteroidota > Bacteroidia > UBA4408 > UBA4408 > CAIKXD01. The sequence continues at coordinate 14,132 of DAORKI010000040.1, forward strand.
TATGTGTTTATTTTTATTAATTTGCTTTGAGTTCGATTTGTTTCCTTTCAAGCTCCTCATTCATACTTTCCCAGTTTGAAACAATTAAATCTAACTCATGCTGCACTTTGCTATGCTGTTGATATAAAATCTTTACTTTGTCATTGTCGGCTAGTATTTCAGGTAAAGTTAAATCATGATTAATTGCATTTAATCTGTTTTCAAATTCTTCTATACTTGCTTCAGCGACCGCTATTTGCTTAATTAATTTTTTAATTTCTTTGTCGAGTTCTTTTTTTAATTCTGTATTTTTAAATTTTTCTTCTTTATTAACAGCACTAGCATTAGCTGATATAGATTTAGCTTCAACTTTTTTACGCTCTAAATCAGCTAATGAATTCAGTTTATTATATTTTAAAAACTCATAAATGGTTCCAATAAATGGCTTCACATTTTGATTTCCGAAGTAATACATTTTTTCTGTAAGACCTTCTAAAAAATCACGATCATGCGAAACCACAATTAATGTTCCATCATATTTTAATAGGGCATTTTTTAGGACTTCTTTTGATCGCATATCCAGGTGATTTGTAGGTTCATCAAGCACAAGTAAATTGTAAGGATGAAGCAATAACTTACACAAAGCCAATCTGTTTTTTTCGCCACCACTTAACACTTTTACCTTTTTATCAATGGTATCGCCACTAAAAAGGAATGAACCTAATAAACCTCTAATGTTTTTTCTAATTTCACCTATAGCTACATCATCAATAATTTCAAAAACAGTTTTATCAGGATTTAAGCTTTCGGCTTGGTTTTGTGCAAAGTATCCAATATCAACTTGATGTCCTAATTGTAAATCACCCGTGTAATCAATTTCGCCTGCTACAATTTTTAAAAAAGTTGATTTACCTTCGCCATTTTTACCAACCAAAGCCACTTTCTGACCTCTTTCAATTTCAATATCAACCTCTTTAAAAATTACTTTTTGGCCATAGCTTTTGCCCACATGTTGTGCATGTACAACTACTTTACCAGAGCGTGGTGCAGGTGGAAATCGAAAGTTAATTGAAGCATTTTCATCATCATCAACCTCAATAATTTCTAAGCGATCAAGTTTCTTAATAAGACTTTGTGCAAAAGCTGCTTTGTCTTTTTTAGCTCTAAACTTATTAATTAATTCTTCTGTATGTTCAATAAATTTTTGTTGATTTTTATGTGCTGCTACTTGTTGTTCTTTTCGTTCTTTTCGTTGAATTAAATAATTGGAATAATTTGTTTTGTAATCATAAATTTTTCCTAAACTTATTTCTATGGTGCGATTAGTCACATTGTCTAAAAAAGCTTTATCATGTGAAACTAAAATTATAGCGCCAAAATAATCTTTTAAAAAATCCTCGAGCCATTGAATACTTTCAATGTCGAGGTGGTTGGTTGGTTCATCTAATAAAATTAAATCGGGTTGTTGTAAAAGAATTTTTGCTAACTCAATTCGCATACGCCAGCCACCGCTAAAGCTGCTGCAAGGCTCATTAAAATCTTTACGTAAAAAACCAAGTCCAAGCAAAATCTTTTCAGCATTTCCTTCTGCATCGTAACCACCAATCATATTAAATCTCTCATTTGCATCATGCAATCTTACTAATAAATCATGGTAAGATTCTGTTTCATAATCTGTACGAGTTGCCACCTCCTCATTTAATTTTTCAATTAAATCTTGTAATTGATTTACTTCTGTAAATGCCTTACAAGCTTCTTCCATAACAGTTAATTTACTTGTACTTGCTATTTCTTGCGCCAAATAACCAACAGTTAAGCCATTTTGCATTGAAATGGTTCCAGAATCAGAGCTTTGTTTTCCAGATAAAATTTTAAGTAAAGTTGATTTTCCTGCACCATTTTTTCCTGTTAGTCCAACCCTATCTTTTCGATTAACTAAAAAAGAAACTTCTTCAAATAAATAGGTACCACTAAAACTAACAGATACTTTACTAACAGATAACATTGGTATAAGAAATTATTTAATGATTTGGTAACTTCAAAATTCTAAAAATGAAGCACCAAAAATGGTTTTTAAAATAGATTTTTTTGTCCGATTTTTTTATTTCAGATGTTTAAACATGTCATCACTCATGGTTTTTAAATTAAATGTTGCTTTCCAACCCCAATCATTTTGAGCTGCACTATCATCAATACTTTGAGGCCAACTGTCAGCTATTTGTTGTCGGCTGTCAGGATTGTAAGTAATTTTAAAATTAGGGTAATGCTCACATATTTCTTGTGCAATTTCTTTTGGAGAAAAGCTCATGCCATTTAAGTTATATGATGATCTAATTTTTACTTTTGAAGCATCTGCATGCATTAAGTCAATAGTAGCTTTAATTGCGTCAGGCATATACATCATTGGCAAAACTGTATTTTCACTCAAAAAGCATTCGTATTGCTGATGTTTAATTGCTTCATGATAAATATGTACAGCATAGTCGGTTGTACCACCACCAGGAGCGCTTTTATAACCAATTAATCCTGGATATCTTAAACTTCTTACATCAACACCATACTTTTTAAAATAATATTCACACCATCTTTCTCCAGTTTGCTTGCTAATTCCATAAACAGTATTTGGCTCCATAATGGTGTATTGAGGCGTATTTACTCTAGGAGTGGTTGGCCCGAAAACAGCAATTGAACTTGGCCAATATACTTTTTTAATGTGACCTTCTTTGGCTAAATCAAGTACATTAAATAGTCCATTCATATTTAAATCCCACGCAAACATTGGGTTTTTTTCAGCTGTGGCAGAAAGTAAAGCTGCCAAAAGATAAATTTGAGTAACTTCATATTTTTGCACTATTTCAAAAATTCTTTTGCTGTTTAAAACGTTCAAGGTTTCATAGGGAGCCAAAGATTTTAATGCTTCTTTATCTAAATCTTTAATGTCGCTGGCAATCACTGCATCTTGCCCGTAAATTGCTCTTAAACCCTCAACCAATTCGCCACCAATTTGGCCAGAGGAGCCTATAACTAATACTTTTTCTTTTGCTGACATATTTTTATTTTTGAGACTTCAAACCTACGTTATTTTAACATATAGTTTAAATAAAAAATGATAATTAATTACAGAATTATTGGTTTAATTGTAAGTTATGTGTAGTTTCACTTTTTATTCAATAAATCATTAAATTATTGTTGATATTTTAATTGCTTTAAATATGATGAGGGTAAAATTATTCATGCTCTTTTTACTAGGGTTAAATTTAACAGCATGTAAATCATTATACAAAAAAAGATATGATGACGGTTTTACCTTACTCGGTAAACATAATACCATCAAAAAAAATCAGCAAAGTATATCTAAGAATCATGTTCAGTCTCAATCACCTATTTTGAGAAATGAAAACGCTTTGCAAGATGAAGAAGCATCGGCAATTTTAACTGATACATCCAAGTCACAGATTCTTTCAAATTCAAATATGGAAGAAAATCACAAACTTGACTCTATTGAAAGTAAAATTGAATCCTATGTAACAGAAAATACTGATACTCTTTATGTTAGAGAGCCAAAAGGTAAAAATAAAAACTTGCCTTATCAAAAATTGACATTTATAGCTAAATACACTGCTATTGTTGGGTTTGTGGTATTGTTTTTACCCTTTTATTTTTATTTTTTCCTAGGTGTTAACTTAACTATTCCTTTGATTTTTTCAGCAATCGCTGTAGCTATTCTACTTTCTGTTTTGGCGCTTGTTTTGGTGAATTTCGCTAAAAAAGGTGCGGCTTCAAATTACAAAAGGAAACCTAAAGATATTGCCTTTGCTGAGCAAACTGCATGGGTTTTAATTGGAATTGTAGCTTTTATTACCTTTTTATATTTGCTGCTTAGGCCATAAATTAATTCTGTTAGTTTTTAACTCTATTATCTCCAACTAATTCTATTTTTTTGTTGAATTTCAATCATAGTATTTCATACGAATATTTATATTTGCTTAATTATTTTTATTATGAATAAACCATTAATTTTAGTCTTTTTGCTATTAATTTTTCTACTACCTTCATGCAGTAGTGTTTATAAAAGACATTATGACCATGGTTATACCATTTTAAAAAATAAAAAAAGGCAGCATAAAGAAATTGTTCATCATAAAAATAACATCCAAGAAAACACGATTAATGTGATTGGAGAAAAAATAATTGATGATAAAAAAGTAGCACAAATCGATGCACAAAAGAGCTTCCAAACTTTACACAAAAATTTAAATCAACCTGAATTGAAAATCAAAAGTAAATTGTGGACTAGTTTAAATAAAATTCAATTGGCTAAAAATTACACATTATCGGCAGACACCATCTATAGAAAAGAACCTCCTAAAAATAGCCAAGTTAAATCGAACACAACCGAAAAGGTACAAATTGCTTTGGTGTTGTCCATCATATCAATTTGTACAGTTTGGTTAATTTGGCCTTTTGCATTAATACCAGCTATTATAGCCTTATCCATGATTAAAAAGGCTTCGACTACAGCTAAACTTAACGGTGAAATTCTTTCGTACGAAGCTGAAATTACCAAGGTACTTGCATGGATAACCATTGGGCTTAATATTTTACTTTTACTATTGGTAATGCTTTACATTTCAATTTTACTATTAGCACTAGCAACAATCTAATATTATTTGATTTGAAAAATAATTCTATTGCTTACCTTCTTTTAGGTTCAAATTTAGGAAATCAAAGCTTAAATTTAGAGCAAGCTATTTCACTTATTTCAAGTGATTATAATGAGGTGATTGAAATTTCAAAAACATATAAAACTGCAGCCTGGGGAAATTTAAATCAAGATGATTATTTAAATGTAGTTCTAAAAGTGGAAACTCAATTAAATCCGTTTGAGTTACTCGATAGGTTGCTTAAAATTGAAAACCAATTAGGCCGAACTAGAGGAAAAGAACACTGGCAACCCCGGCTCATTGATATTGATATACTATATTATAATGATGAAATTATTGCGAGTGATAATTTAAAAATTCCCCATCCTTACATTGCTCAAAGAAGGTTTACATTAGTTCCTTTAAATGACATTGCAGCCGATTTTATGCATCCAATTTTGAAACTAACTAATAAGGAGTTGTTGGCTGAATGTGAAGACAAAGGTGAAGTACTAAGCACTTCTATTGATTTAATAATATCGAATTCAGGTCAATTATGAAATACAATTTCATAGCAATTGAAGGAAATATTGGAGCAGGTAAAACAACATTGAGCACATTACTAGCAAAACAACTCAATGCCCGATTGGTATTAGAGCAATTTTCTGACAATCCTTTTTTGCCTGAGTTTTACCGCAATCCAGAAAGGGTTGCATTTCCCCTTGAACTAAGTTTCTTGGCCGATAGGTATGGTCAATTAAAACAGGATTTAGTAAACCTCGATTTGTTTAATGAGCTTACAATTGCAGATTATTTTATTTATAAAAGTTTAATCTTTGCAGGTAATAATTTGAAAGAAGATGAACTTTTATTGTATCATCGACTTTTTGATATCATAGCATCTTCTTTACCTAAACCTGATTTGCTCATTTATTTATATTTAGATACCATTCAACTCAAAAAAAATATACTAAAACGTGGTAGAGCTTATGAAGTGAATATAAAACCTGAGTATTTAGAACAAATACAAAACAGATATCTTAGTTTTTTAAATGCCCTTCCTCATCAAAAAGTTTTGGTAATTGATATGCAAGGCGTTGATTTTATTACAGACCAAAAAAAATTCAATCAAATTGTTAATTTGTTGAACACTGATTTCTCAAAAGGGATTACCCATGTATCATTAAAATAGCAGTTACTTGAAGGATAAAATATTTTTAAGGTAATTTGATAAAAGTATCAATCTTTTATTTATCATTGCTTGTAAATAATATAATTTTTCCAATTTATGAAAACAGATATTGAAATTGCTCAAGGCGTAAAATTAAGGCAGGTAAGTGAACTCGCTGCTGAGCTTGGTATTCCAGGGCATAATGTAATTCCATATGGTCATTACAAGGCTAAAATAAAATACAAAGAAATTAATGAAGAGCGTATAGCAAAATCTAATTTAATTTTAGTTACAGCTATTACTCCTACAAAAGCAGGCATAGGCAAAACAACTACAAGTGTAGCCTTAGCACAAGGGATGAAAAAAATTGGTAAAAATGCGATCGTAGCATTGCGCGAACCTTCATTGGGGCCTTGCTTTGGGATGAAAGGCGGAGCTTGTGGAGGAGGTTATTCACAGGTTGTTCCTATGGAAGATATTAATCTTCATTTCACAGGTGATTTTCATGCTATTACTTCTGCCAATAATATGATTTCGGCCTTGCTTGACAATTATCAATACTACAATAGAGGTACAGGAAAGGCATTAAAGCAAATAACTTGGAGAAGAGTACTCGATGTGAATGATCGATCTTTAAGATTCATGGTCTCAGGATTAAATGGTTCAGCCAACGGAATACCTCAAGAAACAGGATTTGATATTACTCCAGCCTCCGAAATAATGGCTATTTTTTGTTTAGCTACAAGTTTAGACGACCTACGCAAAAGAATTGATAATATTTTATTAGGATTTACAGCTGAAAATCAACCTTTCACAGTAGGTGATTTAGGGGTAGGTGGTTCTATAACTGTTCTTTTAAAAGATGCTTTAAATCCTAATTTAGTGCAAACTTTAGAGGGCGGAGCTGCATTTATTCATGGTGGACCATTTGCGAACATTGCTCATGGTTGTAATTCAGTTATGGCTACAAAAATGGCAATGACATTTGGCGATTATGTAATTACAGAAGCTGGTTTTGGTGCCGACTTAGGCGCTGAAAAATTTATTAATATTAAATGTCGAAATGCTGGTTTAACGCCTAAAGCATCAGTTTTAGTGACCACTTCGCAAGCCTTAAAAATGCATGGAGGAGTTGCAATAGAAGGTATTAAGAAACCTGATATGAAAGGATTGCAAAATGGCTTAAAAAACTTAGAACGTCATTTAGAAAATCTTCAAAATTTTGGACAAAGTGTCATAGTTGCCTTTAATCAATATAATTTTGATACTCCTGAAGAGATTTCGTATTTACAAAGTTGGTGTAGTGATAGAGGAGCAGATTTTGCCCTAAATGATGGATTTGCTGAAGGAGGAAAAGGAGCGGTAGCATTAGCTGAAAAAGTGGTTGAAGTGATTGAGAAAAAACCTTCAAAACCAATTCAACACACCTATGAAATAAATGACTCCATTCCAGAAAAGTTAAACAAAATTGTAACAAAAGTTTACCGAGGAAATGGAATTAATTTGACCAAAACAGCTGAGTCGGCCCTTAAAAAAATAGTTGATTTAAAACTAACGCATCTACCTGTTTGCATAGCCAAAACGCAATATTCATTTAGCGATGATGCAGCACAAATAGGTGTGGCAAGTGATTTTACCTTAACAATTGAAAATTTAATAATTAATAGAGGTGCAGGATTTATTGTGGCTGTAGCAGGTGAAATAATGAGGATGCCAGGACTCCCTAAAGTTCCTCAAGCCATTTATATTGATATTGTTGATGGTAAAGTTATGGGATTAAGTTAAAGGCTTTAATTAAAATGTGGCACATTTGTTGATTCAAACGAACTTAAAATAATCTATATAAAAAATGAAAAAAATCCTTTCTATTGCTGTGGCATTTCTTATGTGTGCCACATTAACATTTGCGCAAGATGCAAAACCTAAAGCAAAACCAGTTGGAACAGTGCAGCCTAAACAAATTCCGTTAAAAGCAGTCTCTAGTTCAAAGGCTGTATCGAAACAAGAACCTGCCGAAGCTTCGCCACAAAATGCAGCTCAAAAAGAAGCAGGTGTAAATGCTCAACCTGCAAAAAGTAATGAAAACACTAATGTCCAGCAAGGTAAACCCGTATTAAAAAAGGACGGTACACCTGATAGAAGATATAAGGAAAATCAAAAATTAAAAAAAGATGGCACTCCTGATAAAAGATACAAAGAAAACAAAGAGGCAGGTGCTAAAAAATAATGAAAAGCCAACCATAGGGTTGGCTTTTTTATTAAGTAAATAAATTAATATTTAATATTAGGGTAAACTTTAATGATTTTCATATCTTTGATTAATTAATTTAAAATTATGAAGCATGAAATTTAAACTAATTTTTATTTTGCTCTTTATTTCGGTTTTAGCTAAAGCCCAAACTAATACATGGAGTGATAATATAGCTTCTATTGTTTACAGTAAGTGTTCAAGTTGTCATCATCAGGGAGCCATTGGGCCTTTTAGTTTGATGAGCTATAACGATGCCGTAGCAGCAGCATCAGGAATTGTTGATGCAGTTACAGATAATAGAATGCCACCTTGGCCACCCGATACCACATATCGAAAATTTGCTCATCAAAGGGCATTAACTATTCAACAAAAAACAGCATTACTCAGTTGGATAAATAATGGTTTGCCAGCTGGAAATTTATCGAATGCACCTGCACCTCCTATTTTTCCTGTAGGCTCAGCAGTTAATGAAACTCCAAATTTGGTTGCACAAATGCCTGTATTTACCAATTATGCAGCTAGTGCAGATATTTACCAGTGCTTTGTGGTTCCAAGTGGATTAAGTGTTTCGAAATACATAAGAGGGTTTGAAGTTATTCCTGGAAATCGCCAAATGGTGCATCATGTATTGGTTTATGCCGATACTACTGGTACCTGCGCCACGTTGGATGCGCAAGATCCCAATGTAGGTTATCTTTCATTTGGTGGAGTGGGGGCAAGCAGTGCACAGTTAATTGGACTTTGGGTGCCAGGTGCTGAACCTCAATTTTATCCAAATGGTATGGGGTTGAGATTACCTGCCAATGCCGATATTGTATTTCAAATTCACTATCCTTCAGGCACATTTGGGCAAATAGATAGCACCAAAGTAAATTTCTTTTTCAGCAATGCTACTAGTATTAGACCTTTGTATGTAGCTCCTATTTTGAATCATTCTTCATCTTTAACCAATGGCCCACTATACATAGCAGCCAATCAAACCAAAACATTTTATGGAGAATATACAGTGCCATCCATATATGGTAAAATATCATTACTTCAGGTTGCACCACATATGCATTTAATTGGACGAAGTATACAATCACATGCAGAAGCACCCGGAAACATTAATATTCCTTTAATTAAAATTAATGATTGGAATTTTATGTGGCAAGGAGGCTATGATTTCCAACAAGTTCAAGTTATGCCTATTTCAACTACATTGTATTACGAAGCATTTTATGACAATACTGATAATAACCCATTTAATCCGAGTACCCCACCGGTTAATGTTTCGGAAGGAGAAGCTACCAATGATGAAATGATGATGATTTATTTTACCTTTACAGGATATCAACCTGGAGATGAAAATATCATTATTGACAGCACACTATTGACATCAAATAAAACTAACATTAATGTTATTGATCAAAAACTTAAAATTTATCCTAACCCAGTTGCTAATCAAGAAATCCAATTTGATTTTTATGGGGGTAACGGAAAAAATGCAGTAATAGAACTAATTGATATGGCTGGCCAATCAATTTTAAGGCAAGAAAAATATATGTTGTCACAGCACAATAAAATAAATTTAACTAATTTAAACAATGGATTATATTTAATGTTACTACATTGTGAGGGTAAAACGTACAGCCACAAAGTGAACATAAGACATTAATTTATGCATTTAAAAAATAGAATTGCCATTGTATTTGTTTCATTCATTGGAATAATAATATTTTCAACAATTGCCTATACTAGTAATAATGGAAAGGCAGCAAAAACGGGCTCTCCAGGTGAGAATGCTTGTAATGAATGCCATAGCACAAACGCTCTAAATTCAGGAGGTGGAAGTGTTACAATCACAAGTCCTAATTTAACTAATTGGGCTTATGTGCCCGGTATGACCTACACCATTAATGTTAGAGTTAAAAAATTAGGAGTGGGCAAGTTTGGTTTTGGTTTTGAAGCACTTTTGCCAAGTGGTGCAAATGCTGGATTAATTTCCACAGCTACATCAGCTAATGCTAAAACTCTTTCGGCTACAGTGCTAGGCAATTCACGTACAAATGCAGTGCATAAACAACCTAACCATTTTGGTACAGATAGTGTAACATTTACATTTCAATGGACTGCCCCAGCTGCAGGAACTGGTAATATTATGTTTTATGCTGCAGGTAATGCAACCAATAGTAGCAATAGTTCAAGTGGTGATTTTATTTACACTACTAATCAATTAGTGAGTGAAATTCTAACCACAAATTTGAATAATTCATTCTCAAACAATATGGTTACGATTTTTCCAAATCCAATTCTGGATATAATGAATATTTCGCTTCCTTCCAATTTGGGTCAAAACTTATCAACTCTTCAATTGTTTGACCTAAAAGGGAATCTATTGTTGAATAGGCAAATTTCAGCTGATTTAGTGAGCATTAATTTGAGCGAAATAACAGGAAAAATAACCCAAGGAATATATATTGTTCACATTGAGAATGGGAATTGGTCGCATCATGAAAAAGTGATAATAACAAAATAGTATCACCCTGTTATTAATTTCCATTTTTTAAAAGTTTTATTATTGCCATTTTAGTTTACTTTTGTGGCTAAAATTTCAAGAAAATTATGGCACAATATGATATGATTATGCCCAAAATGGGTGAAAGTGTGGCAGAAGCTACAATTACCAAATGGCTTAAAAATGAAGGCGACCAAGTTGCTCCTGATGAATCAGTACTAGAAATTGCAACTGATAAAGTTGATTCAGAAGTACCCGCTCAAAAGGGGGGAATTTTAGTTAAGAGATTGTTTAAAGAGGGCGATGTTGTTCAAGTGGGAACAGTAATTGCAATCATATCTGATAGTGCGTCCGCTTCAATTGAAAGTGCTCCAGCAGCGCTTGTTTCAGAAAAAATTGTAGAAAAAAGTGCAACAGCACCTGCTGCTTATACAACATCAAGTTCTACAACATCAAATGTTGGAGATAGGTTTTATTCACCTTTGGTAAAAAGTATAGCTAAAGAAGAAAATATATCTAATGTTGAACTTGATTCAATTATTGGAACAGGTAAAGAAGGTAGAGTAACGAAAGAAGATATTCTTAAATATATTTCAAATCGGAAAACTGCACCAGTGCAGGCGAGCGTAAAATTGGAGCCCGAAGTTCAACCAGTTTATGCCTCGGCAGTTTCTAATTCTCCAGCCTCAAATAGCAATACAACTTCAGTAAAACCAAGCGTTAGCTTAAATGCAGGTGATGAAATTATTGAAATGGATAGAATGAGGAAGTTGATAGCTGAACATATGGTAAAAAGTAAGCATACTTCACCTCATGTAACCTCATTTGTAGAAGCTGATGTGACCAATATCGTGATGTGGCGCGATAAAGTTAAAAATTCATTTGAAAAAAGAGAAAATGAAAAAATAACATTTACGCCAATATTCATTGAGGCTATAGCACGAGCAATCAAAGATTTTCCGATGATTAATATAGCTGTAGATGGTACTAATATCATTAAAAGAAAAGATATTAACATTGGAATGGCTGCGGCATTGCCAACAGGAAATTTAATTGTTCCTGTGATTAAAAATGCTGATCAAAAGAATCTTTTAGGTTTAACAAAATCAGTGAATGATTTAGCCAACAGAGCCCGAACAGGAAAATTAACGCCTGATGAAATTGCTGGTGGTACATTTACCCTAACCAATGTAGGTTCCTTTGGAAATGTAATGGGGACACCAATTATTAACCAACCTCAAGTGGCTATTTTGGCTGTTGGAGCCATAAAAAAGAAGCCAGTGGTTATTGAAACACCACAAGGCGATACTATTGGAATTAGACATATGATGTTTCTTTCCCATAGTTATGATCATAGAGTTGTGGATGGTTCATTAGGCGGCAGTTTTGTGCGAAGGGTGGCTGATTATTTGGAGTCTTTTGACCTTAATAGAACAATTTAAATTAATTTTTAACAAGCAAATTGTAAAAAAAATTATTGTGTTTGAACGATTTCTTTTGTTTATTTGACGATTAAAATTACTTTTGCGCAATTATTATTGAAACTACCTAACAAATTAATAAGAACGATGAAAAACCTAAAACTATTCTTTTTACTATTTTTGATCAGCACATCCACTTTGTTTGCTCAAAGTCCTGATTTTGCCCAGAAGTTCAAAGATGCAGAATATCATTTACTGTATAAAAACTATGCTGAGGCTCTACCTTTATATGTAGAATTAGCAAATGCAGACGCAAACAATGCAAATGTTGCTTATAAAGCTGGATTTTGCTATTTGATGTCTCCTGGTGATAAATCAAGAGCTATTCCATTTCTTGAAAAAGCGGCAATTAATACTTCTAAAAATTACGAAGAAGTTTCTGCAACAGAAAAGAGAGCTCCAGAAATTGCTATTTATGATTTAGCAAGTGCTTATCAAATCAACATGGAGTTTACTAAAGCAGAAGAGAATTTTACTAAATACAAAGGTTTAGTAGGAACCAAAAATAAAGACCTTGTCCAAGAAATTGACCGTCACATAGCTATGTGCCAATTTGCTGCTGCTGCTATAAAGAAGCCAGTAAATGTTACAATCAAAAATTTAGGTCCGAATGTAAATTCAAAGTTCCCTGAGTATGAGGCATTTCTTACTCCAGATGAGTCATCATTAATTTTTAATTCAAAGCGTGAAGGTTTTGGAAATTACCAAGACATTGATGGATCATTCTTTGAAAGCGCAATGGTATCTTACGAAAAAGATGGTAACTGGCAATCACCAGTTCTTTTAAGTGCAAATATTAATGTTGATGAAAACGATGCAGTTGTAGGTATCTCTGCTGATGGTTCAAAAATTTTATGCTGGAAAAGCGAAAAATTAAACGGAAATATTTACTTGTCTGAAGCAAAAGGTGAGTCATGGAATACTCCAGTTGAATTAGGTGCTAATATCAATAGCAAAGCTATGGAAAGAGGCGCTTGCATCACTCCTGATGGAAATACAATTTTCTTTGTAAGTGATAGAAAGGGCGGTTTAGGCGGAACTGATATTTATCGTTCTGAAAAAGGTGCTGATGGAGTATGGGGACCTGCTGTAAATTGCGGTAACACAATTAATACACCTTTTGATGAAGTTAATCCAGTTATTTCAATTGATGGTAAAACAATGTACTTTGCCTCTAATGGTCATGAGACTATGGGAGGATTAGATATAGTTATGGCCCCATTTAATTCAAGTGATAAAAGTTTTGGTGCAGTTACTAACTTAGGATATCCAATCAACTCGCCTGATGATGAAACATCGTATTATCCAACAATGAATGGAAAGTATGCTTATTATGCAGCAACTCGTAAAGAAGGTCTAGGTGGATTTGATTTATATATGATTACTTTTAATGATAAAGCATTGACTCCAATGACTGTATTTACTGGAAAAGTAATTAATAATATTGATGCCGAAGCAACAATGTTTCCTCCAATTGTAGCAACTGTTACTCAAATGGGTGGTGCTGGAAGTTCTAAAACTTATAATGGAAACTATAATACAGGTAAAGTTAAATTTCCAATGATGCCTGGTTCAAAATACACAGTTAAAGTTGAAGTTGATGGAGTTGAAAAGTTTAAAGAAGATTTTGATTTAACTTCTGCAAATAAGTATGAAGAAGTGAACAGAGATATTTATATGAAGGCTATTGGAGAAACACCAGAGCAAAAAGCTGCACGCGAAGCTGCTGAACAAGCAGCTGCTCAAGCTGCCGCAGAAGCTAAAGCCAAAGCCGAAGCTGAAGCTGCTAAATTAGCTGCTGAAGAAAAAGCTAAAGAAGAAGCTTTTAACAAAGATCCTAAAAATAAAGGTAAAAAATACAAAGGAAAACAAGATCCTAACACCTTACCTGAAGCTCCTGCTGAATTTAGAACTTACTTTAAGTATAACAAAACAGCAATTGATGGAACTAACAAAGATTTCATGCAATTCATGAAGCAATTAACTGCTATGGTTAAAGCGGGTCAATCTGTTACAGTTGTTATTGAAGCAAGTGCTTCTAAGGTTCCTACAACTAAGTTTGGTACTAATGATGCTTTAGCTGCTAAACGTGGCGCTGATGCTAAAGCTAAAATTATTAGCATGTTAAATGCAAAAGGTGCAGATGCATCTAAAGTAACATTTGCTCCTGTATCTGCCTTGGTTGGTGGACCAGAGTACAACAAGGATTTCAACGAAAATAGAGCAGAATACGAAAAATCACAATATGTTGATATTTCTGTAAAATAATTAGTTCCTAATTTATTAAAAGCCTGACTGCCAACGCAGTCAGGCTTTTTTTTAAGTTATTGAACCGAAATTACTCATTATAACAATGTGATTTATAAATTATGCCAATAATTTACTAATCAT
>DAORKI010000041.1:0-3528 GCA_035439485.1 Bacteroidia bacterium
TGGCAGTGTAAGTTGAATTGGTTTCTCCTAAAATGTTACTACCATTACGTTTCCACTGATATGTTGGACTTGCACCACCATTGGTAATATTACTACTAAAACTTGTACCTGAAGTGCACAAATTGGTTTGAGTACTACTGATACTGATTGTAGGTGTAACTGAAGGTGTAACAGTCATAGTTTCATTATTGCTAGTAGCAGTTGGTACACTTGCACATGAAAGAGAACTTGTCATGATGGCATTAATTACATCTCCATTATTTAAACTTGAAGACACATATGTTGGACTAATACCTTGTGAAACTGCATTAAGGAACCACTCGTAACTTGGACTTCCGCCTCCGTTTACAGGCGATGGCGTAAAGGTAACACTAGTACCTGAACATATATTGGTTGATGGGCTCGCACTAATGGTTACGGATGGAACTAATATTGCTCCTACTGTCATAGTAATATTATTGCTATTCACTATTGTTGGAGTAGCACATGTAGCATCTGAAGTTAAAACACATGCAACAATATCTCCATTAACTAGGCTAGTGTTAGTATATGATGATGTATTTGTGCCTACATTACTACCATTTAACTTCCATTGATATGTTGGATTTGATCCACCATTACTAATGTTAGCATTGAATGTAACTGAAGTGCCATCACAAATACCACCGGGAGGTGTGGCCACAATTGAAATTGTAGGAGTAACAACAGAATTTATGGAAATTGTAACACCAGCGCTGGTTACTGTATTCACTGTTCTACATGCAGCATTACTAGTTAAATCACAGGTTATTACATCACCATTTAAAGGAGTTACTAGCGTATAATTAGGACTATTTGTGCCAACATTAATTCCATTTCTTTTCCATTGAAATGAAGGGCTTGTACCTCCATCAGTGATTATTGCGGTAAATGAAACCGATGATCCAGCACAAATATTATTTCCAGGAGAAGCACTAATTGAAATTGAAGGCGTAACTGAGGTAATAACATCCATCGTTATTGGATTGCTTACAGCAGGATTAGGAAATGAGGAAGGAATGCTACTGGTTAAAAGACAAGTAACAACATCGCCATCCAGCAAAGTATTATTAGCATAGATGGTACTGTTTGTACCAACATTAACTCCATTTAATTGCCATTGATATGAAGGTGTTGCACCTCCATTTGTTGGAACTGCGGTAAAAGTTACATTATTTCCAGAGCAAATTGTTCCGGTAGGTGAGGCAGTAATCACTACAGCAGGTGTATTTTGAAATTCAGCAGCAACTGCGGCAGTATAGTCACCAACCAAATAATTTACACCTGTGAGTGTAATAGTATTGGCAGCAGAATTTACTGTACCTGCAATACCTCCAAGAGGTGTCCATAAAGGGTTTACGAATCTTCCAGCCACATAGGATGCTTCTGCTCCAGTAACATCTCCTTGTATATAGTTATAAGTATGTGTAACTGTTAAACCTGAGAATCCAGTTTCAAGTACTTTCCAATAAAAATTCAATTGGTTATTAGTTGCAACTGTTGTGTTAGGATGAGCTCCAGTAACTGGTTGGATATTAATTGTACCAGGAGCACCATTCGCTGTAATATCATAATTAACTGGAGTGTACCGTGCTGATGTACCAATAGGGAATGTAAAGTTTGCTGTTCCACTAGCGAAAGACTTTTGAACGCCTAAACCAGATGATAAACCATTCGATTGAATATACCTTGTTGAGCTACTCGCAGTTATTGTAGCATTTGTACCTAAAAATAATCTTCGAGCGTTTATTACAAATCTTCCATTTGTGAAGGTTAAGTTATTGTCTATTGAGCAATTTTGTGTTAGTGATACATTGGAAGCGTTGTTAACATTTAAATCATAAAATGTGGAAACATTGGTTCCTCCAATAGATTGAGTTGTTGTGCCTGCAAAAGTTACATTGCCATTATTATGAGTAAATACACCAGAGTTACTAAAGTTAGAATTTAAATTTAAAGTGCCTGTTGGTGCTTCAAAAGTTCCTTGGGCAACGGTTAAACTTCTTATTGTCCAATTTGTTGTTGCTGAAGCACTAACAATTCCTACCCCTTTTTTAACAACAATATTTGGATTTCTTGCGGCTATTGGATCAATTGAATAAGTTTGATTTCCAGTACCGGTGAAAATAAAACTTCCTGTACCACCATCAGCACCTGAATTTACAATAAGGTTATTTTGAGTTGCTGCAAGCCCATTGAATACACCATCATTATGGACTAAATCTAAAAGTGCATCAATTGTATCTCCAACTGCCGTAGTAATATTAGCTAAATTGCCACAGCTTTGTGCACCACTGATTGTAATATAATTAAAGAGTGTTGAAGGAATGATATTGATTGCATATGAACCTGCAACACAACCTGGTACTTGTGGATCGAATATTGTTACTCCATTGTTATGGTTAAAAGTACCTGCACTATGTGTAAAAATTGTACTTGAACTTTGCGAGCCACCTATTCTGAAATTTCCAGTTGGTGCAAGAAAATTACCTTGTAATAGTGAAAATTTGGTGACTGATAGCGAAGTTGTACCTGCACCAGGAGATAAGGTATTCGCAGATTTATTAACCACCAAATGTGCTGTTCTAGGAGCTGAAGGGTCAACATTATATGTTTGAGCTGCTGTACCATCAGCAATTAAAGTTCCACTACCTCCATCAGCACTTGAATTAATATATAAATCTTTTTTAAATTGAGCATAACCATTAAAAACACCATCATTATGAACAAGATCGTTTGTGGCATCTATTGTATCACCAGCTGAAGTATTTATATTGGCTAAATTGCCACAACTTTGTGCACCATTAAACGTTACATTAAAAAATGATGTAGTATTAATTAAATCAATGTTAAATGTACCAGCAACACAACCTGGAACTTGAGGATCAAAGGTTGTTAAACCATTATTGTGATTAAAAATCCCTGCGCTATGAGTAAAAATTGTAGAGCTGCTTTGTGCGCCTCCAATTCTCAAATTCCCTGAAGGAGCAGTAAAACTGCCTTGAAGCAATGTAAACTTAGTTAATGTTAATGATGAAGTCCCGATTGCAGGCGTTAATCCACCTGATGTTTTATTTACAATTAAGTGAGCAGTTCTTGGTGCAGCAATATTTACAGCATAAGTTTGCGCACCAGTGCCATTAGCAATTAAAACACCTGTACCTCCATCGCCTCCAGCACCTATAATTAGGTTGTTTTTAAATTCAGCAAATCCATTGAATACACCATCAGTATGAGTGAAATTATTATTTGCATCAAGTGTATCATTGGCTGCTGTATTAATGTTTGCTAAATTACCGCAACTTTGATTGCCATTAATATTAATATCGAAAAATTTTGTAGAATTAATAACATCAATAGTGTATGCACCAGCCACACATCCTGGTACTTGAGGATCAAAGGTGGTAGTTCCATTATTATGAGTGAAATTACCTGCAGTATGAGTAAAAATAGTAGAAGAACTTTGTGCACCACCAATTTTAAAGTTGCCAGTTGGTGCAGTAAAATCGC
>DAORKI010000041.1:3628-10079 GCA_035439485.1 Bacteroidia bacterium
TTGAAGAACTTTGTGCACCACCAATTTTAAAGTTGCCAGTTGGTGCAGTAAAATCGCCTTGTAATAAGGAGAATTTGGTTAAAGAAAGGGCAGTGGTTCCAATAGCAGGTGTAAGCGCACCAGCAGGTTTGTCAACAATTAAATGAGCTGTTCTAGGTGCAGCAGGATCAACACTGTAAGTTTGGGCAGCACTTCCATTTGCAGTAATACTTCCACTACCACCATCAGCACCCGGCCCAATAATTAAATTGTTAGCAAAAGTGGCAGCGCCATTAAAAACTCCATCAATATGAGTTAGATCATTAAGAGCAATAATAACATCAGCACCTGCACAATTAATATTTGATAGGTTTCCACAACTTTGTGTACCATTAAATGTGACATTAAAAAAGTTAGTAGCAGGTAAAACATCAACAGTGTATGCACCAGCCACACATCCTGGCACTTGAGGATCAAAGGTGGTAGTTCCATTATTATGAGTGAAATTACCGGAAGTATGGGTAAAAATAGTTGAAGAACTTTGTGCACCACCAATTTTAAAGTTGCCAGTTGGTGCAGTAAAATCACCTTGTAATAAGGAGAATTTCACCACTGATAATGCAGTTGTACCAACATTGGGTGTCAATGCTCCCGCTGATTTATTGACTACAAGATGAGCAGTGCGAGGTGCTGTTGGATCTACTGTGTAAGTTTGTGCTCCAACTCCAACAGCTGTTATTGTCCCACTTCCTCCATCTGCACTAGTTCCAATGATTAAATTATTGACAAATGATACAGCCCCATTAAATACTCCATCATTATGTGTTAGATCGTTATTCACCTGCAAATTATCACCTGCGCCAGTTGTAAAATTAGCTAGGTTGCCACAACTTTGCGTTCCGTTTAAAGTTAAATTGTAAAACTGCGTTGCTGGAATAACATCTATATTATATGAACCAGCCACACAACCTGGTACTTGAGGGTTTAATACTACAGTTCCATTGTTATGATTAAATGTACCTGCAGAATGTGTAAAAATAGTGGTAGAACCTTGAGAACCTCCTATACTTAAATTTGCTGTTGTTGAAGTGAACGTACCACCAGTCAAACTATAAGTTGAAGCTGTAATAGTGATATTAACACTTCCACCTACAAAAAAGCCAGAGTTTTGATTAAAGCCTGCATTTCCGATTACTATCGTGTTAGCATTTTGATTTATAATACCACTATAACCACTAATAGTAAATCCTTGAACATTCACATTTGTGTTTATATTGCAATCGCCATTAGCTAAATTGTTAAATATGGCTACATCAGCATTGCCTGGTATCGATGCACCTCCAGCTCCTCCAGATGTTGTACTCCAGTTGGCAGTACTATTCCAGTTGGAAGCTGTGGTGGCAATCCAAAACCTATTTGCTGCATAATTTTTAATACTTAGTTGCATTAAAAACAACAGCAAAATAAGCTTTAGTTGTTTTTTAAAGGAATAAATTGGATTCATGATATTTAGAGTTTTAAATTTAACATTTAATCGACAAAAATACTTGAATCCAATACGTGAATTTAAGATAAACTCTAAAGGTTATCAATAATAGAAAGTTAATTAAATCAATTTTTATATTAATTAATCTTTGGGAATTTTTATCACACTAAAATAATCAATTAGTATTTTTTAAACGAAATTGAAATTTAGAAGATATTAATTTAACAAAAAAGCGATTGAACAATTGCCCAATCGCTTTTTTTAGTATTTTAATTGATCATTATTGCTTTACAATTTTCTTTGTAAAGGTATCTTTCCCGTTGTTAAGAACCACCATATATACCCCTTCAGCAACATTTTCTAGCGGCAATCTAATTTTTCCGATTTTGCCTTCGAACCTCAATGTATTAGTAATTTCTTGACCCAATGCATTGGTTAATCTGATAGTAGCAATAGTATTTTCATTAAAGTTAAACAAGGCATAAAATACACCATTTTGTTGATTCACGTCCATGCTTATAGCTTGGCTTTGAGCAGCTTTATTAACATTAAGCGTAATGGTTTCAGAGATGCTACATTCTCCTAAGCTATTTGTTAAACTAACCGTGTATGTACCAGGTTCTTGATATTGATGTTTGATAGTAGATTCACCCGATACAATTGAGCCATCACCAAAATCCCAAGTTAAGCTATTTGCTTTTGATTGTGGAGCAGTAAATATTACCTCTTCATAAGTATTTACCTTATTAGCACTTACTTCGAAGTTAGCATTTACATTTTTAGCAGCATTAATATTAATCATTTGGTTTAAACTACCACAAGCGCTAGCCGTTGGGTAACACAATTGATAAGTTCCAATAGCAAGTTTATCAAATGTGAACGTATTATATACAACTGCTTCTTTCATTATGTCTCCATTATTATCTTTCAATTGAACCGTACAAGGAGTATTTGAAGAATTAGTCACAGTAATACTAGCATCCTGACTATTGTTGCAACTAGCCTCAGAAATAGTTTTAGGTAATGGCGTGCTGATGTGGATTAAAAAGCGAGGATTTTTAAAACCAATCGTTTCATTAAAGTAATAGACCTGATCTTTCAATAAAGTAGTTTTATTTCCATTATTTAAATCTTCAATCACAAAGCAAGTTCCTTCAGGGAAACCCTCCATTCCACTCCAACTTAAGTTATACATTCCATTTATTCCCACCGTAACTCTAACAGGAATAGTCAAGCTAATTCCGCAAAATGGCAAGCTGTTAATAGAAAGATCTTTGTTATTATTGACACTGGAGATAGAAGGATTATTTGGGTCGTTGCTAAATATTTTCTTTGCATCAAAACTACCATCAAAATTAGTTGTAGCATTTTCATTTAAGTGAATCACCATTTCATCATTCATATTATCCCCATTCACTTTTAAGCGCAACACGTTAGCAGGTTCTTCTTCCTTAATCAAGACAGGGTTTGAAGCAGACTTAGCATTTTCGTTAACATCCAAGACCGGACTAGCTGCGTTGGCTTGTATGTAAAAACCTTGCGAAGAAGCAATAAATCTTGAACCACCATTAGTAGATATACCACCAACAAAGCTGGCGTATTGTCCATTATCAGCTTGATACATATAGATTGCATTATTGATGTTAGTTTTAGTCCAATTAGGAGATAGCCAATCGATAGCACTAGGATAAGGATTTGCAATTAAATTAAAACCATCATCAAAAGGATTTCCACTGTTAGTATAACTAGGGTTGAAGCTAAAGTTCCCAATGGTAGGTTGACCAGTTACATCAATTGTGATGTTAGCAGTGTTAACCAAAGCCGTACCAAGATAAATCCAGAAACCTTTACCAACAGGTATAACATTAGTAATATTGGTAGCAGGTAAATACGATCCAGTTGCGTCAAAAACACCAGGGGTTGGTTCATTATAGGTATACACAGAAACAAATCCGCCTGCAGAACCAGTGGCACCAGTGAAACCAGAAGTTGGAAAATCATCTTGCCATTGTGCTAAGGTAGCACTTTGTACAGGAGTTCCTAATTGAGCCCAACCAGTTTTAGGACCTGGGGCATATCTTTCCATAGTGATGTTACCAAGGTAATTAGCCGTGGCAGGAACAGATGCTATACGTGCAGTAGCAGATGCAGTTGATTTAAAAGTAAACACATTGCTTACATTAGAAAATGTACCGTTAGTTAAAGTTAAAGTACCAGTAATGTTAGCATTAGCAGTTAAGTTTAAGCCAGCCAAATCATCTAATCTCACATTGAAGAATGTCGATGCTGTTCCGTTGGTACTGGTTATTTCATGGGCTTGAGAAGCACTTCCACTGCAACTTAAGAACTCTACTGAGCCAAAACCAGCATTAAAAGTTCCATTATTGGTAAATTTACCATACACATTTAATTGATTAACCGCATTAATTGTAAGAGAAGCACCAGCTTGAATTTCGATATTAAAGCACTCCACAATATCATTAATTTGAGGGTCATTAGGTGTGCCGGCAGGGATAATGGCAGTTACATTGCTAGAAGGATATCCATTATCCCAATTGATAGGAGAGCCAACGCTCCAATCATTGGTTAATCCTAACCAAGTGGTTACAGCACCAGTTAAGTTTACAGTTATACTGTTAGAAGTAACAACGGTAGGACTAGCGCAAATGGCATTAGAGGTTAACTCGCAAGTAATTAAATCACCATTTAATAAATTGGTGGCAGTGTAAGTTGAATTGGTTTCTCCTAAAATGTTACTACCATTACGTTTCCATTGAAATGTTGGACTTGCACCACCATTGGTAATATTACTACTAAAACTTATACCCGAAGTACACAAATTGGTTTGAGTACTACTGATACTGATTGTAGGAACCAATGTAGGATTTATTGTTATTGTTATACTGTTGCTATTTGCTGTGACTGGACTCGCGCATGTTGCGTTACTAGTTATGATAACATCAACAACTTGACCATTTGTGAGGGCACTCGTAGTGTAGGATGCGGATGTAGTATTTTGAACCGAATTTCCATCGACTCTAAAATTATACGTAGGACTTAAGCCTCCATTGGTAGGAACCGCAGTAAAAGTTATACTACTTCCAGAACAGCTGGGGTTGGTACCCGATGATATATTGAGAGTAACTGAAGGTGTAGGATTTGGTGTAACTGTCATAGTTATTGGTGTACTTGTAGCTATTGCTGGTATTGCGCATGTAGCATTGGATGTTAATATGCATCTAATAAGATCTGTATCAATAAAATCGGTGCCAGCTGTAGCTACGTATGTGACAGAATTTGCACCAATTATATCAACTCCATTTTTGGTCCATTGGTATGTTGGTGCTGGCCCTCCATTGGTTGGAGTAGCTGTAA
Organism: Bacteroidia bacterium; assembly: GCA_035439485.1. Lineage (GTDB taxonomy): Bacteria > Bacteroidota > Bacteroidia > UBA4408 > UBA4408 > CAIKXD01. The sequence continues at coordinate 8,469 of DAORKI010000041.1, forward strand.
AAGTAACTGTTGTACCATTGCAAATTGTATTGCTAGGACTTACTCCTATGGTAATTAGTGCTGGAGAATTAACGCCATTAATTATGGTAATTAAATTTGATGAAATTGTTGGAGTAGCGCATATGGAGGAATATGTGAAATCACAAGTAATAACATCTGATATTGTAATAGAATTATTTGTATAACTTGCAGCATTGGTTCCTACAGGATTACCATTTAAATACCATTGGAAATTTAAAGGAACAGCACCTGAAGTTGTTGCAATAAAGCTACCAGCATTAAGGTTAGCAACTTTGGCATCAGTTACAGTACCACCAACTTGATTAATTGAGACATCTGCATAAAGCGGTAAAGTAGGTGCAAGTAAACTAGTATAAATTAATGCGCCATTTCTGTAATATTTGATCACATTACTTTCAACACTTATTCTAAATAGTGTGTTAGCTGAATATGCCCCAAAATTACCTCTGTTAGCACCATTTTCGAATATCCCAACTATTCCATTATTTTGCAAATAAATTGCATATCTAATACTGCCGTATCCATTATCAGCATTTGAGCTACTTAAGCCTACCATTCTTGATCTGTTTGTTTCAGTTGCGGTAAATTCAAGGTAGCCATTGTTTGAAACTGTATTTACTGAAAATGCACCACCATCCCAATTACCATTAGAACTTGATTTGTTTAAGCTGTTACCTAATCCAGTTGTAGTAACATTAGACAAGCTTGTCCAAATTATACTTTCTTGGGCCCTAGGGCATCCATTTTGATCGGCTACTGCAGCTATCGTAAAACTTGGTACGCCATATACTGGTAATGATTTGTAAGTAATTATATTTGAGTTAAGTGTTGGAGTAATGCATATGCCCTGATATGAAATGTCACAACTTACTACATCAGAAACTGATATTAAGGCATTAGAGTAAGCTGGTGCGTTAGTTCCAACAGGATTGCCATTTAACATCCATTGATAATTAGTTGCTGAGGCACCTAAAATTGTTGCTGTAAAATCTCCACTACTTAAATTAGAAATTAAAGCGTTGGTAATGGTTCCATTTACATTATTAATTGAAACATCTGCGTATAATGGAAAAGATGGAGATAATGCACTTGTATAAAAAACAATATTATTTCTATAGTACTTTACAATGCTGTTTTCTACGCTTATTCTAAAAACATCATTGGCTGCATAAATACCATAATTTCCTTTGTTGGCTCCATTTTCAAAGACTCCTAAAGTAGCATTATTTTGCAAGTATATAGCATACCTTATGCTACCATATCCATTATCAGCATTGGTATTACTTAAACCAATCATTCGAGAAGTGTTAGTTTCAGTAGCAGTAAATTCAAGATATCCATTATCATTTACTTGATTGTAGGAGAAAGCTCCACCATTCCAATTATTATTTGAGGTTGTTTTATTCAAACTGTTGCCTAAACCAGTAGTTACAACATTTGAAAGACTTCTCCAAACAACTTGCTCTTCCGCTCTATTACATGCTGAAGGATCTGTGACATTGGTAATATAAATGGTAGGAGTAGTATAAGTAGGCAAAGCTTTGTATGTAGTACTGTTTGAAGAAACAGTTGGCGTACTACAAACGCTTT
>DAORKI010000041.1:10179-27761 GCA_035439485.1 Bacteroidia bacterium
AAGCGGCAGGGTCAGTGACACCAGTAATATAAGTAACAGGTACATCGTAAGTAGGCAAAGCTTTGTATGTAATTGAATTGGATGTAGCATTTGCAGGAGATGGTCCGCACAGCGGGGTGTAGCTAAGATCGCAAGTAACAACATTATTCAATGCTATACTTCCATTGGTATAGGTCGCAGAATTGGTACCAACAGGATTTCCATTCAATCTCCACTGATAAGTAATTGGTGTACCATTGATAACAGTAGCAGTGTAACTTCCAGAATTTAAATTATTTACTACAACATTGGAAAGAGTACCACCTAAACTATTAATTGAAACATCGACATACATCGGAAAACTTGGTACTAGGGCACTAAAATAGAAGGCAGTGTTATTTCTATAATATTTAACAAAGTTATTCTCAACACTTACTCTAAATACATCGTTTGTGGCGTATGTGCCAAAATCACCTTTATTCACACCTTGTTCGAAAATGGTTAAGGTTCCGTTATTTTGTAGGTATATGGCATATTTAATTGATGCATATCCATTATCAGCATTTGCGTTACTTAGGCCAATCATTCTGAAAGTATTTGTTTCAGTTGCAGTAAATTCTAAATAACCATTATTGTTTATTTGATTGTAAGAGAAAGCGCCCCCATTCCAATTACCCCCTGAAGATGTTTTATTTAAGCTATTTCCAAGGCCTGTGGTAATAACATTATTAAGGTCAGTCCACCTTACTTGTTCTTCGGCTCTATTACATGCTGCAGGGTTTGTTACACCGCTAATAAAAAAGTCGGCAGTTGAAGGGGTAACAGTCATGTTTATGGCAGGGCTTGTGGCAGTGGTTGGACTTGCACAAGTTGCATTTGATGTTAAAACACATCGGATAAGGTTTCCTGTAACAAAATCAGTTCCGGCTGTTGCAACATAAGTAGATGAATTGGCTCCCAAGATATTAACTCCATTTTTTGTCCACTGATATGCAGGACTTGCGCCACCATTGGTTGGGGTTGCAGTAAAAGTTATTGCATTTCCATTACAAGCGGGGTTAGCAGATGCATTTATAGAAATTGAAGGAGTAACATTTGGATTTACGGTTAGATTTGACCCATTATCTGAACCAATTATACTTGGAGTACTGCTTATTACTCTAATTCTATATCCACTTCCACTAGGTGTTGCACCTGGAATGGTTGCAGAAATTGTTCCACTTGATGTGGAAGATAAAGTGCCAATATTGGTTGGGCTTGCGAAACTTCCACTTGAGTTACTTAACTGTGCAGTAAAAACATTTCCTCCAGTGAAAGTGCCTGAAGCAGTGAAAGGCACATTTACAGAGGCACCTGCACAAAAAGGTGAACCTGAAATTGCGCCTGTTGTAATTGAGTTTACTGGAGAATTACAACTTACGGTAGTTGTGCTAATACCAGGACCAAAAATGGTAACATCAATATTGTTGCAATTCATGTTTGAAGGCGTAGCTGAGGCACAATTTGTACCACTGCTAAATGGATTGGTTGAAGTAGTTAATGTTCCATTATAAGTGATTGTAGATGGAGTTCCTACTAACGGTGCTGGCACATTTATGGTAAAATAACCATTATTTTGTCCACCATTACAAAATATTTGCGGTTGAATGCCAATGTTCCCATTGAAGCATGTATTTGCCCCTGACACTACTATTGAATAATTGAATGTAACATTGTAGTTAAATCCAAATGGACATGACATTGAGCTTGGTACAATCGCAGTTGGTGTTATTGTTACTTGAACAGTGTATCCACCACAACCTGCACTAGGTATAGTACATTGGGCTAGCAAGTCTTTTTGCCAAAATAAAATCGATAAAAGGAAAATTAAACTTTGTAATTTTTTTTTCATGAGTTAGAACATATTGTTTGTAGGTAACAAAATTATTATCAATAGATTAGTTATTCTCTTTGATAAGGAATTTTATTGAACAATTAAATGTTAACCGATTCTTTTGTTTGAAATACCAGTAAAGTAGGCCTATGATCAAATTTAATCGCGTGTACAACTTCCATTTTATTCCGGTGCTGCAAAGTTTGATAAAGCATATTTCAACAATTATTGGTAATAAGAATGCATTAATTATATTTTAACTTTCATTTAATTCTGAAATTAAAATTTATAATGTAATAGTTACAAAAAATATGAAATCCAATTGATAAACTAGTTAGATTAAGAGTATATTGTTAAAAGTTATGTCTTTGAATTTTAAACTTGAATTACAAGGTAATAACTCATCGAATAAGGATTAATGAAGAGTAGAGGAAAATAAAAAAGGGTTGAGTTTTTAAACTCAACCCTTTAATAGCAGGCTAAAAATTTAATTATTTAATTAACTTGGCCGACATTAAATCTTTATTTGAATCATATACTCTAAGTATATATGTCCCTTGGGCTAAATCTTTTAAGTCAATAATATAATTATTGTTTTTAGCATTTACTCTATCTTGATGAATAAACTGCCCCGTAACATTAATAACATCAATATTCACCGTTTCTTCGTTTTCAAAATTAAACTGCAAATTATAGGTATTATTTACTTGATTCAATTTAATATTCTCATTAAAATTGTTCTTGATGGAAATATTTGATTGTTCATTTGGTTTAATTACAATGTTTTGATTTTCAATGCATTCACCTGATTTTACAGTTAATTTAACAGTATAGGTACCTGAATTTTGGTAAACATGCTCAACTAAGTTAGCTTTAGATGTTAAAACTTCACCATCTCCAAAGTCCCAAGTAGAGCTGCCATTTTCAGATTTATTATTAAAAACAACCTTCATTTTTTTATTTTCAACCGCAATACTTGCAATTTCTGCAGCAGCTTTTACTTGCGGTGCAGCTTCAATAGTAGCTTTTTGTGTTAATACATTGCATGAACCTCCGTTATCAAATTTCACTGTATATTCACCTGCCATTAAATGCTCAATTTTATGATTTGAATTCAAAGTGTTATCGCCAATAATTATTCCATTACTATTGTAAACATTATAATTCCAACCATTAACTAATTGTTGAATTTCTATAGCACCATCGTTAGTATTTCCACAACTCACATTTTTAGAATATACAGCTAGAGGAGATGAAACTTCCACTACAAAACGAATATCTGTATCATTACTAAAGGCATAAAAGTCATAATGTTGAGCTTTTTTTAAGTCAATAACTGCACCTGTTTTTAAGTCTTTTAAAATAACACATTCGTTTTCAGGAAATAAGTTTAAGCCTTCAACATTTAATGTATAATCTCCATTTGATGGCGTAAGGAAACGCAACTCAATTTTGGCATTTCTATTTCCGTTTGAAACAAAATTCATAGCCATTTCTTTATTATTAACAACTTGTGTTAGGCTTGGTGAAGTTGGAATAGGGCTTCTCATTTTAACAGCATCAAATTCAACATCAAAGCCAGCTGTAGCCTCATCTCTAAAGCCAAATAAAGTTTCATCATATTGATTTTGACCTTTAACTATAAAACGTATCATATCACCATTTCCATTATTTTGTGCTTCTCTTAACATTGTTGCACTGGTAGCAGTTTTAACATTTTCAGTACAAGATAACACAGGTGCTGCTGCGGTAGTTTGCACATAAAACCCTTGGGAAGAGGCAATGTACCTGCTTCCACCATTGGTCCCAGTAGTTCCATTCCAAGTAGCAAATTGATTAAAGTCGGCATTCCAAATATAAATTGTACCACTTACATTAGATTTTGTCCAACCTGTTGCCGAATTCCAGTCAATATTGGAAGGATAAGGATTGGCTACTAAATTCCAACCATCTTCTGAAGCCCCACCACTAGAAGTAAAAGTTACACCAAAATTTTGATTACCAATTTTTGGGGCACCTGTCACATCAACAGTTATATCTGAAGTGGTGACTGCACCGGTGCCTAAATAAACCCAACGACCTGAACCTATGGCAACCGCATCAGTAGCATTGGTTGCAGCTACATAGGCAGCTGGATTATCGAATACTCCTGGAGCAGTTTCAAGGTATGAATAAATACTTATAAATCCACCTGCATAACCTGTACTACCAGTAAACCCGGAAGTTGGGAAATCGTCTGTCCAAGATGCTAATGTTGTGGTAATGCATGATCCTAATAGCCCCCAACCAGTAGTTGTGCCAGGAATATGTCTTTGCATGGTAATATTTCCTGTAAAGCGAGGAGCAGTAATGCTTGCAATATTTCCTGTATTAGAAGCATCAGAGGTTAAAGTAAATATTTGTCCAGTTGTTTCAAAATTTCCAGAAGGGATAGTTAGTGTACCAGCTAAATTAGCAGATGTATTGAGGTTGTTGTCAGGACCAACACTAGTAAGATTATAAAAATTATTTACACCAGCACCATTTATTGATCCTGTTGTTGTGTTATTAAGTGCTACAGTACCTTGTTGTGGAATAAATGTTCCAGTATTCGTCCAATCGCTTTTAACTGTAATAGAAAAGTTAGCGCCAGCATCTAACACAGCAGGGCTTAAAATGTCCAAATCATCGGTAGTTTGTATGTTTGCAGCAAGCGTTTTAGTTCCACTATTGCTAAATTGAAGATCATAGAAAGTTTCAAGTGAAGCATTAGTTATTAATTGAGCACCTGTACCATCAAAAACAACTAATCCCAACCTTTCAGTAAAGGAACCCAAATTGGTCCAGTTGCCACCAAGATTCAATTGATAATCAACTCCACTAGTTCTTACATCAAATGTTGTTCCTATACCAATAGACAAGTCGCCATTAACCACTGTTGCGCCAACTAGTCGTTTAGTAGCAGAATTGCTTAAAGTTAAATGATGATATGCACCATCAGCCGGAACGCGAATGTTTTGTGTTCCTCCTCCGCTGTATATAACTGTATTGCCAGCTGCAGATGCATTAAATATGGATACCGAACAAGCATTTAATAATTCTAAGCTCCCACCTACACCCTGTGAAAATGTTCCTGTACTGTTTATTGTATTTTGCGATTGAAAAATACCATTGTTAGTGTAACTACCTGTACAAGTGGTATTATAAAAGGATATAACAGAACTTCCCGAAATAGTTTTGGCTGTACCAGATAAAGTGTAGGTGCCAGTACCTGCATTAAATGTACCATCGTTTTCAATATTACCACTTATTGACCATGACTCAGAAACTAAGTCTTCCCAAGTACCACCAGCATTTATATCTATATTGTTTGTAGATTTTGTGCCAGTTAGCGATGTCACATTATATGTAGCTCCGCTGTTGATTGTAAGAGTACCTGTAATTACTAACCTGCTTCTACCCCAATTGTTTGATGCTGAATCAACAACTAAATTACCGCCAATGTTAAATCTGCCAGTTGCTGATCCATCCACTGTTGCGCCTTTCATGGTAAAATTATTGGTTACAGTAAAAGTTTCTGTGTTGTTGTATGTCCAATTTGAGCCATTGTACATTTGAACTGCTCCAAAGGTAATTGTTCCTACTGATGAATTTTCATTATAGATACTGTAAACACGTAATGTTCCTGCCACTGTTAAAGCAACCTCTCCAATGGTACAAGTACCTGTTAACAATTTCATATCGCCTGTAACGGCAACAATTCCAACTCTATTACTTGTTGAATGCCCTAATGTTCCCCCATTCATATTTAGAGTACCAACAGTTAATGTAGGTGTTACGGGGTTTCTAAATCTAATATCACCATCAATAGTTAAACTATTCATTGATGATGTTAAATTCGCAGTAACTTGAAACCCTGTTGGAATGGTAACGTCATCATCAGCATCAGGTAAGCCATCTGCATCAAAACCAACAACAGTCCAATTTGCTGGCACATTCCAATTTTGCCAAGCTGTACCATTGTTGTAAGTAAAAGTAGCTGCATTTGAGTGAACTACTACAGCAAAAAGCGACAGTAGCAGGGACAGTGTAAAAATTCTCGTTTTCATGTTTCCTCCTTATTTTATATATGTTTATATTAATTTATTCATAGTTTGTAGGTAAAAACCTAAACGTTAAAAATCCTTAAAAGGTTTCGAAATTAGCAAAATAGTTGTTTTAAAAGGCACGCGAAATTAAAATTTTTATCATGCTTTAAACAATTAAATGAGGTGTTTTTTTGTTATTTCGATAAATATTTTTATTCAATTGATTAAAATATAAATAGCTTAGATAAAAGATTTGAAGAATCATTTTAGAAAATTATCATTAAATAAAATAAATATTTTATCTTTAAGACCTAAAATATTTTCTCTTAATTTTATTTTATGATACACCCCAACGATATTTTCAAACATGAATTTTCATTTACACAAAATGACATTATAAAATTTGCAGAAGTGACAGGTGATAAAAATCCTGTTCATTTGAATGCTGAATATGCTGCTACCACCATGTTTAAAGTGCCAATTATGCATGGTATGTTAGGCGCTTCTTTGTTCAGCAAAGTTTTTGGAACATTATTTCCTGGAGAAGGAACAATTTATTTAAAACAATCGCTATCATTTTTAAAACCTATGTATGTTGATACTATGTATGAGGCTGTTTTTACGGTTAAGGAAGTGAATGTTGAAAAGCACCGTGCCATTATAGAAACTTTAATTCATGAAAAATCTACTGGAGCCATATGTACAAGTGGTGAAGCTACAGTGATGAACGTAAATAAAATATAACACAATTATTAAATTATGGACAATCTAAACAAAAGAATTGTATTAGTAACTGGAGCCACTGGAGGCTTAGGAACAGCTATGTGCAAAGAGTTACACAATGATGGATTTCATGTAATTGCCAATTATCGCAACAAGTCAAAAGCAGACGAATGGCAAGCAAAAATGAAATCTGAAGGTTTTCAAATAGATATGTTTGAAGCTGATGTAACTGATTTTGATTCAGTAGGTGCTATGATTAAAAAAATAGAAGCAGAAATTGGCACAGTTGACACGCTAGTAAACAATGCTGGAATTACCCGTGATGGCAGGTTTGCCAAAATGTCGAAAGAGGACTGGGATGCTGTAATTTCAAGTAATTTAACTAGTGTATTTAATTGCACACGTCATGTGATAAACGGCATGATTGAAAGACAATTTGGTCGCATTATAAATATTAGTTCGGTAAATGGACAAAGAGGTCAGTTTGGACAAGCCAATTATTCTGCTGCTAAGGCTGGTATGCATGGCTTTACTAAAACATTGGCAATGGAAGTTGCAAAATATGGAATAACAGTAAATACAATTTCGCCTGGTTATATTGGTACTGATATGGTAATGGCTGTCCCAGAAAAAGTGCGTGAGCAAATAGTTTCACAAATTCCTATGGGGAGATTAGGTGGTACCCACGAAGTAGCTCACCTGGTGTCATTTTTAGCTTCAGAAAAAACAAACTTTGTAACCGGTGCTAATTACTCTATAAATGGCGGGCAACATGTGTATTAGCCCAAATTTGGCATCCATCTTTTTATTACATTATCATGGAAAATAAAATCACTTTTCAGTTCATTAGCGAACCAAGTGATGTGAACTTTGGTGGAAAGGTGCATGGTGGTGCCGTAATGAAATGGATTGATCAAACTGCTTTTGCATGCGCTTCATCTTGGGCAGAAGGTTATTGTGTGACAATATATGCAGGAGGAATTAGGTTTTATAAACCTATTTTAATAGGCAATCTTGTTAAAGTCGTGGCAAAAGTAATTTACACAGGTAAAACCAGTATTCACATTGCTGTGGATGTATACTCTAGAAAAATTTCTGAGTTTGAATTCAATAAAACCACACATTGCGTAATAGTTTTTGTTTCAGTTGATGACGAGGGACGCCCAAAACCTGTAAACCAGTGGACACCAATGACAGAAAAGGAAAAACACATGGAGCACTATGCTAAAAAATTGATGCAATTGCGTAAAGACATTGAACTTGAAATGCAACCTTTTTTAAAGGAATATCTTTAGAAAATTTTTTCAGAATTATGCAGAAACGAGATTTTTTAAAATCAATGGCTCTTTCAGGGATAGCGTTACCCTTTAGCTTTGAAAAGTTATTTGCGCACACCAATTTAACAAGTCAAGAATCACTTTTGATTGATGATGACTTTTGGGCTGGATTAAGAAATAAATACCAACTAAAGCCTGATTATATTAATTTAGAGAATGGTTATTATAACCTCATGCCACAGCCTATTTTAGAGTTTTTCATACAACAAGTACAAAGCTTAAATCATGAAGCCTCGTTTTATAAGCGCAGCAAAATGTCGGACGATAAATTGCTTGTACGCCAAATTATAGCCCAGTTTGTGGGCTGTGAAATGGAAGAAGTAATTATAACCAGGAATACCACAGAAGGGATGGATACTGTTATTTCTGGAATAGATTGGAAAATAGGCGATGAAGCCATCATGGCTGAACAAGATTATGGCGCCATGTTAGACATGTTTAAACAACAATCTAAAAGATATGGTATGGTAAATAAAGTTATTTCAATTCCAAACCATCCTAAATCTGATGAAGAAATTGTATCAATATACGAAAATGCCATCACAAAAAACACCAAATTAATTATGTTATCACACATGATTAATATTTCGGGGCAAATACTTCCTGTAAGAAAAATATGTGATATGGCTCATTCAAAAGGGGTAAAAGTGCTAGTAGATGGTGCACATGCAATAGCACATTTTGAATTTAAGATAAGTGATTTGAATTGCGATTATTACGCCAGCAGTTTACATAAATGGCTAAGTGTGCCATTGGGAGCAGGATTACTGTATGTCAAAAAAAATAACATTGAAGCATTGTGGCCAATTTATGGAGATAGTGGCTATGCTGCAGATGATATCAGAAAATTGAATCACACGGGTACTCATCCTATGCATACAGAACTAACAATACCATATGCCATTAAGTTTTACCAAAGCATAGGTGCAAATAAGAAGGAAGAACGATTAAGATTTTTAAAAGATTATTGGGTAAATAAAGTAAAAAACAATTCAAACATTATTTTAAACACTCCATTTGAATCTGAAAGAAGTTGTGCTATTGCCAATGTTGGTATTAAAAATATGTTACCCTCAGTAATGGCCGAAACCCTTTTGAAAAAATATAAAATTTGGACAGTAGCAATTAATTATGCCAATATTCAAGGATGTAGGATTACACCAAATATTTACACTACAACTAAGGAGCTTGATCAATTAGTAATTGCGCTCAATGAGATGAGCGATAAAAATTAATTCTAACATTAGTTAGCTAATTAAACAATAATAAAATAGCTTTGTTGCTCAAAAAAATATTAACCATTTAAATTAGAAATATGAATTTCAGAAAAAAATTACAGTTGACAGTGTTAGGTTTATGTGTATTTTTATTCAGTAACCTGGATGCACAAACCTTAAAAACTCCGGCACCAAGTCCACTTCAAACCATCAAACAAAATTTTGGATTAGGTGAAGTAAGTATTGAGTATAGCCGCCCAAGTGCAAAAGGACGCGTTATATATGGTGATGTAGTGCCTTTTGGTAATATTTGGAGAACAGGTGCAAATTCTGCTACCAAAATTACTATAGGTGAAGATACAAAAATAGAGGGAAATGCAATAGCCGCTGGAACATACGCTATTTACACTCTTCCTGGAAAAGATGCATGGGATATTATGTTTTATAGAGATTTGACTTTAGGAGGAAATGTAGGTGACTATAAAAAAGAAGATGAAGTTTTACGTGTTAGTGTTAAGCCAAGTGCCTATGCACAAAAGATTGAAACTTTTACCATTGATTTTTCAGATATGACTGCTACCTCTTGCAATGTAGAACTGTTGTGGGAAAAAACCCGTGTGGCATTTGCATTAACTACTGAGATTGATGCTAAAGTGATGAAAAATATTGAAACAGCAATGTCACCAGCAGATAAGAGACCATATTTTAGTGCAGCAAGTTACTATTATGACAATAATAAAGACTTAAAACAAGCCTTAGAATGGGTTGATAAAGCAACTGAGCAAAATCCCAAAGCTTATTGGGTATGGCACTTAAAAGCCAAAATTCAATTAAAAATGAAAGATACTAAAGGAGCCATTGAAACTGCCGAAAAATCAAAAGCATTAGCCTTGGAAGATAAGGATGATGCTTATGTAAAAAATAATGATAAACTAATTGCAGAAGCAAAAGGAACAAAATAATTAAACATATAAAGTGAGTGATTATCTTACTCTGATGTGGATTTCATGAGTTTTTATTAAATTTTATATGGTTTACCATGAAATAATAAATGGATGAATTATTCATAAAAAAAGGGATTTGAAAATTTTCAAATCCCTTTTTTTAAACCCAAAATGTTTTATTTGAGTAAAGTACAACAGTATGATTTGTGCTTAACTTAATTTATTTAATACTTCATCAATGGCAGCAAAATTAGGTAAATCACCAGCCGATTCAAGCACTTCGGCATATTGAATGGTACCTTCTTTATCAATAATAAATGCTGCTCTTCGAGATACACCTTTCATTCCGAAAACAAATTCATTATAAAATGCTCCGTAGTCTTTAGAGGTTACCTTGTTAAAATCGCTCAATAAAGTAAAATTCAATTTCTGATCATCTTTAAATTTTGCCAAAGTAAATAGTGAATCAACACTAATGGCAATTACATCTGTTTTATCGTTGTGGTATAAACTTATTGCATCTCTCAAAGTACATAATTGAGTAGTACAAGTACCTGTGAATGCTGCTGGAAAAAAATGTACAATTAGGTTTTTACCATTATAGTCAGCAAGGCTAACTTCTTTTTTTTCGCTACTAAATAGTCTGAAATCGGGGGCTTTGTCGCCTTTTTTTAATACCATAATTTATATTGTTTTATGTTTCATTTAGTAAACAATGATAAGTATAAATGGTTTACCATTTGTTAAAATTAATTGAATTCTACATTATAATGCAATAAAAAATAGATGAATTCGTTAACTTTTAAATCTTTAGAAACTCTTCATATTTTCTTTACGTAGAAAAAAACAAAAAAAATTATGGAAAAATAAATTTTACTGCATCTAATAAGTAAATCAAAATAAATGAAAGAAACTTTACAATAAAAATAATGCAGTGATTGCATCAAGTTTTCTATTCACATTTAATACTTATAGTTATGTCAGTAAATCTTTTTAATCCAAAAAATTGGGACAATGTTACCGATTCAGGTCGTAACAACTTAGTTTTCCAAAATCGAAATCATGATTACGGAGCCTTTGTTATTAGGCGCGATTACAACAATAATATGTTTTTTGCATTGTTTATGAGTGTTGGTATTTTTTTAGGTGCATTCATTATTCCAAAAATGATGTTGAACAAGGTAACAATAGAAAAAATTCCTATCCCAACAATTGATCCCAAAGTAATTGTTTTTGATATTAAACCGCCTATCCAAGAAATAAAAGAAGTTATACCAGAGATCATAAAAAAAGTCGATAAACCTGCTGCTACTCAGAATAATAATACCTATTTAGCAAAAGACGATCATGTAGAAACCAGTATAATACCAAACGATAAGATTATTAATCCTGGAAATACAACAACCATTGGCATTGATGGGCCAAAAGTGATTGACAAACCTGTTGACATTGGCACTCCAATAATAGAGAAGGTCCCAGATGGACCAATGATTTCGCCTGAAGTAATGCCAGTTTTTCCTGGTGGTGAATCAGCCATGTTTAGGTACCTTCAGAACAATATTAATTATCCTCCAATGGCAAGAGAAAATGGAATTAAAGGAACAATTTATGTTGGGTTTGTAATTGATATCACCGGAAAACCTGTTAATTTAACCATTTTAAAAGGAGTGAGAGGAGGAAAAGATTTAGAAGCAGAGGCAATGCGTGTTATTGCAGCTATGCCAAATTGGTCAATAGGAATGAATAACAACAAACCTGTTTCTGTAATGTTTAGTTTGCCAGTAAAATTTGAATTAAGAAATTAGACATTTATTGAGAAAAAAATTTAAAGCAGCTATAATATTGCTATAGCTGCTTTTTTTGTTATTGATATATAATTTTGAGTCCTCCCATTTTTATTTTTAATTGGCTTATAATATGATTAATTTTACAGCTCCTAATTAAAAGGTAAAATTTTAATCAAATGAAAAAAATCGTTTTTGTTTATTTCATCATATTTCTTGGTGGAAAAGGTTATGCACAATTACAAAACCCATCTTTTGAAAACTGGGATGCTGGAGATCCAATATATTGGTCAACATCAAATTTTTATGATCCTGGAACTGCCATCCAAACTACTGATGCACACAGTGGAAATTTTGCATTAAATTTAAATGTAGTGCTTGATAGCAATGGAACAGCTATTGCTCCTTATGCAATAAATAATTTTCCCTTAACTACCATGCCTCAAGTGCTTACATTTTGGGTTAAAGGTAACTTGTCGGGTAACAATAATTTAAGTGCATCCTTTACATTAACGGAGATTGATACTACTTCCAATGTTTTGGCATATGGAGATCAAACCTTTACTTCTATAAATAATGTTTATCAATACAAATTTGTAAATATTTTACCTTTATCAGGTCCATCCTTGCTTGGATACGCAACTATATATTTTGCAATTAATGCTCCAGTTGGAAGTAGCTTAAATGTAAATTCTTCTATAATAATTGATGATTTGTATTTAGGTGTGGATAATACTGGTCTCCATCCAATTGATAGAAACTTAAATGAGATTGAAAGCGTTTATCCTAATCCTGCTGAAGATAGAACAAATTTTATTTTTAATCATAATATTTCTGGCCATGTAACATTAAAAGTTTATGATGCAGTGGGAAATTTAGTTGAATCAGTTATTGATGAAGATATGCCAATAGGTAAATTTAAGGCTGAAATCAATACCTCTCAGTTAAAACAAGGGGTTTATATAGGTCAACTAACAACTAACAATGGTATTTCTTATTCTAAAATAATCAGAAAATAAGCTTATGCTTTTTTCTTAGCATCAATATTAGCGCGTATTGTAAATACATGGGATAATAGACCAACTTGCTGTCCAACATTGGTAAGCGCATAATCTAGTGTAATATTGAAGACTTTTACCCCAATGCCAAAATTAGGTTGCGCAGTCTGCACTACAATGTTGTTTTGCTCCTTTACTTCTTGAATATTATTTAACCCTGCTCTCAAAAATACAACTTTATTGTAATCCAATTCAAGGCCAAAGTGAGGGTCAATACTTATTGTTTTCGTTTTAATCAAAACATTTCTTTTTCCATCAGTAGTAATGTCCAAATCGAGTGCAGGTGTTGCACTAAATTTCTTGAAACTAAATTTGTAGGCCACGCCAGGAATAATTTTTGGTAATGTAATTTCCATGCTATTTACAGGAATTTCATTTCCAGTTTGTGTAAATATTTCTTTGGTTCTATCATTTAATGAGTAGCTCCATGCATTAAAAGTTCCAGTTACATCTCTAAGCATAACACCAGCTCTAAAATTTTTAACGCGATATTGCAAACCAGCATCTAAACCAAATCCCCATGAATTCGCAAAATCGCCTATGATTCTTCTTACAACTTTAACATTTGCTCCAAAACTTAATCCAGGATATTTGAGTTTTCGCGCATAAGAGCCAATGAATGCATAATCAGCTGCTGAAAAGGTAGTAATTCTATTATAATCAATTTGACCATTGCTATTTATTAATTCTGTAGTATTTGGAATATCGTCCACACCAAAACGCACCACACTGAATGCAGCTGTCGAATTACTATCTATTTTTTTTGCAACGGCACCATAATCATACTTTGCAATCCCTGCAAAATATTCTGAATGCATAAAGGCAGCTTGTATGTTATTTTCCATATGAATTAAACCAGCTGGATTCCAATAACCTGCTGTTATATCATTGGTTGTTGATGCAACTGCTTTTCCTAAGCCAAGTGCTTGTGAACCCACACCTATTGCCAAAAATTCATTACTGTATTTAGGCGCTTGTGCTTTCACAGAAGCAAAAAGAATAAAAAACAAAAATAATATACTTAGTAAATGCTTCATTTTAGTTTAAAGTAATCATACGAAAACGCAAAAATATATTTATTATTGCAAGTATGGCAATCAAATTGAAATGACTTAAATTTAGATTAAAAAAATCATTGCCTTATATACAAATTTTTAATTTCAAGTATGGAATATTGAAAACATGTAGATTTTATATACTAAAATTATTTTATTTTACTGCATGAATGAAGTGCTAAAGCAAATACAAAGTATATCGCAATTACAAATTACAGAGAGTAAATATTTCACTAAAGGTTTGTTTGAGACCAAGCGTGTATGGGCTAGGGGCTTATATCAAAGAAAAGACAATACGGGTTTTTTTGCGGCTAGCATTGGTTTTACATTATTAAGATACCATTCATTATATACAAAGGAGGAGTATGAATTGGTCAATAAAATATTGAAGAATATTGAAAAGGCGCTGCCTAGTTTTAGAAATAAGGATGGCCATGCCTCTTATAATTTTTGGCAAACTAAACCTAGTAAGCATTTTCCTGGTGGATATTTTGCGCATATGTTTAAGTTTTTTATGATACCTGATGACATTGATGACAGTTCCATTATACATTTAGTATTAAAACATTCAAATGAAGAACAAATGTCCTTGAAAATAAAGATGGGGCAATATGCTATTGGGAATTTGAAATGGCCAGATAGGCCTGTAAAAGGCTATGAAAAATTTAAAACTTACAATACATTTTTCGTAAAGAATATGCCTGCGGCCTTTGATATTTGTGCTTTGTGTAATACTTTATATTTTGTGTATAAATATCAACTTCCATTGAATGAGCAAGACCATGATAGTATAAAATTAGTTGAAACATGTCTCGAGAATGATGACCACATAAATCGTCCTTTCCAACTTTCGCCTTATTACCCTAATACAGTTTTAATTATTTATCATATAGTTAGATTAATTACAGACTTTAACATTTTGGGGCAGTTTAAAAATAAACTCATTGCACAAGCTTCTAGTTTGATAACAAAGGCAAATGGAAATGAAATTGAAAAATTAATGTTGACCATTTGCTTGCAAAAACTCCAAGAAATACCAATTTATCTCAATGAACCTAAGGTGAACGATAAAGCTACATTTCCTTTTTTTGTTGCAGGTATTCTGGGAGAGGTAAGTTCTAAATGGCTTCGAAGTTTGTCTTTTCTAAATATTACACATATAAAGTATCAGAGTTTGGCTTTTGCCGAAACCTTATGGCTTGAGCATTTGATTTTGAATAGGTTTTTCAATAAAAATTAATTATTTTAAATAGCTAAAGAACTCATTTTTTACCTTATCATCAATAAAGCGGCCGTTGTAACTCGATGTAACAGTGCTACTGTTTACATCTTGCACCCCTCTTGATGAAACACATAAATGGTGGGCATCAATTATCACTGCAACATCTTCAGTTTGCAAAATTTCCTTTAATTCATTGGCTATTTGAATAGTCAATCTTTCTTGCACTTGTGGACGTTTTGCAAAGTATTGCACTATTCTATTTAATTTTGATAAACCAATTACTTTACCGCTACAAAAATAGGCAATATGCGCTTTTCCAATGATAGGAACAAAATGGTGTTCACAATTGCTATAAAAAGTAATATCCTTTTCAACCAACATTTCTTTGTATCGATATTTATTATCGAAAAGTGCAATTTTAGGCTTGTTGGAAGGATTTAACCCATTAAATATTTCTTTCACATACATTTTAGCTACTCTTTGTGGTGTACCCTTAAGACTGTCATCATTTAAATCTAATCCTAATATATGCATTATTTCGGTAAAGTTTTTAGCAATTAATTCTATTTTTAGATCATCATCCATGTTAAAGGCATCTTCCCTAAGTGGAGTTTCAATACTTGTCATCACATGCATATCGCCCATTTCCTCAATTGAAATAGTAAGTTTTTCGCTATTTTTCATATTTGTTTAAAGATTTATACAAAAGGTTAAACAGAATAATTTGTAAATTGTTTTTGCATCCATAAATTTTAATTTATTTTGTAGCTATGGAACAAAAACTAATGGTTAATAATGATTACAGCCGATTAAGGTCATTTGAAAACTTTCACATAGTATTGTGGTTAATCAAGGATATGTGTTGGTGCATGTTGTGGAAGCCAATTGGAATAATAATGATTTTGCCCACCCTAGCATTTGCCTTATACATTGCATACAAAAGTAAAGCCAACAAAACTGAATTATTTCATAATTTGGCAGTGATAATGTGGATTTTGGCTAATTCAATTTGGATGTTGGGTGAGTTTTATTTTAACGATTCGACTAGAAACTTTTCATTAGTATTTTTTATTTTGGGATTTGTTTTTATTGGTTATTTTTATGTTACCCAATATTTGAAAAGAATAAGCTAATTTTAGATAAAATAATATCGATTACACTTTCAATTTAGTCCAATTGTAGCATAGCCATATTTTACTCACTTAAAGTAGTATCGGCATTAACCATTGCATATTTATTTTTTATACCGATACAGTTTCTGTAATAGTCCAACAGATTGAACCCAAATTCGGCATTAAAAAATGCGGAATCGCTAAAGCAACTGTAAATCAATCCATTGATCATGGCTTCATAACATATGCTAAGCGGGATTACACTTATAAAATCTGTAGTTCAGCACTTGGGTGCTTTCTACAGCTTAATTCTGGTTGAACCATACCAAACATTCTATAGGCATTTTACCATAAACTCATGGACTAATTTATAATAAGTAAAGGTACTAATTGGACTAAAAAACAAATGCTATTGGTATAATTATGTTTGATTCGCCTATTTAATGGTACATGCAAGGGCAAGAAATGATATTTTTTTAGGTGAAGCTTTCAATAGGGTGTTTGCACATGCTTCTACTGTTGCTCCTGTGGTAATAACATCATCAACCAAAATAACATGTTTGTTGGTGATATTTTCCAAATTTTCAATTTTAAAAATGGTGGATACATTTTGCCACCTTTCAAATCTGTTTTTTTTTGTTTGGGTTGAAGAAGCTATCGCTCTTATTAAAATGTCTTTATTGAAAGGAATTTGAAGCGAATTGGATAAACCTTTGGCAAAATATTCACTTTGGTTGTAACCACGTTTTTTATGTTTTTCGGGATGAAGCGGAACAGGGATAATTAAGTCTGCATCTGAAAGATAATTATTTTTTAAGAGTTCGTTACCATATAAATTGCCAATATACTCACCAATTTCTTTTTTCCCTTTATATTTAAACCTGTGCATGAGTTGTTGTACACGATTGCCCTTATGAAAATAAAGATAAGCGCCAGCTTTTTCAATTGGAATTCTTCCCCAAAAAACTTTTTCGATAGGATTGTCTTCCTCTAAATGAAAGTTAGTGTAAGGAAGTTTTACCTTACACACATTACAAAGCATATTTTCGTGCTTGTATAAGGATTTTCCACATGCATTACAAATTTCTGGAAAAACCAATGAAAGCAAATCTTCGAAGTAATTGAGCACCTTTTAACAGTAAAATTTTGATAATGATATCACTAGTGTCCGATTAAATAATTAATGAAAGCGGGATTTCCAAAATTGGATT
>DAORKI010000042.1:0-27265 GCA_035439485.1 Bacteroidia bacterium
TTATTTAGTAAATCCAATAGGCCTATAGGAATTGGACTTTTTGAGGGACGACTAAATACAAATATAACTCAATTTAATAAAAAAGCCGTTAGAAAATCTAACGGCTTTTTTTACTTGAATTACATAATCTCTAATAATGGAGTTGATTCCCATTCTTTAAATTCGTTGGTATAATACAAATAAGCACAACTTGAGGGTGATAAAAACTTGCCTTTTACTTCAGCTTTTAAATCAAAGTTTAGATTTTTAATTTCATTTGGCGCCATTTGACGATAATAAATATTCAATTTATTGCCACTCACTTCATAATAGTCAATAAGCTTTTTATCCTGCATTTCCTTCAATTGCCATGGCTGTACAGTGCATCCTGCAGGAATTCCAACTATCGCCATCGTACTTGGCAAGCCCTGATTGGTTTTATTTTCGAGTGTAACTTTTAATCGCACTGTTTCTCCTGTACTCACTTTTTTCTCATTTAAATCAACTTTTAAATCAAGCATACACTCCTTCGATGAAACTGGCAATTCAGTGTTCCATGAAACAGCTATGCTATAAGGCAATGGATGCTGGGCATTTCTATATTTCAATTCTAATTTATTTTTTCCTGATGTTAAATATTTTTCTAATCCAGCAATCACAATTGCTTCTCTTTCGCCTGCTTTGTATGCTTGCTCTGCAACTTTTTTACCTTCAACATACATCTCTAAAACACCATCCTCATTGGTTTGCTTTGCATAATTGGCATATTGAGTTAAAGCTTTTAAAGCCATAATGGTTGATTGTGTATTCCCAAAGTCGCCATATCCACTGCGGGCTTTTGTTAAATATTCTACCGCCTTATTGAGTGCATTTCCATATAAATCATCTGATTGAAGCATGGCCATAATAGCCAAGGAAGTGGTTTCAACACGCAATGCTTTATCTGTACTTCTTGTAATTGAATGTATGGCTCCCATAAAACTACCATCAATTTCTTGTTTTTTTATGAGCTCATTCAAAATGGCATTTCCTCTTTTGTCCTTATGATGTGCGAACAAAGCGTTTGCAGCCAATCCCATTATATAAGCATCTTTTGATGATTTAGCTTCATCATATAAATGATCGAGCTCAATTCTAATGTCTTCATACTTTGCACAAGCCAAGGCATAAGTAATGTAGGCATTTGTAATATTTTGATTCGCACCCCCAAAATTATCAAGTGCACGTGGATTTCTTTTATAACCTCCCTTTCCATCTTTACTGGCCATTAACCAGTTGGCTGTTCGGTCAATCATACCTTGGTCAACGCCATTAAACACTTTTTTCATATCATTAAATTGCATTAAACCGTAAGCTGTTAAAGCTTCATGACCAGGCGCACCTCCAAACCATTCGTATCCTTTTTCTTTTGTTTCAAATGCTATTAATTTTTTATATCCTCGTTCAATTAATTCATTCGCACGAGCTTCAATTTTTGGATCATTTTGACCAATCGTAGTTAAATAATCACGCACCAAAATATTGGGATAACTACTCATTGAAGTTTGCTCAAAACAACCTCCAGGTTCACGTAATATACTCTCCACCCCTTTCATTAAATCACTCACTACACTTGGATAAGCTGTAGCAGAAGCTACTAATGAACCTTTAACCATTTGATTAATATCAACGATATATGATTTGTTAGTTTCTTTACCACTAAATGAAACATTTACTGGAAATCCTTTAGCATGAATTTTAAATTCCTGCTCAAAAGCATCTGCAATTTCTCCTGCTTGAAAAGAAACATTTATTTTGGCATGTTCATTCGCTTCACCAACTTTATACTTCAAATAAATAGTTTTGCTTTCACCTGCTGCAACTACCAATTCTGATGGTAACTTTTCTAAGGCAAGCATCTCCGATGAAATACCAACTGTTAATTTACCTTTAACACTTGCACTT
Organism: Bacteroidia bacterium; assembly: GCA_035439485.1. Classification (GTDB taxonomy): domain Bacteria; phylum Bacteroidota; class Bacteroidia; order UBA4408; family UBA4408; genus CAIKXD01. The sequence goes on from DAORKI010000042.1 coordinate 1,924, forward strand.
CCATTGTTTTTTAATACCAATGGTATCCCAATTTCATCATCTTGAATTAAATGAACAGGCATTTTTACACTTATACCAAAAGGTAATTGGGTATAAATTTTCTTTTCAAAATGTGCAGCGTTTCCATTGCTCCCAATACCTTCAGTAACAAATCTAAAGGATGCAATTTCATCATTGGTATAAAAACTTACCGTAGCTTTTCCTGTTTTATCAACCACTATGTTGGGATTCCAATAAATAGTTTTACGAAAATCGGTTCTATTGTTATCCCCTTTTTTGGAGCTATAATCAGGTGCATCAAATTCACGTGCTCTATAATATTTAACTACTGGTTGTGCTTGCTTAACTCCCATATTTCTTTTTTGATTAAACTTAGCTTTGCCATTCTCGAAAGGCTTTAAATCTTCTTCAGCCATAGGCTCTTCATTTACCAAAACTATGGCTTCAACTTCTTGGTTTTTGTTTTCTACAACTTTTATGTTGGCAGCTGCAGCAACTTCTGCCTTAGCCTTACCTTTCTTTGCATTATTCCTTTCGGCTGGAACATGCTTTACAGCAGCAGGAGCCATAAGTTGATTATTAAAGACTTGATCAAATGCGGGCGCTGCCATTTGTACATCCATCTCTGCATTGTTAAAAGCACGCACGCCTATATTTTCGGCAACAACTGGAACTACCTTGTTATTTTGTAAATAAATGGTTTTTTGTTCAGAATATTCACTGAGTGTTTCCTCATATTTTGCAAAACCTGGCATTTCAATGATTAATTTAGGATTCTGCGTGATGTCCAAATGCTTTGCGGTAAAACTGCCATTCTCGTTGGTTTGCATTTGTTGTTTCCCAATTTTAACTATGGCATCTGCAACAGGTTTACCACTTAAATTATCGAGCACCGTAGCCTTTACAATTGCCTTTTCTGCTTTAAAATTAATGTAAGGAGATTGATTTTCAACAATAGGCTCCCATGTAAATCTTCTCCAACCGCTTGTCATTAAAACATAATCAAGTCCTTGCTTGGCTTTTGGTGCTTGAGTAAAATAAAAAGCAGGTTCTTCAATTTTCCCTTTTACATCTTGCTCCAAAAATAATTGCGATAAAATATTCCCTTGTTTATCATCTGCAAAACTTAAAAGTTCATCATTACAAACGCTTAAACTCAAATGGGCTGCGACTGGCGTACCATTCTCATCTGCAACCTGTATACTAGCCGTAACTTTTTCTCGTGGTGCATATTTTTCCTTATCAGTGTTAATGGAAACTTGCAATTGTTTATTTTGATTTACAAAAACTAATCTTTCACAACGTGCAATCCCTTTGCTATCAAACAATGTAAGCTGGCAAACGCCAAATGGCAACATGCTTACAGGAATATTAACATTCACCTTTCCTTGTGTTGCATCAATAGAAGTGCTATAATAAATTTTACCTCTCACTTGCGCTATTAAAGATAACTCTTCTTTTAAGGAAGCTTGAATACTCAGTTGTAAGACATTTGTATTTTGTTCTATCACATTTAATACATAACCTTGATCTAGCATTTCAGGTAATGAAAACTCTTGCTCTATTCCAGTTGGTTTTGTAATTTTTGCCGTGTAAGAATTCCCTGCAACACATGGCAAAATAAAGGACCCCATACCTTGATGATAACTGCTAAAATTGGCAATAACATTATTTTCATTATCGATTATTTCACCTTCAATATCTGCTGGTTTACCAAACTCATTTAATGACTTAAAAGCTACTTTATTTGGAATTCCTACAACCAAATCTCCACCTTCAGGATAAAACTTCAAGAATATTTTATTTAATACAATTGGAATACTTCTCGAAATACTTTCATTAATACCTTCATAATTCAACACAACATTCAGCAAACCATCGTTGCTATCTAAATTTTTTGGGAGCTTAAATTTAAGATGCATCTTGCCTTCATTATCAGTGGTGGCTTTGGTTCTAGTAATTTCTTTACCTTCCACTTGTACAATATATTCAAAAGGATAATTCGAAATAACATGATTTTCATTATTCTCTAAATTTAACTTAGCTATCACCTCATCGCCTGCACCATAGGCCTTGCGATCAAAATCTAATTTCATTTTTAAACGTGGTACAACAAAATCTTGAACTGTAATTTCTTTCTCGAAAAACAAACTATCAGGCTCATTTTTTTGCCATTGGGTAAAGGCTTTTAATTTGTAAATTCCACCAACTGCTGCATCATCAAGAAGAAAATCACCAGCTGCAACTCCATTTTTGCAAATTAACTTGTAAGTAGATTCAACATTGCCTTTAGGAGATATTAATTGTACCTGCAATATGTCACTTTGTGTAGAAGCTTTCATTGTGGATGCATCACGCACATAAGCGCTAAACCAGATGCTTTCACCAGGTGTGTAAAATGTTTTATCGGTATGTAAATACACTCTTTCTTGAGGAATCTTTCGGTTAAATAAATCAAACTTTTCTTTTAAAGCTTTGATAAATATATTTTCCTTTTCGGGAGTAAAAATGATATCGGCTTGCATTAAGTCCGATACAAAAAAGATGCAGCTAAGCACTGCAATGATAATGATAAGATAGCGTTTCATGTTTTAGGAATTTATTGATTACACCTCCTTGATGCAAACAATTTTATAATTCCATAAACCCTCAAAAAAAAAAAATTGAAATTAAATTGAATTTTTTTTGATTAAATATAAAATCAATGATTTTATGAAATATAGCTTGCTTTAATTACACACTAAAACAAATCTTCCTCATCATTCATGTCATTTATTTTTGAACTCATGGTAATGCTTGGTGCTGAATCTCTGTCAATAAAATCATCATTTGGGCCAAGTGCATTAGAAGAACCTAAATCCTCTGTATAATAATCAGTAAACTTTGCATTTTCACTGATAAATTTCAAGTTTACATCTTCTAAAGAACCATTTCTATGCTTAGCAATAATAATCTGCGCTAAACCTTGCAAACTATTGCCCGCATCATCTTGCGTAATTTGATAATATTCGGGACGATAAATAAACATGACCATATCGGCATCTTGTTCAATTGCCCCTGATTCACGCAAATCGCCAAGTTGCGGACGTTTGCTGTTATTGGCACCTCCACGCGATTCTACCTGACGATTTAACTGCGAAAGAACTATAATGGGTATGTTTAATTCTTTTGCAATTGCTTTTAAGGAACGTGAAATGGTACTTACTTCTTGCTCACGATTACCTTTCCCTTCGCCACCTGCAGTCATCAATTGTAAGTAATCAATGATAGCCATATCAATATTTTGTTCAGATTTTAATCTTCTTAATTTGGCTCTTAATTCAAAAACATTTAAAGCTGGTGTGTCATCTATAAATATAGGCGCATCGGCCAATTTAGTAATTTGTGAATGAAGCTGCTGCCACTCATGGGCTTCTAACTGACCGCGTTTTAGCTTGTCGGCTTTTAACCCTGTTTCTCCCGATATCAAACGAGTTACCAATTGCACTGAACTCATTTCGAGTGAGAAAAATGCGACTGGCTTTTTAAAATCAATAGCTGCATTTCGTGCCAAAGCTAATACAAAAGCGGTTTTCCCCATACCTGGTCGTGCTGCCAAAATAATTAGATCGGAACGCTGCCAACCTGCCGTTACTTTATCTAAAGCACTAAAACCCGATGGTATACCACTTACGCCATCTTCTTGTGTTTTAGCCTTTTCAATTTGCTCAATAGCTTCTTGTAATAAATCACTCATTTTTGAGTAATTTTTTTTAATGTTATTTTCTGCTATGGCAAATAAACCCGACTCAGCTTTATCCAACAAATCAAGCACATCAGTGCTATCTTCAAAAGCTTCCCTTATGGTATCAGTACTAATTTGAATTAACATGCGTTGTATGTACTTTTGTAATACTATGCGCGCATGAAATTCAATATTGGCACTTGAAGCAACTCTATTGGTTAATTTTGAAATATAATATGCACCCCCAATAATTTCTAACTCACCACTCTTTTTTAATTGATTTGTGACTGTTAAAATATCAACTGCTTGCCTATCTTTCCAAAGAGAGAGTACTGCATTATATATTCTACTATGGGCATCAACATAAAATGCCTCCGGTTTTAATAAATCTACTACTGCTGATAATGCGTTTTTTTCGAGCATCAAGGCACCCAAAACTGCTTCTTCTAAATCAGGCGCTTGTGGCGGTAATTTGCCTACATCAAAAGGATTAAAACTTAAATCACCAGCCTTGCGCGTCCTTTTAAATGGTATATTTTTTTTATTGTCCTGTGCGTTTTCCATGCTTCAAAGTTAAACAGTTAAAGTTGCTATTACTTTTAAATTTAGCAGTAAAAGTTTTAAATGTTATTAACCTTCCAATAAAAATTTTAAGTAATTATTTTACAAGGTTTTAGTATATTACTATTGAACCTTTATTTATGTTGATTTTTGATTAGGTATAACTTATATTAATTATACTCAAATGTGCCAAAATCGCTTTTTATAGTAAGCCTTGCTTCATTACCTGCTTTTCTTTTAACATGTCCAATTATTTTTGCTTCAACATTAAATGCTTTTGAAAGACTAATAATTTCATCTGCTATAGATTTAGAAACATAAATTTCCATACGATGTCCCATATTAAATACTTTGTACATTTCCTTCCAATGGGTATTTGACTCCTTTTGTATTAAAGTAAATAAAGGCGGTATATCAAAAAGTTGATCTTTAACAACAGCTAAATCTTGATTTAAAAAATGTAGTATTTTGGTTTGGCCACCACCGCTGCAATGAACCATTCCATTTATTTTGGATTTATAACGCTCTAATATTTTTTTGACAATGGGTGCATAAGTTCTTGTAGGCGACAAAACAAGTTTGCCAATACTAATCTTATGTTCATTGTTGATGCTAATTTCATCTTGTACCAAGCATGAACCACTATAAATTACTGATTTATCAATTTCATGATCAAAGCTTTCGGGATATTTTTGAGCATAAACATGGCTAAATACATCATGCCTTGCGGATGTTAATCCATTACTTCCCATGCCTCCGTTGTATTCAGTTTCATAATTTGACATTCCATAAGATGCAAGACCAACAATCACATCACCTTCTTCAATTCGTGCATTATCAATTACATCTTCACGCTTCATTCTGCAAACCACCGTAGAGTCAACAATCAAAGTCCTAACCAAATCTCCAACATCGGCAGTTTCACCACCTGTACTATAAATTCCTATCCCATATGACCTTAATTGGCTCAAGATTTCTTCTGTCCCGTTAATTATTGCACTAATAATCTCACCTGAAATAAAATTTTTATTGCGCCCAATTGTTGATGAAAGTAAAATATTGTCAGTTGCTCCTACACACAGTAAATCATCTGTATTCATAACTATTGCATCTTGGGCTATGCCTTTCCATACCGTCATATCACCTGTTTCGCGCCAATATAAATAAGCCAATGAAGATTTTGTACCTGCACCATCGGCATGCATTACTACACAATAATTTTCATCATTCCCTAAAAAATCGGGAACTATTTTGCAAAAGGCTTTGGGGAAAAGCCCTTTATCTACATTTTTAATGGCTGCATGCACATCTTCTTTATCAGATGAAACACCGCGTAATTGATACCTTGAATTAATCTTATCTGTCATGATGCAAAAATAAGAAGTCCCGTAACTTATTCAGCACGGGACTTCAAAATTTTTAAATATTGTTTGAATTATTCTTCTTCTTCTTCAGCATTTTGAACTTTTGGCGCCTTTTTAGTATTAGGGTCTTCCTTAGGAACATAATCTTCTCTAATTACCTTAAACTCAGACCTTCTATTTTTTTGATGTCCAATTTCTTTTTCTTCTTCTGTTGCCATTGCTGCAATTTCTTTATCAGTTACAATTGGACGACTTTCGCCATAACCTTTGGCAACCATTCTATCTCCAGCAATTCCTTTTGAAACCAAGTAATCAACAACACTTTGAGCACGTTTTTGGGCCAAAATTTCATTCGATTTATTGTCACCCCTAGTATCGGTATGTGAACCTAACTCAATAACAATGTTAGGGTTTTGCTCCATTGTTTTAACTAAACCAGCTAAAGAATCTTGATACTGTGGTTTTAAATCCCAAGCACTTAAATCATAAAGAATTTCAGGTAAACGGAAACCAACTTCTTTTTTGATAGGCTTCAACAATAAATCTTTAGTAAAATCTGTTTGTGTTTCAATACCAACAGTGGTAAAATCTTTAGTATCTGCCAAATGGTTTTCCATAGAAGCAGAAACAGTATAGGAAACGTTTGCATTAACATAACGCTTTCCATCAGGGGTAAAATCAAAACGATAATTTCCAGTGGCATCACTCTTTGCTTCTACACTTGAACCATCTGATCCAATTAATTTTACCGTTGAGCCAATAATAGGATCGCCATTATCTAAATTTTTAACTACACCAGCTAAAGAGAATAATACCGGTGGTAATCTAAACTCATAAATATCATCCATTCCTTTTCCACCAGCACGGCAAGAAGTAAAGAAACCATTTTCATTTTTTGCTTCTATACAAATTCCAAAATCATCGGCAGCAGAGTTAATTGGGAATTTTAAATTTTCAGGTACACTGAAACCATCACCAGATACTGCAGCTTTAAAGTTATCTAAGCCTCCCATTCCAATTAAACCATTAGATGCAAAATAAAGTGCATTTTCAGTAATATATGGGAACATTTCATCACCCGCTGTATTAATCATTGGCCCAAGATTTGTCGGGTCACCAACTGGTTTGCGTTGTTTATCTAATTTTACTTTCCAAAGATCCTTACCTCCTAAACCGCCTGGCATATCAGAAGCAAAATACAATACTGATTCATCAGCATTTACAGATGGATGTCCAACAGTGAATGAATCTGGGCAAAGCACAATCTCTTCTCCTTGACCCCAACCTTGACCTTTTTTAGTAGAAACCATAATCATACAACCCAAGGTTTTTTTAGTTTCTTTAGGACATCTTGTGTAATAAACTGCATCCTTCTTTTTATTGAAAGCCATAGCACCCTCACCTTCTCCTGTATTGATCATTTTATCAACTAAGGCCGGTGTATTCCATGCGCCTTTTTTGTCGCGCTTTACTTCATAAATATCAGAAAAAGATTGTCCTGTTGTTCCATCTGTTCCTGAACCAGTTGCTCCTTCTCTCATAGAAGAAAACCAAATGGTGTTATACTTTTTATCAGCATAACTTGGGGCAAAATCCAAAACTTTGCTGTTAAAAGGACATAAAGTCACTTCATGTCTTGTAGGTGAATCTTTCCACTTTTGAGCAATGGTACAAGATTTTACTCCATCGTCACCTCTTGGGTCACTTGGTACTAGTTTCTTATACTCATTGTATGAAGTCATTGCATCAGTATATTTTTCTTGCGCTTTTTGACAATCAGCCACATAAAGCTGAGCACGAGGGTCTGGATACTTTGCTTTAACAGCTTTTGCATAACTACTTTCAGCATTTTTCAAATCATTTATATGCTTATAACATTCTCCAAGCTTAAACAAAACCTCAGCTTTTAATGTTTTGTTGTCTATTTTGGTTAAGGCCTTCTTATAAAGCTCTATTGCTTCACTCCATTGCCAGTTGTTGTATGCCTCATCTGCCTTTCTGGTTTTGGGCGATTGCGCATTAGCGCTAAAAGAGATGAATAATACTGCCGATAAAACACACAAAAATTTACTTATTCTCATAGATGTAATATTTGATTTTGATAAAAAACGAGGGCTAATGTAAACAAATTATTAAATATCACACCAAAATTTATTTATTTTTTAAAAACTTGGTTTTAGAATAAAATCTTTTTTTAATTTGTAATCCCTTAAAAAACAAGCATATCATGATTAGTAAAACAACAATTACTTTTTTAAAAGATTTAAAAGATAACAACAACCGTGATTGGTTTTTGTTAAAAAACAAGGAATATCAAAAGGCAAAACAAGAAGTTATTGATTTGGTGAATGTAGTTACTGAAAATTTATCAAAAAAATCAAAAGCCTATGCCGAAATTGATGCCTCGAAATGTTTGTTTCGTATAAATAGGGATGTAAGATTTTCAGCAAATAAGGACCCATATAAAACAAATATGGGTGCAATTATTAATGTGCACGGTAAAAAATCATTAAAAGCGGGTTTGTATATTCATATTGAGCCCAAAAAATCATTTTTAGCAGGTGGTATATATATGCCTCCAAATGACGTTTTGGCTAAAATAAGACAAGAAATTGATTATAATTTTGATGACTTTAATAAAATATTAAATGCTAAAAACTTTAAGCAACACTTTATTGATATTGATAAAAGCGAATCATTAAAAAATCCTCCTAAAGGGTTTGATAAAGATAATGAAGCAATCACCTATTTAAAACTTAAAAGCTACATTGCTGTAGCTGAATTTAGTGATAAAGAAATTGCATCAGAAAATTTTGCAAGTGAAATTACTCAAAAATGCCTTGTTTTATTCCCATTTTTGGAATTTATAAACAATGCAATTGATTAAATGCTTACTTTTATGAATTGCTGTTACTGTAATATTATATGTGTTTAAAATTTATTGAGCAATTATAAAAATCAATAATAACATACTTAACTATAGCAATATTTGATTTCAACCAATGAATTCATAGGCACAATTGAAAACTGTTCCAATTTATCAAGACTTATTTGTTATTAAATAAATTCATTATTTTTTTCAAGTTTTTTGGAGTTTATAAAAGTTTTATACATTTGCGGTAAATAATTATTAACTAACTAAAATAAAAAAAATGAAAAAATTATTTCTATCAATTGCTGCATTAGCGTTTGTTGCTACTTCTTTAACTTCTTGCAAAAAAGATTACAGTTGCGAGTGCAAATGGACTGATCCTACTGATAACACAACTGAAACTTACACTTACGCTTTAAAAGATGTTAAGAAGAAAGATGCAAAAGATGCTTGTAATGCAGCAGGTAATGCATGGATTTTATTAGGCGGTACTTGCGATCTTAAGTAATTATCACTACATTTATGAAAGGGTTGCTCTTCTTTGGGCAACCTTTTTTTTTATCCTATGGCCAAAATTTCAATTATAAAAGGAAGTGCTTCCATTCTACTTGGTATAACATTTCTATTTTCAGCATACATAAAATTATTTCCAATTGAACTTTTTGAATTTTCATTTATTGAAATTCATATCGCTAATTGGGATACAGCGCCTTTTATAGCGCGCATTTTTTTAGCACTTGAGTTTTTTTTAGGGCTCATGCTTATTTTTAACTACAATGGTGGAAATAAAAAGCTGGCTCAAGTTACCCTTGCCACTTTAGTGATATTTACTATTTATCTTGTACTAATTATAACAATACAAGGCAACAGTGGCAATTGTGGTTGTTTTGGAACCTTTATCAAAATGACTCCTCTTGAGTCAATAGTAAAAAATGTATTGTTAATGAGTCTAAATGCAATACTTTTTATTGCTCCAACAAATCAAAATTTATCTACAAACAAAAGCATATTTTTATCCGCTGCAGTAGCTTCGTTAATTTCACCCTTCATTATTAATCCATTAAACAGTAGCAGTCCCCCTTCTGAAAATGAAATAAACTACACATTAAAGCTAGATGCAATTTATGATGTAAATAAAAAGGATATGCCTTCTTATGATATTAGAAAAGGTAAAAGAGTGATTGCTTTTTTAAGTTTAACCTGTGAACATTGTAGAATTGGAGCGCAAAAGCTAAATATAATTCATCAAAAACACCCAGAAATTCCTATATTCTTCATTTTAAATGGGGATGTCAAAAATTTAAAGCCATTCATTGAAGAAACTAAAACTAATGCAATAGATTACGCATTTATGAGCATTAAAGAAGGTTTCATTGAAAATGCCGGTATAAATTTTCCTGCCATTCTGTGGGTCAACAATGCTAAAGTGGAAAATAGAACTAAATATACTGAGCTAAATCAAGATGATTTGGTGAAATGGTACAACAAATAGCTATTGTTTTATCAGTTTGCGAACCATTTTTTGCTCACCTACCTGCACCTTTAAAACGTAAACGCCACTAGCAATTAAATGGTTTGGAACATCAAAAGTTAAAGGAAAATAACCTTTGAGTGCCGTTTCATTATTGTAACTGGCAATGAGTTTACCTGTAATGTCAAAAATTTGTGCTTGCAATTTTTCGTTTTTCGTTAAATAAAAGTCAATGTTTAAACGCTCTGTAAAAGGATTAGGGTAAACAGTGGTATTGAAAAAACCAAAAGCAACATCATTGCATAAATCAGAATCAAGCAATTGCATTTTTTCTTTTCCACATACCTGAGTGTTAATACTTTTGCCCAATATCCATGATGCAGCGGCTAAATTATTACTTTCTATTTCTCTTTTTTGAACTCCAGGAGCTATTGAATAATGCATTAAATCTAGTGGATCAATAACATGTGCTAATTGATGTCCATGTCCTAGCTCATGCAATGCCACCGATTGAAAGTCAAATTTTGTAGCGGATATGTTACCATCTCCAAAGTGCCACAAATCACTTTTCTTAAACAACATATCCTGCTCCTCGATATACCAATCATCTTCACTACATCCACTGTAATAACTGTAACATAATCCTAAAACACCTGCTGGAAGCTCATTTCTTTCATCAAAAGAAATTACACAAGTTGTATCCCTATCAGAATAATTTATAGCCGTATTTCCATCAATGGTCCAATTAACAAAGGTTTTGCATCGCCATTGCTTAAATGAAACTAAGAAATTACTTTTGGCTGTGCTATCTGAATCAAAGTTTTCATTAAAATGCCATACATAGCCTTTATTGGAATTCCGGGCTATATGTTTAGGGGCGTAAATTATTGAAGAAGTATCACCTCCTGTATTAATTATTGAATAGTTTACCTTTAAACTTTGGTTGCTTTGCGCAGCAGCGGTTATTATATCTACCACTATTTTACCAGAACCTGCTTTGCTAGGTACTTCAACTATAATTTTTGTATCGCTCCAAAGTTTATAATGCTTAGGCAAGGCGCTAATTTCAGTTAATCCACCACTATTGGCATTCTTAAAAAATACATTACTATTTCCACGGCTGTTACCAAAACCAAAGCCGTTAATGGTCAATTGTTCTGAAACACCCCCATTTATTTCTAAAGGCGAAAAATTATTTATTACTGTTAACCGATTAAATATTTGGCTTCCACCCCAGTTTATGGATTTAATTTCTTTTATCTTAATCAATTGATGATTATTACTCAATATAGTATAAAAATCTTCATTTATATTATTAAAATGATGGAATGTATTGCTTACTTCATAAGTGTGCAGGTTATAAGCATAAAACCCCTGTGCAGAAGCATAAACAGTGTAATTTTCCTTGGTTTGATATTTTTCTTTCAATTCACTGTTCAGAAAAAACATACCTATCTGCCCAATTTCTAAATGTAAGAGTGAAGATGCAATTTCCATTTCATTATTGAATATGCCCCCTTCTGTTATGACAATAATTTCATCTTCAACACTTCCTTTAAATAGGCTTATTACCTCTATGGTATTAGCGGTATATATTTTATTTCTTAAATTGCCTTTAAAACAAACTTGTTTAGTCACTCTACCTTCAATAATGTATTTGCTTTCATTTATTTTTTCTGTTAAGCTAATTTCATACATGCCACATTGTGCAAAACATAGGTTGGCTATAAAATGCAATAATAAAATTACTAAATATTTCATTTTTAGTTTACATTAGAATAATAGTAGAACAATTCTACCGCTTGTTTAGCCTCTAATACATCATGCACTCTTAGTATATTGGCTCCATTTAATAAGGCAATGGTATTTAATACTGTTGTTCCATTTAAAGCATTTTCTGCATCAGTATTGATTACCTTATTAATAACTGATTTACGCGATAAGCCGCATAATATGGGACAGTCAAACACTTTAAAGAGTGATAAACTTTTGAGCAAGCTATAATTATGTTCTAAGGTTTTTCCGAATCCAAATCCTGGATCAATAATCACATCCTTTATTCCAGCTTCACGAGCACAACCAACTCTTTCCACAAAATATTCTATAGTATCTTTTACTACATGTTGGTAAGTTGGTGCGAGTTGCATGGTTTCTGGAATCCCCTGTATATGCATCATAATATATGGAATTCCCAAATCGGCTATGGTTTTAAACATCAAAGGGTCATACTTTCCAGCTGAAATATCGTTTATTAATGACGCGCCTTCATGAACCATTACATTTGCTGTTTGTGCATTGTAAGTATCAATTGAGAATGGAAGATGTGGGAATTCATTCATCACTAGTTTTATGATAGGTAATAATACCTCAATTTCATCACTAGCACTTACTAATTTTGCTCCAGACCGTGTACTGGCCGCACCAATGTCAATAATAGCTGCTCCATCCTGCTGCATTTTATCTATATGTTTGAGCACACTTTCTTGGGCCGTAAACCTGCTTTTTTTATAAAATGAATCATTGTTTACATTTAAAATACCCATCACCAATGGTTTGTTTAAAGAAAATAAATTTCCTTTAATATTTATTGAGTGTGAATTTGCCATTGATAAATTATTTATCATCTATATTTGTGCTTCTAAATTGAATGGGTTAAAAATAATTTAAAATTTGTCATCAATCAGTATTTTAACAACTGCCGTTTCCAAAAACATAATGAACACAAAGCCAAATACCAGTGAACAATACAATAATGAAATATTTATTTGTAGGGAACTTTTTTACAAAAAAATGAAAGACTATGGTACCGCATGGAGAATTTTAAGACATAGTTCTATTACCGATCAATTGTTTATTAAAGCTCAGCGTATACGAAGTATTCAAGAAAAAGGTGTAGCCAAAGTTGACGAAGATATTCAAGGTGAATTTATTGGAATAATAAATTATTCGGTTATTGGTTTAATTCAATTAGAATTAGGTGTATCTGCTGAAAATACAATGGACGAAAAGTTCACCATGACTTTGTACGATAAATATATTAAAACCGCAAAAGATTTAATGAGTAATAAAAATCATGATTATGGCGAAGCCTGGCGAGATATGCGAGTAAGTTCCATCACTGATTTAATTTTAATGAAAATATTACGCACCAAACAAATTGAAGATAACCAAGGCAAGACATTAGTTTCTGAAGGAATCGATGCTAATTATTTAGATATGATTAATTATGCAGTTTTTGCGCTCATTAAAATGAAAGAATAACTTTCACAAACTAAAAAATTTCTTCCAATTCAAGTAAATGATGAATGGTGTGAAATCGCTCATTTGAATGGTGCACATCCTTATTTGGGTTGAACCAAATAGCATCAATTCCAAATTGTATTGCTCCAACAATATCAGCCTCTATATTATCACCAATCATAATGCTTTCGTGTTTTTTAGCGGCCGCTTGAGCCAAAGCATGTTCAAAAATCTTTTCATCTGGCTTGTTATATCCAGCATGTTCAGAAGTGGTAATAGTTAAAAAATATGGTAAAAGTCCGCTCTCTGTGAGTTTAATAAATTGAACTTCATTAAAACCATTGGTAATAATATGTAAAGCATAATTTTTATGTTTTAAATAATCTAAAACCCTAATGGCTCCTTCAAACAATTGTGTCTTATAAGGACTTCTTGAAATATAACTTTCACTTAACGCTATACCTAAAGTGTTATTACTTATCTGAAAAAAGGATAATGTATCATGAAATCTACCATTACGCAATTTTTCTCTTGTTACCTTCCCTTTCTTATAATCATCCCAATAGGCATGATTAATTTGATGGTAAACATTGATAAATTCAGTAAAACTACAATGTAATAATTTTTCTAATTTGAAGTCTATAAAAATTTCATGGAGTGCTTCCTTTGAATTTTGCTCAAAGTCCCAAAGTGTATGATCCAAATCGAAAAAAATATGTTTATACATAAGGTCAATAAAATAATAAAGAGCCCAAACAGGTTGGACTCTCCATAAAATTATACCACTTAATTTTAATGACTAACTTGGAATTTTTTGTTCATTCTATTATTATTTTGATTTATCTCAATCATATAAAGTCCATTACTAAAATCAGATAAATCAAGGTTAACCGTTGAACTATTGGCTATAGTTTTCTTACTCAATAAACATTCACCTAACATATTAGAAACCTTTATTTCTATTAATTCACCAATAATAATGCTTTGACCAAAGCCAATAAATAAAATATTATTGGTTGGATTTGGAAATAATTCAAAATCAATCAAAGCTTTGTTTTCCGCAGTACCAATGTCTAAAGGACATAAAACAGGATACATTACGTGCGATAGAGCTGCATTCCAACTGCTTTGATCATTGTATTCATACCATGCATTATTAGACCATTGTTCCCAAGCGGTGTTTGGAGAAATATTTTGTGTATTGGTTACTATTGCGATGGTGTCGCCATTGCTCGGGTCAAATTCAACCCCCGCATAAAAAATTCCATTATGGGTAATCAAATTTGAAAATTCTACATAGGTTGGCTGAGGTGGCGTGGCCATTATATTATTGTAAATATTTAGTGTAGTGGTAGTTTGGCTTCCCAATGTTGAATTTGGAGAGCCTCCTGTTCCATTATTATTCCATATTTTATAGTTGACAGTTGAACTCCCATTGCCAGGACTATATAAGTAACCAAAATATATCCACAATCCCTTTACCCCTAAATTAGTAGCTACATTATATTTGTCGGCTTTAGCCTTATCCAAAAAACTATTGGTACCCGAAATCCACCCAGTACCCGAAGAACTTACATTTGATGGGCGGTATAATTGCAAAGTTGCTCCTACAGCTACATTGGTAATACTATCACACATATTAGGATTTGGAATTATTCCTGCACATCCATTTGAGGTTGTAAGTGGGAGTCTTTGTTGTGTTAATGTAGCCAACATATTCACTTTTTGACCATTGGTAAACATATACATACAAGCATCATCAACATAATCCATATAATTCATAAACATTGATCCTGGAAAAGATCCTGAACAACTTCCTCCAGTTTGACTGCTACCTTGAGGGAAAGAAGGACATCCATAATTTTTATCCTTTTGTTGCGGTGTATCAGCGATACCATCATCCTGCGTACACTGAGGTTCATCTCCCCAAATATGATATAATCCTAACCAGTGACCAACTTCATGAGTTGCAGTTCGCCCTAAATTAAATGGGGCTGTTGCTGTACCTGTGGTCCCAAAATCATCAAAGTCAATAACAACACCATCAGTTGATGCGCTTCCACCTGGAAATTGAGCATATCCTAAAAGTGTCCCATCTAAATTACAAACCCATAAATTCAAATATTGATCAGCTGGCCATGCATTATGACCTCCTGTATTATTAAATTTCATATTATTATTTGAAACATCAAATGAAGCCTGCGTTGATGATGTTCTTGTAATTCCAGTTGTAGCATTCCCTTGTGGGTCGCGAGTAGCCAAACAAAATTCAATTCCAATATCAGCAGCCAAACTAGTCCAAGATGAAGGTACTTGTGATATATCATTGTTTAATTTTCTATAATCTCTATTTAGTGCTGTAATCTGAGAAATAATTTGTACATCACTCACATTTTCATTGGCATTTCTATAAACCACATGAACTACAGTTGGAATAGTGTATACAGCTCGCTCTTGTTCTAGTGCATCATAATTATTTGAAATGTATTGTTGTAATTTTTGCTTATTTTCCTGCATTTGATTGAGCAAATCAGGATTCTCTTGGATTTGTTTGGCCAAATAATCCATTGTTCCGCAGTTTCTAACGGAAGGAATATTTTGTGCAGTACTAATTTGATTTGAATTTGAAGCACCAATACCTGGAATTGAAGCGCGCAATTGTGCATAGGTCAATTGAAATTGCACACAAATAAATGCAACACTCAAAAAAATAGAGTTCGTTTTGTTCATCGCTCATTAATAAAATAAAGTGCGAAGTTAGTGATTTTTAAAATAATTCGTCAGTAAAAAGCAATGTTTTTAAACATATGGTGTATTGTCTATTAACATGCAAAATAATTCTGTTTATGTTGGCTAAATATGAAATGATTCATTATATTTGTAGTTCACATCAATTTTATGAAAATTTATAACAATATACTCGAAACCATAGGAAACACACCGTTAGTTAAAATTAATAACCTTACCAAAGATTGCAAAGCTACTGTGCTTGCCAAAATTGAAACATTTAATCCAGGTAACTCTATCAAAGATAGAATGGCACTTAAAATGGTAGAAGACGCTGAAAAAGATGGTCGTTTAAAACCCGGTGGTACCATTATTGAAGGCACAAGTGGAAATACAGGAATGGGTCTTGCCATTGCAGCAATTATTAAGGGTTACAATTGTATTTTCACAACCACCGACAAACAAAGTAAAGAAAAAGTGGATGCTTTAAGAGCTTTTGGCGCTGATGTAATAGTTTGCCCTACTAATGTTGAGCCTGAAGACCCGCGCTCTTATTATTCTGTTTCTTCGCGTTTAGAAAAAGAAATACCTAATTCATGGAAACCTAATCAGTACGATAATCCTTCTAATGCGCTAGCTCATTATGAACAAACTGGTCCCGAAATTTGGGAACAAACTGATGGAAAGGTAACCCATCTTGTGGTTGGAGTTGGTACTGGTGGAACAATTTGCGGCACTGGCAAATACCTTAAAGAAAAGAATCCAAACATTAAAGTATGGGGAATTGACACTTATGGTTCGGTTTTCAAGAAATATAAAGAAACTGGTATTTTTGATAAAGAAGAAATTTACCCATACATTACTGAAGGAATTGGTGAAGATTTTTTACCTGAAAATGTTGATTTTAATGTGATTGATTTATTCGAAAAAGTAACTGATAAAGATGCAGCTATGATGACTCGCGAAATTACTAAAAGAGAAGGTATTTTTGCTGGAAATAGTGCTGGTGCTGCTATGGCAGGCTTAATGCAACTTAAAGATAAATTAACAGAAAACGATGTTGTGGTGGTTATATTTCATGATCATGGCACCAGGTATTTAGGTAAAATGTTTAATGATGATTGGATGAGATCAAAAGGATTTTTTGATAAAAATGGCTTAACCGCTAAAGATTTGGTTAACATAAATAGTGGTGGTGAATTAATTACTATTGAATCTAATGATAGTGTGGAGAAAGCTTTATCTTTAATGAATAGCCTCGATATATCACAAATACCAGTAACAAACAATAAGCGTATCGTTGGTTCAATAAATGAAAACAAATTGTTTGAAGCAATTGTGAGTAATCCTGAAATAAAACAAAAAAATGTGAGCGACCTCATGGAAGCTGCATTCCCTTTTGCTGATATAACCACCCCAATTGATTCATTATCAAAAATGATTACCCCATCAAATCCTGCAGTATTAGTGCGCGATTTTAAAACAGATAAAACATTCATTATTACCAAACACGATATTTTAAAGTCAATAGTTTTTTAATAAGAATAATATTATTAATGATCTTGAAAAAATGATAAAAAATTTAATCTTAATAACCCTCTTTTCATTAGCAATAAGCAATTGTAAATCCCAGAGTCTTGATTTAATTTCACCAGCTGGAAACGAAAATTGGGCAGTTGGCAGTGAACAATTAATTCAATGGTCATACAGTAATGTCAATTTTATTAAAATTGAATACTCAATAGATGGAGGAATAAATTTTACAACAATTGTTTCAAGCTATACAGCTAATTCAAATTCTTTTGAATGGACAGTACCAGCAACACCAGGTAATAATTGTATTATTAGAATAAAAGACTTCTCATCTGCTACTTTTTCTCAAAACCAATTACCATTTGCTATTGATTTCTCTGCGTTCTTCAATATCACTTCACCTAATGGTGGGGAAGTATTAACACCTGGCAACAACTTTCAAATAACTTGGAATGATACATTAACTGGTCCAAATGTTAATATTGAATATTCAGGCGATGATGGAATAAATTGGTTAACAATTGTCAATAATTATCCTAATACAGGAACTTACGATTGGATTGTACCTAACACCTCATCTAATTACTGCCGTGTAAAAATTTCAGATTCTCAAAATAATTCAATTAAAGATTCTTCAAATTATTTGTTTAGTATCGTTGCTTTGCCCTCTCCTATTGAAGTATTAACACCAAATGGTGGCGAAATCTGGTATACTGGATTTCAGCAAGCAATAATGTGGACCGCCATGAGTATCTCATCAGTAAATATTGAAATTTCTTATGACCTAGGAAATTCATGGAATCTCATTGAAACCAATTATCCAGCATCTTCAGGTTATTATTTATGGGATGCTATCTCAAATTTTTCAACTCAAAGTGCCTTAATAAAAATTTCTGATGCTTCAGATAGCTCAGTGTTCGATATTTCAAACTTTCCTTTTACCATTACCCTCAGCCCTCCTTCAATAAATTTAATTTCTCCAAATGGTGGAGAAACATTCTCAGTAGGATTGGAGGCAATTATTACTTGGAATTCAATAAGTGTGAACTCTGTATCACTCGAATATTCCATTAATAATGGTTTAAGTTGGAATACTATTCAATCTAACTTACCTGCATCAAGCGGTAGTTATGCCTGGACGGTTCCGAATTTAATTTCCAACACTGTTTTAATTAGGGTATCTGACTTCTCAAATAATAGTATAAGTGATCAATCTGTTAATGTCTTTTCAATAATAGAACCAACGATAACATTTATTAATTTTCCAATTGGTTCGGTTTACTCCGTTTTTTCAAACATCAATATTTATTGGACTAGTATTGGATTAAGTAATCAACCACTTGAATTATCTTACTCTAATAATTCAGGTCAAACCTGGAATTTAATTTCTTCAAATGTTCCTAACGTTGGTCAATATTCATGGTTAATAGATTGTATACCAACAGATTCTTTAATTTTTAAAATAGGTGTGCCTAGTTTTAATGCCATTAGTGCCATTTCACCGGGAGCAATTAAAGTGGTTGCAACTACCCCTTCAATTTTTATTTTAACCCCATCTTCGTTTGAAATAATAGGCTCTGGAACTACTTATCCAATAACATGGGTAAGCTATGCAATAAATTATGTTAGAATTGAACTTAGTATTAATGGAGATACAATATTCAATGTTATAACACCCTTTGCACCTGCAATTAATGGAATTTACTATTGGAATGTACCTGCAAATTTAAGTGCAACAAATTGCAAAATAAGAATTAGTAACGCTGCTAATACAAATATTAGTACACAAACTAACTCTATTTTCAGTATTCTACCAGGAACAATAGAAGTTTTGAGTGGAAATAATCCAAGTAACATAATTGCAGGAAGTAATCATCAAATAAATTGGACTTCATCAGGTACGAGTAATTATGTAAATATTTTTTATTCTACAGATAGTTTAAACTGGAATTCGGTTTTGTTGAATTATCCAAATACTGGAAATTATAGTTGGAATCTTCCCTATATACAAGGTAATAATTTGTGGTATAAAATTATTGATTCAAACGACTCAAATATTTATGATATTAACAATATTGGTTTAACCTATCTTAATCTTAATCAATTTGTTTATTTTCTTTTTCCTTCATCTGGTAACACATTTTTAAAAAATAGTGTACTAAATTTGAATTGGCAAGCGAGTGAAATTAACACTTTAATTTTGGAGTACTCATCTGATAATGGAGTAAGTTGGAATAATATTATCTCTAATTACAATGCTAATATTGGAAATTACAGTTGGACATTACCAAACATTATAATTTCAAATGGCTATTTAAGAATCAAAGACCAAAATAATAACCAAATTCAAGATCAAATTTCTTTTTCAACCACCGATTATTTTATAAATTTGTTATCTCCTGCTGGCGGGGAAGCATGGTTTTCCAACAATCCAAATTTTATCACTTGGGAAAGTTTTGGAGTAGACTTTGTAAACATTTTACTTTCAATTGATAATGGTATTAATTGGGATACTATTGAAACAAATGTTTACAATTTAAACTACTACAATTGGCAACCTACAAATCTTATTAGCAATAATTGTATAATTAAAATTATACACAGCAATAACCCCTTTTTAAGTGATGAAAACATTAACACTTTTAGTTTGAATATTACTAATGAGAATATTCAATTACTTAATCCTAATGGTGGTGAAAATTTAATAGCTGGGAATGGCTATTATATTGATTGGTTAGCTAACGGAGTTAATTCTATAGATCTTTTTTACACAATAGATAATGGACTTTCTTTTATTCCAATAGCAAATAACATACCTAGTGTGCCTTCTTACTATTTTTGGCAAACTCCTAACATTTTTTCCAATAATGTAAAAATTAAAATTGCCAAATCTGGAGTTCTTATGCCATCAGATATTAGTTCTTCAAATTTTTCAATAATTTCTAATGTCCCAAGTATAAATGTTTTAACCCCTAATGGTGGCGAAACATTATTTGCTGGTAGTTTTAAAACCATTAAATGGTCATCAAGTATTTCTAGTTATCAAAAAATTTACTTTTCAGAAAATAATGGCAACACTTATAGCCTCCTAAATACAGTAATTGGTGATAGTAGCTATGTTTGGCAGGTCCCAAATACCACAAGCAACAATTGTTTTATCAAAATCATTGATGCGCAAAATAGTGTTATTTCAGATTCAAGCAATAATGTTTTTTCTATTTTACCTAACCCTTCAACCAACATTTCAATCAATTTATTACCATTAAACTCAAATCAATTTTGTGCTGGTGATTCGATTTTATTAAATTTCAATTTAAGTAGTATTTTAAATCCTTCAAATGAATTTAGAGTTCACCTTTCAAACAATAATGGTTCAAATATTTCTATTACGGATATTGGAGGTATAAACAGTAATACGAGTGGCTCTGTTTACGGTGTTCTTCCAAATACAATTTCGAATGGCACAAATTTTAGCATCAGTTTAGTAAGCACCGATCCACCAATTTTAAGTAACCTTATTGATAGTGTTTCAATTATTAATCCCAATGCAAATTTCGAAATTAATAATCAATTAGTATTATTGCCTTTTGATGAGGTGGTTCTTACTCCTGAAATAAATCAAAGTACGGTGTTCAGTTCTAGTTGGCAATTGAGTAATAATGCTAGCTACAACGTGTACGCTCCGACCTGCAACTTTAATTTTCCAGGGAAATTTGATATAATTCATTCTATTATCGATACCAATGGTTGCTCCAAAGTATTGATGTTACAAAAGGCAATTGCTGTTGAAAATCTTTTTAATTCCGAATCAATTTCAGTACCTGCATTTAACCTTAAAGATATTGCATTTGAAAATGAACTGTACGGAATTGCAATTATAGATAATGGAAATTGCATTATAACATCAGATAGCGGAAAAACATGGTCCCTTGCCTATACATTAAATAATCCTATACAATTAAATTCAATCTTTATTTTTAATAATGGTTGGTACATTGCCACAGGAAACGGAAATTTATTGAAATCAATAGACAAAGGTAATACATGGAATGAATTATCCTTTGGAAATAACGAAAGCTTAAATGATATCAAATTCATATCTCAAAATTCTGCTTACGCAATAGGAAATAATGGTAAATTAATTAAATATAATGGAAGTGTTTGGCAAAATCAAAATGCAGGCACCAATAAAAAATTAAACAAAATTGCCATCAACAACAATAGTGTAATAGTGGTTGGAAATGAAGGAACTATTCTGAAAAAGCAAAACAATACATGGCTTTCAATTAGTTCTCCTACTAATGTCAATATAAATAGTATTTGCTTAAAAGATTCAACAATAGGTTATTTGGCTTGTGATTTTGGGTTTATTTTAAAAACAAGTGATGGAGGTAATACCTGGAATGTGTCGCTGTCAGGTGCTGATGTTAATTTTAACGACATTGTTTGTAACAACGATACAGTGTGGGCTATAGCAACCGATGGAATTATTTACACTTCAATAAATAATGGTGCCACTTGGAATAGATACAGCATTGGCGAATTAAGCGACTTAAATAGCATAATTTATCAAAATAATAAAGGTTATATTGTTGGAAATAATGGTTTATTAAGAACTTTCAATAAACCAAATTTCGTATCTGTGGTTAATAATTTGTCAAATACTAATTTAACCACAGACATTATTTGTTTTCCAAACCCAAGTTCCGATTATGTAACCATTAATTTCAATAATACAAACATAGGGCAAACCTATATTGTGTTGTGCGATTTACATGGTAAAATAATTTATGAAAGTGAAATCAAAGACTTAAATTCAAGTGGACAAATTATGGTTGATTTAAAAAATTATCATGATGGAGTATACTTTCTAACTGTGGTTAATAATTCTATTTACCAAACATTTAAAGTAGTTAAAACAAAATAGAATAAAGATTGCTTTTTATTTATAATTAAACAAATTGTATCATAAGGTGTTTGTAATCAAAAACACTTTATGAATTATTTAATAATTGGTGCAAGCTCCGGAATAGGAAAATGTATAGCTGAAAAACTTATTTCACAAGGACACCAAGTTTATAGTGCACAACGAACTCCCATTAATTTCTCTGATTCAAGCAAATCAGTAGTTTTTGATGCTTTAGTTGATGAATTTAATCCCAATTTTTTGCCCGATCAAATCGATGGTTTAGTATACTGTCCTGGTAGTATTAACCTAAAGCCATTGCATAGATTATCATCACAAGATTTTTACAATGATTGGCAAATAAATTTTTTAGGTGCTATTAAAGTAATTCAAAAAACATTGCCCAATTTAAAGTTAGCTAAAGGTTCTATAGTTTTATTTAGTTCAGTTGCAGCACAAACTGGGATGCCTTTTCATGCCTCTATTTCAGCAGCAAAAGCGGCTATTGAAGGCTTAACCTATAGCTTAGCAGCTGAATTGGCTCCATTGGTTAGGGTTAATGCCATAGCTCCTTCTCTAACAAATACTCACTTAGCAAACAAATTATTAATGGATGACATAAAAAAAGAAGCTGCTGCTAAACGTCATCCTTTGCAAAAGTATGGAAATGTAAATGATATGGCCTCCGCAGCTTGCTATCTTTTAAGCTCAGATGCAAGTTTTATTACAGGTCAAATTTTAAAAGTTGATGGTGGAATGTCAACAATTCGATAATATATATTGATGAAAACTTATACCTTAGATGATATCAATGCAATGGAACAAAGGTTCAGAACAACCTTTATCAATTCTATTGCTGGCTTCAAATCACTCAATCTTGTTGGAACAATAAATGAAAAAGGAAATACAAACTTAGCACCATTTAATTCTATATTTCATGTTGGCGCTCATCCACCCCTATTAGGCATGGTTTGTCGTCCTCATGAAGTTGAAAGACATACATTTGAAAATATTTTGTCCCAAAAATATTACACCTTAAATCATGTTCATGAAAATATTTTGAACGCTGCACATCATTGCTCTGCTAGGTATGATAAATTTACCTCTGAGTTCGAAGTAACTGGTCTTACTGCCTATTTTTCTAATAGTTGTAAGGCTCCTTATGTAAGTGAAAGTAGGGTAAAAATAGGGCTTGAGTTTAAAGAAAAATTAAACTTATTATCTAATCAGACCACAATTATTATTGGACAAATAATTGAAATTATGATAGATGAAAATGCAATAAAAAATGATGGTTTTGTCAATTTATCTGCCCTTGATTCATTGACAGTTGCAGGTCTTGATGCTTATTATAAGCCATTGTTTATTAGTAGATTAAGTTATGCTAAACCTAATTTGCCCAGTCAAATAATGAAAGAATAGCGTATTTCAAGAAATCTTATTAATTTCGCCTAAACTTTTATTTTTTAACCATGAAAAAATTTCTATTTATTTTATCCATGTTTCCATTTTTATTGGTAAACGCGCAGGTCACTGTGGCCCCAATCAACGACACAGCTATTGCTAATTATTTACAAGGAAGTGGCATTACAATTAATAATTTAGTAATTAATTGCGATTCTCAAGCCTTTGGACAAATGACCACAGCCGTGAGTAGTTTTCCAATGGGTGATGGTTTAATTTTAAGTACAGGTAATGCTAGCCAAATACCAAATCCAGCTTCGTATTTCTCCTCAAGTTCTTTTGGAAATAGTTTCGATATGGATATTACAAACTCAGTTGGTTACCAAACCTATGATGCTTGTGCTCTTGAGTTTGATGCAGTGCCTACGTTTGGAAATATTTACTTTGAGTATGTTTGGGGTTCCGAAGAATACCCTGAATTTATTTGCAACTTTAATGATGCATTTTTATTACTAGTTAGTGGTCCAGGTATCAATGGTACATATCTCAACAACGCTACTAACATTGCAATTTTACCCGACAGTTCAACCATTGTTTCAATAAACACTGTTCATGACAATACTGTTGGTACTGCATGTCCAACCCCTTTCGATAGTTTATATATTGACAATAGCACTGATACAACTGTGGCATTTGATGGATACACACAAATGTTAACTGCTGGTATCAACCTTAATGCTGGAGAAACCTATCACTTTAAAATTGTAGTGGCTGATGTTATGGATGGAATTTTCGATAGTGGTGTATTTTTACTCCAAAATAGTGTAAGAAGTATGGGAGTGACTGGTAGTATCGAAAACAATGAAACTAATTTGTTTTCTATATTTCCTAACCCATCAAGCAATGGCATTTTTACCATTGAATCTAATAAAAAATTAAATCCTCAAAGTATTGCTGTATATGATTTATCTGGAAGAATTGTTCCTTTTAGTATTAACGGTTTTGGAAATAAATTTAGTATTAATTTAAGCAATAACGCTAAAGGTTTATATCATGTAAAAGTGGGTAACGCATTTACAAAAGTGAGTGTACAGTAGTTATACAAAAGGTAATTAAAAAGACGTATGTTCATTTTGAATGTACGTCTTTTTTATAATATCTATATGCAAATGTTTGGAATCCTTGACCCAAATTTATCAATAGTAGATTTAAAAAATCGAACTACTTGATTTATACCGATGTGATATTTGTATTAGACCAAACAAATTTGGTCTAACTAATGATTATCGGCTTTTACCTCAGTTTGAAATGGTCTAAAAACCATTTCTCTTTCGTATAAGTTGAGTTAATCCCGATTTAGAAAATGTTATCAGATTTGTAAAAATCTGATTTACAATTTCTTTATTGTTTACGCATTTCTAATGCGTAATCTGGATTTAAACAACAATATTTTTGAATAACTCCAAGTACTCAATTACTATTTATTCGTCCCTCAAAAAGTCATTTTTAAACGGGAGAGATGTTGGCCTTGTGAAAATGG
>DAORKI010000043.1:0-27043 GCA_035439485.1 Bacteroidia bacterium
ACACTCCATCGGCATTATACCATAAACTCATGTACTAATTTATAATAAGTAAAGGTAATTTTTTGGACAAAAAAATACATGCAATTGGTATAATTTAGATGAACCCAATAGCAAGAAGTAAGGCCAATATGATTATCATGAAACTTGCGAGCGTTTGAACAAAGCCAATAGTAATTTTTTTTAATAATTTGTTACCTATATAGGCACCACAAAATGCGCTAATTATTGCGGCAAATAACAAACTATCATTTTCCCAATAATCATTATTTGCACTTGCAGAAAAATAAATACTTAAGCGTGTGAGGTCAATCATGCAGGCAATAACCACTCCAGTGGCAATATAAACTTCTTTACTCAATCCGTACCTTAACAAAAAAGCACTTCTTAAAGCACCTTGATTTCCGGAAAGACCACCAAAAAAGCCACTAATGAAGCCACCTAGGCTTAAATATTTTACATCAAATTGAAGAGATTTTAGCTGAGGTATAATTTCAAATAAGGCAAAAACAATCATTAATGCTGCAACCAACAATTTTATAAAAGTGACCTCCATTGTTTTTCCGAAAAGTTGGTAATTGAAATGAAAGAGATTATGCGACAAATAAATTAAGACATAGGCACCAATAAAAGAGCCAATAATGGCTGTTAAACCAAACTTAAGAGCGATATGCTTATCAGTTTGTTTGCCTAGTAAAATCAATTTAAAAATGTTATTAAGTAGATGAACAATTCCAGTTAATGCAATTGCTTCTTGGGGTGGGAAAAAGAGAATCATTACAGGAGTAAGAATAGTACCTAGTCCAAAACCTGAAAAAAAGGTTAGAAGCGAAGCACCAAAGGCAGTGAGGCAAATGACAACATATTCCATGAAAATATTACAAAATGATGAAACAAATGTAATTGTAAAACTATAACTTCGGCCATTAATTTTAAGTTAAATAAGTAATGGAAAAAAAGATAATTCACACAGCCAACGCACCTCAAGCTATTGGTCCTTACAGTCAAGCAGTGCAGGTGGGAAATATGCTATACATGTCAGGACAAATTGCAATAAATCCTCAATTAGGAGAATTAGAAATGACCGATATTAAAAGTGAAACCCAAAGGGTAATGAAGAATATTTTAGCCATTCTTGAAGCGGCAGATTATTCCATAAATCATGTAGTTAAAACTACAATTTTTTTAAGTAGTATGAATCATTTTCAAGAAGTAAATGAAGTGTATGCTTCTTATTTTAATGATAGTTATCCAGCACGAGAAACAGTTGCTGTTGCTGGTTTGCCGAAAAATGTAAATGTTGAAATTAGTATGATAGCTGTGAAATAATTTTGATTGAGAAATGGAATTTAAAATAGGTGATAGGGTTTCATTTTTAAATGAAATTGGAGGCGGAGTTATAGTTTCTATTAAAGATAAGCTAACCGTAATGGTTAGTGATGATGATGGATTTATTTCTCCATTTTTGATTAAGAAACTTGTGAAAATAAATATTCCTAAAGTTAACATTGAAAGTGAAATTCAGTTACCAATTTCAAATAAAGAACATCATCAAATAAGTTTGTTATTTGTTCCAAAGGATAACTCAAATATATTTCAAAGCGATTTAGATTTGTATTTAGTAAATAACTCTAGCTATAATTTTTACTTTGAGTTATATTTTATTGAATCAGATAAAGTATTGAAATTTGCGCAAAACCAGATTAATGATGGCATAACACAGTTAATCAAAAGCATAAAGAGAGAAGAAATTGAGACGTTTTGCAAATTAAGATTTCAATGTTTAATTAATGACTCAAAGAAGATGGAACCTATTTATCCATTGGCACAAGTGATAACTTTAAAGGCAAGTAAATTTTATAAAGAGTCTAGTTATCAATTTTCGGGACTTGTAAACAACAAAGCCATCATTTATCAGTTGCTAATTAAAGAAGATATTGACAAATTGAAACAACCTGTTATTGAACCCCCTGACTTACATTTAGCAAAGGAATTTAAGGTTAATGAAAAAATTTCAAAACCGAATCATTACCTCAGAAAAGCTGAAGAAGTTGACTTACATATTTCGGAGTTGTTGGAGCATCAAATAGGACTAAGTGCTACCCAAATGTTACAAGTTCAGTTGAGTGTATTTAAGAAGGAATTGGAGAAAGCCATTCAATTAAACTATGCCTCAATTACTTTTATTCACGGCATAGGAAATGGAATTTTAAGAGAATCAATTTTGGATTTACTGAAGGAATATAAGGGAATTAAATTTTATCCAGCGAGTTTTCAAAAGTATGGCAATGGTGCTACTAAGGTTGAAATTTTATAAAAAAGGGCGATAATATTTAATACCATCGCCCATATAAAGTTAACTCTTTTTTATTTCTTTTTCAATTGGATTTCTGAAGACAAATTCATTGTTAAAAACATCGAGTACAATATTTGCATCCTTAGTAACTTTTCCTGAGAGAATTTGCTTTGAAAGTTCATTTAAGACTCTTTTTTGCATTACTCTTTTTATTGGACGAGCGCCAAATTGAGGATCGAAGCCAAGTTGAGCAAGCCAATCAATTGCTTCTGAGGTTGCTGCAATATGAATATCGTTTTCACTTAAAGTTTTTGCAATACTGTTAAATTGCATTTCTACAATTTGATGAACATCATTACGATTTAAAGGAGTAAACATAATTGTTTCATCTATTCTATTTAAGAATTCGGGTCGAATTGATTTCTTTAATAATTCAAAAACCTCCAATTTTGTTTTCGCCATTATTTGATCATATCTTTCACTATCAATTTCACTATTAATATTTTCAAAGTTTTCTTGAATTAAGTGAGAACCCATGTTCGAGGTCATAATGATGATAGTATTTTTGAAATTTACGACTCGTCCTTTATTATCGGTTAAACGTCCATCATCAAGCACTTGAAGTAAAATATTAAAAACATCAGGATGCGCTTTTTCAATTTCATCGAGAAGCACCACACTATAAGGTTTTCTTCTCACAGCTTCTGTTAATTGACCACCTTCTTCATAACCTACATATCCTGGAGGAGCACCAACTAAGCGGCTCACGGCATGTCTTTCTTGATATTCACTCATATCAATTCGAGTCATACTGTTTTCATTATTGAATAAAAATTCAGCTAAAGCCTTCGCAAGTTCAGTTTTTCCAACACCAGTTGTACCAAGGAAAATGAATGAACCAATGGGTCTTTTAGTATCTTGCAAACCTGCTCGACTTCTTCTTACTGCATCGCTAATTGCTTCAATAGCTTCATTTTGGCCAACCACTCTTTTATGAAGTTCTGCTTCAAGTTGTAAAAGTTTTTCGCGTTCACTTTGCAGCATCCGTGAAACAGGAATACCTGTCCATCCAGCAATTACACCAGCAATGTCTTCACTGTCAACTTCTTCTTTAATTAATTGAGAACCTTTGGTTTGCATTTCAGCCAATTTGCTTTCAAAATTTTTTAAGTTTTGATTGGCTTCTTGAATTTTACCATATCTAATTTCAGCAACTTTGCCGTAATCTCCAGCTCTTTCGGCTTGTTCAGCTTCAAACTTTAAACTTTCAATTTGTTCTTTGGCTTTTTGTATACCTTCTACTACTTCTTTTTCGCCTTGCCATTTTGCTCTTATATCAGCACGATCATCTGAAAGTTCAGCAATTTCACGATTTAGTTCTTCTAATTTTTTTGTGTCGTTTTCTCTTTTTATTGCTTCTCTTTCAATTTCTAGTTGGCGAATTTTTCTTTCCAAAACATCCAATTCTATGGGCATAGAATTCATTTGCATTCTAAGTTTAGAGGCAGCTTCATCCATTAAGTCAATAGCCTTGTCGGGAAGGAAACGGTCATTAATATATCTTTGCGATAATTCAACAGCAGAGATAATAGCTTCATCTTTAATTCTCACTTTATGGTGTGCTTCATATTTTTCTTTGATACCCCGTAAAATGGAAATTGCATCCTCAGCGCTAGGTTCATCAACCATTACCTTTTGAAACCTTCTTTCCAATGCTTTATCTTTTTCAAAATATTTTTGAAATTCATTTAGCGTAGTAGCACCAATTGCTCTAAGTTCACCTCTAGCCAACGCAGGTTTTAAGATGTTGGCAGCATCCATAGCCCCTTCGCCCCCGCCAGCACCTACTAAAGTATGAATTTCATCAATAAAAAGAACAATTTCACCTTCGGCAGCAATCACTTCTTTAACTACTGATTTTAATCTTTCTTCAAATTCGCCTTTATACTTTGCACCTGCAATTAAGGCGCCCATATCAAGCGAAAATATTTGTTTACTTTTCAAATTGTCGGGGACATCACCATTTAAAATACGATGCGCAAGACCTTCGGCAATGGCAGTTTTACCTACACCAGGTTCACCAACTAAAATTGGATTATTTTTGGTTCTTCTTGACAAGATTTGCAATACTCTTCTAATTTCTTCATCACGACCAATAACTGGGTCAAGTTTACCACTTTTAGCTTGATCATTAAGATTTATTGCGTACTTGTTTAGAGAGTTGTAATTTTCTTCCGCAGTTTGACTAGTGACTTTAGCACCTTTTCTAAGTTCTGAAATTGCAGCTTTTAGGTCCTTTTGGTTAACGCCATTGTCTTTTAGTAATTGTGAAATTACATCGTTACTGGCGAGAATACCTAAAAGCAAGTGTTCAATAGAAACAAATTCATCACCAAACTCTTTTAAGAAATTTGATGCTTTTGCTATGGCTTGGTTTGCAGCATTTGAAAGGTAAGGCTGACCTCCACTTACTTTTGGGTAAGTTTCAACAATTTTGTCGAGTACTTTAATGAACATAGCAGTGTTTACATTTAACTTTTTTAGGATAAATGGGGTAACATTTTCATCAACAGCCAATATTCCCTTTAAGAGATGTCCATTTTCTATGGCCTGTTGCGAATTAACAGTAGCAATTTGCATGGCTTGTTGCACTGCTTCTTGTGATTTAATGGTGAAATTATTTAGATTCATTTTTAGTTTTTTTATCGTTTCAATCATGAAGCACAATTTTCTATCCAAACCGAATATCAGAGAGGTGTTTCGGAAATAATGTCTGAAAAAAGGAAAGTAAAATGAAAAAATGGCTTGAAAGCTGCTTATATACTGCTATTTTTTCATGTTTAATAAATTAATTTTTTTCTTTATTTTTTGAGTTAACGAAAAAAGGTCAATAAATTTAGTAAAAAAATAAAATGAATTAACATTAAATTTTTACATTGCAGCGAGTTCAAAAGCAATAATTTTGACAAGATTAATACACAACATTTTTATCGTTACTTTCCTGTTTTTGGGAATAGCAGGATATTCTCAAAATGGTGAATCATCAAGTAATCAAATTAATTACAAGTTTAAGAATTTCGGTACCAAAGATGGCCTAAGTTTGAGCAGCGCTAATTGCGTTATTGAGGATCGATTTGGTATTATTTGGGTAGGTACTGCTGATGGTTTGTTTAAATTTAATGGGTATCATTTTGAAGCCATTAAGTTTAACCCAGAAGATGAAACAAGTTTATCTGGAAATATTATTAATTGTCTGTTAGAGGATAAGGAAGGAAATATTTGGGTTGGAACAGACAATGGTGGACTTTGTATGTATAAGAGAAAAACTAAAAATTTTTATAGAGTCCCGAAATTGCTTTGGAAGAAGGAATTTTTTAAAATACAATCGATTTCTAGCATAATGCAAGATAGCAATGGAAATATATGGTTTTCTAATTCACAATTTCAGTACTTTATCTTAGATTATAAAAGCAAGGAAATTTATCCTTTAAAGTACGATTTACTTGAACGATTGCCTGACTATTACAGAATAACCAACATGTATGAAGATAAAAATAAGACAGTTTGGTTAGCTACCCAATTTGGATTGTATTATTCCTTATCCAATTATAAAAAGGCTAATGGTACATTTTTAGTGAGCAAAATTTATAAGAAAATACCTTCATATAATTTTCAGACTATAATACCAAACAAAAGCAATTCAGACTCATTATATTTAGTAACAAACGATGGCACTATATTAAATTTTAATGTTAACACTGGAACTTATCGTAAAGTGTTTGATAAAATAACCCAGAAAATAGAAGCATTAAATGAGAATTTGCAATCAGCGATTATAGACCGAGAAGGAAATTGGTGGTTTTCAACATATCGTAGTGGTATTGTGATGTATAATCTAGCAAATGATAAAATTTTTCAATTTAGTCATGAAATTTATAACAATAATTCATTAAGTTATAATTATTTAAATAGGTTATACGAAGATTCGAACGGTTTAATATGGATTTGTACTGATGGAGGTGGAATAGATTTAATTAATCCCGGAGCCAAGGTATTTAATGTAATAAGACATGATATTTTTGATAAGAATACAGTCAGTAGTAATGATATATGGGGGCTATATCATGATGAAAATTTCTTATATATATCCACCTCCGTTGGACTTTCGGTTTTTGAAAATAAATTAAATAAAATAACTAATAATAAATATCAAGAGCGAGTTAATTCAGACGAATCTATAGGTTTGATGTATAGTTGTGTGATGAAGGACGACAATGGTAATATTTGGGTTGGAACTGACGGAGAAGGATTATTAAAATTTACTCAAGCAAATGGGAAATTTGAGCGACTTGAAATTAAAAATTTAAAATCACTAGGAATTTCAGGGTTATCAGCTTCTTGTGTTACATATAGAGAAAATGAATTGTGGATAGGGACATTTAGTGAGGGATTAATAAGATATAACATTAAAACTAAATTGGCAAAAGTCTATAAGCATAGTTCGAACCCGAATTCCATTGGCCAAAATGCGGTTACTAGCTTGCACTTTACCGATGATAACACATTATGGATTAGTTTGCAGGACAATGGTGTCAATAGGTTAGATGTAGCTCGTGAACATTTTACTTTGATTTCAACAACTTCAAAAACAACAGGACGATTATCGAGCGATGTGGCAGTGAGCATTATAGAGGATAGCTTCCATACCTTATGGATTGGAACAGAGCGAGGATTAAATGCCATCAATCAGAAAAACAATAAAGTATATACCTTCAATAGTTTGCCTGGAGGCAGTCTTGATATTGTATATGGAATAGTTGAAGATAATGATCATGACATGTGGATAAGCACCAATAAAGGTATTTTCACATTTAAATTGCCAAGGCCTGAAATGCTTTTTGATAGTCCAAAGCAAGCCGATAATTTAATCTCAAGCACCTTAAAAAATTTCGATGATCAAAATGGTTTACCATCCAATGAATTTAATCAAGGCGCATTTTGTAAAGATAATAATGGTTTAATTTATTTTGGGGGTATCAACGGAGTTGTATATTTTAATCCTAAAGTTGTAAAAAACATAAAGAATCGTGAACCATACCTTTATTTGCAAGCGTTTAATCTATTTGAAAAGAGGTTAGAATTGGACACTATATTTGATAGCAAGAAGTTGATTAATTTGAAGTATTTTGAAAATTATTTTTCTATTGAATTTGTATCACCTAGTTATTTGAATCCACACAAAACAAGGTACAGATATATCATGGAAGGATTGGAGAATAGCTGGACCACCACGAGTTATCAAAATAGAATCAACTATTCCAATGTTCCTCCGGGAAATTATCGATTTAGAATTATGGTGACTGATTCAAATGGTAAATGGTCAACAAAAGAAAAGTCTTTTAATTTAAATATTGAGCCACCATTTTGGCGAACAAAATACTTTTATGTAATTTCTTTATTGTTAATTATAAGTTTAATTGCCCTTTATGTTCGATTACGGGAACGTG
Organism: Bacteroidia bacterium; assembly: GCA_035439485.1. Lineage (GTDB taxonomy): Bacteria > Bacteroidota > Bacteroidia > UBA4408 > UBA4408 > CAIKXD01. The sequence continues at coordinate 7,801 of DAORKI010000043.1, forward strand.
TTTTAAAAAGGGAAAACAGAATCCTAGAAGAAAAAGTTAAATTACGTACAGCAGATGTTATCCAGCAAAAAGAAATAGTAGAGCGTAAGAGTAACGAGTTGGAAAGCGCTTTGTTTAAGATAAACGACAACATTAATTATTCCAATAAAATAAAAAGAGCCATACTTCCGAGTTTGACTGAAATAAAAAAGGTGTTTCCAGAGACCTTTATAATATACAATCCTAAGTTGTTAGTTGGAGGAGATTTTTACTTTTTTTCGAAGCAAGAAAATTCAAAAAGGCAAACTAAAAGCGCTGTTGTGGGAATAGCAGATGCCTCTGGGCATGGAGTATCAGGCGCTTTGATGAGTGTTATTGGCTTAACCATGTTAAATGATATAGTAAATTTAAAAGGAATTACCCGACCTGCTCATGTACTTGATGAGTTGCAATTAGGAGTAAAGGAGACACTTAAAATTAATGAAAAAAATAATTATGAAGCTGAAAATATGAGGTGTACTATCTGCAAATTTGATTTTGAAAAAGGTCAATTAGAATATGCAGGAGCAAGAATGTCAATATATATTATTAGGAACCAAAATTTGATTGAGTTGAAAGGTGATCGGATGATAATTGGAGCAGGAAGTGCGAACTTATTTGAAAGGTTTACAGAAAAAGTATTTCAGTTACAGCATGGCGATTACATTTATTTGTGCACAGATGGATTTTCGAATCAATTTGGAGGAGAAAAAGGCAAAAAATTCAAGAGCAAACGATTAAAAGAAATGTTGGTAAGTTTACATACTACTTCACATGTAATTCAAGATGAGCAAATCAATCATATTTTTGAACAATGGCAAGGAGTGCATGAGCGAGTAGATGATTTATTGATTGCTGGAATTAGATACAGCCAAACATGATAAATGAATCATTAAAGAAGCTTGATTTTTATACTTATTAAAAATCATTAACAAAGTATTTTTTAGAATTAATAAACCATAATTTTGCTGTCTTAAAAAATAGAAATGAGCTCTTCGCGCACCATTAAAAATGTTTTAATTTCGGTTTATTATAAAGATAATTTAGAATTAGTACTAGAACAATTAAAACGATTAAATGTAAATATTTACACCACAGGTGGTACTCAAACATTTGTTGAACAACAAGGTATGATTACGCACCGGATAGAAGATTTAACAGGTTATCCATCTATTTTAGGAGGCAGAGTGAAGACATTACATCCGAATGTTTTTGGAGGTATTTTAGCACGCCAAGATAAACCAGAAGATGTTGAGGTTTTAAAGCAATATAACATTCCAGTTTTTGATTTGGTAATTGTAGATTTATATCCTTTTCAAGAAACAGTAAACAATTCTACAATGGAGGAAGAAATTATAGAAAAAATTGATATTGGTGGAATTTCGCTCATTAGGGCTGCTGCAAAAAACTTTAAAGATGTAATCATTATTAGTAGTAGGCATCAATATCATGAGTTGCTTGATATTTTGCATCATGACAATGGAGTTACTATTGAAGAAACAAGGAAGTATTTTGCAAGAGAAGCTTTTAAATTAACCAGTCTTTACGATAATGCCATATTTAACTATTTTAATGGGAATAAGGTGGAGCATAATCATAATTACTATGGAAAAAGCGATGAAGTACATACTTTGCGTTATGGTGAGAATCCCCATCAAAAAGGTAGATTTTATGGTAATTTAAAAGATGTATTCACTAAGCTAAATGGCAAAGATATTTCCTACAATAATTTATTGGATATTGATGCTGCAATAAATTTAATACATGAATTTAATGAGCCTACAATAGCTATTTTGAAGCATAATAATGCATGTGGATTAGCAAGTGATGATAATTTGTTAGAAGCATGGAAAAAAGCATTAGCAGGTGACCCAATATCAGCATTTGGAGGAGTAATAATTTGTAATGAAACCATCACAAATGAAATTGCAAATGAGATGAATAAATTGTTTTTTGAAGTTCTTATAGCTAAAAATATTGATCAAGATGCCTTTGAAATTTTAATTCAAAAATCAAATCGAATTATATTAAAGTTGAATTCTACTGACCTTCCTACAATTTCATTTAAGAGTTTATTAAATGGTGTTATTGAACAGGATAAAGACAGGTCAACTGAACTCATTAAGGATATGACTTGTGTTACTAAAAATGCTCCAACACAGGCCGAATTAATAGACTTAGAATTTGCAAATAAAATTGTGAAACATAGTAAAAGTAACACAATTGTTCTAGCTAAAAACAAACAACTGGTAGCAAGTGGAGTTGGCATGACTTCTAGAGTTGATGCATTAAAACATGCAATCATTAAAGCTAAGGAATTTAATTTTACGTTAGATGGAGCTGTAATGTCTTCCGATGCATTTTTCCCTTTTCCAGATTGTGTTGAAATAGCCTTTAATGAAGGAATAAAGGCAGTAATTCAACCTGGAGGATCAGTAAAAGATAATTTATCTATTAATTATTGCAATGAACATGAAATGTCTATGGTGTTCACTGGAGTGAGACATTTTAAACATTAATGTATATATAAAATAAAAAAGCTGCTTTTTGGAGCAGCTTTCTGAGAAAATTATTACTATAGATTTAACTTCCTGCAGACAATTTATTGTCAGAGAATCCTGATGGGTCAGGTGTTATACTCATCACTGGAATTTTAGAATGGTTTACTACTTGTTGTGCATAAGGGCCCATCAGTAACCCAGCAAAATTATCTTCTTGCTCAGTCATGATTACAATTAAATCACTTTTGTGTTTTTTTGCTTGTTTCATGGTAACGGTAGCAAGATTTTCGCCTTCCACCATTTCCATAGTGTAGTTAATTTCGTGTTTTGCAAAATATTTTTCTACTTGTTCTAATTTTTTATCAAGTAACAAAGCTGCGTCATCGTCATCAACACTCAAAATTCCTAAAATATGAACTTTTGAGTTGTATTTTTTAGCTAATTCAAGCACGTAACGAACCTTTTCTCTAGAAGGATCGGAGCTATCAATAGGGCATAAAATATTTTCGAAACCTAATTTAGAAGCATGAGTTTGAACCGTAATTACAGGTACTTTTGCTTCAGTTACTACTCTAAAAGCATTGCTACCCATGAAAAATTCTTCAAAGCCACTTACACCATGTGTTCCCATAATTATAATATCGGCCTTACTTTCTGCAGTAGCATCAGCGATGCCTTTTGCTATTTTACCTGCTTTTACAATATAAGTTACTTTTCCGCCAATTTTAATGCGTAATTCCGTAGCCAAGGAGCTAAGCTTTTCATTAATAATTTGCTCAGCATATTTTTTGTCGGAAGCAGTAAAGGTGCCCAAATCTAATTTGGCTACCTTAGTTTCCATAACATGCGCAAGAATGATGTCGGCTTTAAATAATTTTGCCATAAAAGTGGCGTGCTCGAGAGCTAGCATACTGTTGGCTGATAAGTCAACGGGCACTAATATTTTATTGATTTTAAAGGCTTTCATAAAGGATATATTTCAAATTTGTTTTGCCAAATTCGGAAATATATCTCAACTTTCAAAATTTATTTAAAATTTCTATTTTGTAAAATAGCTGAGTGGAACTTCTCCCTTAAAGTCAACTGGCATTGTTCGTGAAATACCAAGTGATTGTGCCTTTAACTTACCTTGGCATGATATATTGACTTTTTTAGACATTATCATGGAAAGAATAGAAGAAAAGCCACCAACCGCAATATCCCCATAATTAGCCTTGATTACAAAACGATGCGCTTTTTCACTGTTGGCATTAATTTTTACCTTTTCTGCAAGTTTCACTTTTCCAATATTGGTTTGGTTAACAATAACATTTAAATCCAAGTCTGAAACTTTGATGGCCATTTTATTGGGATTTTTAAGTAATATATAAAGTTCAACAGTAGCACCTTGTTTATCAGTATTTAGTACTTTAAAAGATTCAATTTTTTTAAATTCAACTTCTTTAAATTTACATGAACTAAGTTGCAATAATGTAAAACAAAGTATTGAAAGTATTTTTAAACTTTTTAAGATCGACATATGGTGCGTATTATTTGATGGCATAACGAGCAATTGAAATTGAGGTTGCCATTAATTTGCTTTTGTTGGTGTAATAAATGTTAAATTTAAGTCAATTTGGACTTTAATAACACAAACTTTAATCGCGTTGATCAATTTTTAAATCTTAAATAGGAACATTTATGCTTGCCTTGAAAAATTCAGAGCTATCGAGTGGAGTTTCATCAAATATTAAAGTCTTTTGTGAAGATTTTTGGTAAGAAAGTAAGAATAAATTCCTGGCATTTTCATGATAATGATCAGTGCAATAAGAAAAGTTTTCTGACTCAATATCATTTGCAAATCCATTTCTTCCTAATACAGAAGCCACAGTTAAAGTACATTGATAATTTTGATTGTTACTTTCATTAAAAATAATGGCTGAGATTTTATTTAATTGCAGTGAATAATATGAAAGCACCTCTAAATATTTTTCATAACTATAATGTGCAACATCAGTATCCTCAAGATTTAATATAATAGTTGTATCATTTAAAGGGTTTAAATTTTGAAATGCTTTTTCAAAAACGGCTGCATCAGCATTATAAGGCTTATCAATAGTAAGAGGAGAAACAGCGTGTATTTCTAAAGGAATGTTAGAATTTAATATGCAATTAGTTGATTCAGCATATTGGTTACCAATGAATATTTGTTGATGAGGATTACTCTTAAAAGGTTGAAGTGCAGCTAAAAGTGCATCAGCGTGTTCCATAATGTTGCCTGTGTATTTAACTTTATTATGGCAAATTATTTTCCCTTGAAAATTGCTATCAAAGCAGATGCTATTGTTATTATTATCATTTTTTACTATATCATTGAAATTAACGCCACCACTTAATAATACAACTATGTTTAATTTAATTTTAGTAAAGCCATTAGTTGCAAAAATATTGCTACAATTTGAGGTTATTACAGCTAATCCTAATCCTGTGGTTTTAATAAAATTTCTCCTTTTCATGTTTTCTTATTTTTGATGAAGTTCGGTAAAATTTTTATAGAAATGGGGAATAGTTTCAATTCCTTTATAAAAATTAAAAAGGCCATAACTTTCGTTGGGAGAATGTATAGCATCTGAATCTAATCCAAATCCCAATAAAACAGAATCTAGTCCTAAAACGGACTTAAACATAGCAACAATAGGAATACTTCCTCCACTTCTAACGGGTACGGGTTTTTTTCCAAAGGATGTTTCCATGGCTAAGGATGCCGCTTTGTAAGCAATAGAATTACTAGGTGTGACAACTGGTTCGCCCCCGTGATGAGGCGTAACTTTCACCTTTACAGAAGGGGGAGCAATTTTATTAAAATAATCAGCAAAAAGAGAAGTTATTTTTTCACTGTTTTGGTGAGGGACCAAACGCATAGAAATTTTAGCGTATGCTTTTGAAGCAATTACAGTTTTTGCGCCTTCTCCAGTGTAACCTCCCCAAATTCCATTCACATCTAATGTTGGTCTGATTGATGTTCTTTCATTGGTAGAATAACCATCTTCACCGTGTATATCAGATAAATCTAGCGCTTTTTTATAATTTTCTAAATTAAAGGGAGCCTTAGCCATTTCAGCACGATCAAGCTCAGACAAAATTTCAACATCATCATAAAATCCTGGAATTGTAATGTGATTTTTATCATTCTTCATTTTTGCAATCATTTCACATAAGATGTTTATTGGATTTGCTACAGCACCACCATATAAGCCTGAATGTAAGTCGCGATTTGGTCCGGTAACTTCAACTTCAACATAACTTAAGCCTCTTAAGCCAACAGTAATGGAAGGAATATCATTAGCTATTATTCCAGTATCAGAAATTAAAATAATATCAGCTTTGAGTTTACTTTGATTTTGACCAACAAAAATACCTAAATTAGTAGAGCCAACTTCTTCTTCACCTTCAATCATAAATTTTACGTTGCATGGCAAGGTATTGGTTTGTATCATTGATTCAAAAGCTTTTACGTGCATAAACATTTGCCCTTTATCATCACATGCACCACGGGCATAAATTTTATCATTTTTAATAACAGGCTCAAATGGCTTAGAATGCCAAAGGTCAATAGGATCTGCAGGTTGAACATCATAGTGTCCATAAACTAATATTGTAGGTTTGCTTTCATCTATTATTTTTTCGGCATATACAATTGGATAACCTGCTGTTTGGCAAATTTCAACATTATCAGCACCCGCTTTTTTTAATGAATTCGCGACAGCATCGGCAGTTTTAAATACATCATTTTTATAGCTAGGATCAGCGCTCACAGATGGAATTCTGAGCAATTCGAAAAGTTCTTCTAAAAATCGTTCTTTATGGGTATTAATATAATCATTCATATTTTTAATTTTTTGTATTAATATTTTTAGTTGAACAAAGGTACATTTCTTTGATTAAAATCTTTAATTGCGGTTTCAACATAAGCAGTTCTCCATGCCATCACTGCTTCTTTATTTAAAATTTCTAAAATTGGCTTATCATCAGTTAAAATGGGTGATGAACTTAAGACAGAAGCTTCAAACTGAAAAGGTTTATTTTCTGTAATAAACCTTTCTTCTTTGGCAAAAATAAGTAAGTTACCTTCTTCTTCCTTAATTGAGCTAGGGACAATGTTAGTGTAAAAACCACCATTATGTAATGTGTTGATGATAGCTCCTGTGCCGCTACTTTTAACACCGCTTCTAAACCCATAACTATTAATAGCTAACATGCCCATTGGGTTAAGCAATTTTTTAACCTCTAACAAACTTTCTTTAGTTATGATGTGCGCTGGATTCTCTTCACCTTTAAATACATCAAACACAATTAAATCATACTTTTTGTTACAATTTCTAATATACCTCCTGGCATCATCTATAAAAACTTTAGTGTTTTTATGAAGATTAAAAAATTGGCTTGCAGCTTTTCCAACCCTTTCATCAAGTTCAACAGCATCAACCTTAAAGTTTTTTTTCTGTAATTCATTAGCTACACAACCGCCTCCTAATCCAAGTAATAAAGCATTTCCATTTTTAATTTGATAATTACTTTCATTGACAAGAATTGAAACATAAGGGAAATAGCGATGCGCACTATCGTTTTTGTTGTCAAATGTTTGAATTACCCTGTTAAATAGCATCATTCTAATATAATAGTCAGGGCTATTATTTTTTTGATAAATAGGGTAATCAACTACCATAATTTGTCCTAATAAACCTTCTTTTTGGTATAATATTTTAATATCGGATGTAAAATGATTTTGTTTAAAAATGATTGTCCCAATGATTAAAAATAAAGTTACAGAGAACATAAATTTCATTCTTTCAAAAAAGACTGCGTATAATGGTAAAATTGACAAAAGTATTCCTGTAAATAATGCAGGTTTACTTAATCCATAATGTGGAATGATATAAAATCCCATTAAAAAAGTTGCCAATATTCCACCAAGAGTAGAAATTGCATAAACACTTCCTGCAATTTTTCCAGCATTTTGTCCTGAATTATTTAATTTTTCGATAATCAAGGGTGATACCATACCCATTAAGAATACAGGTGGCATTAAAAAAACAATGGTAGAAATAATGATAGCCATTACTAATGAAAAGGAGGCACAAATAAAGCTAACAACTTTTAAACTAATAGGCATTAATGCAGTGCAAATGGCAGCGAGGATGACAACATAAAAAAGCATATTGTTATTTTTATTTTTTGCTGCAATAATTCCACCAGCAAAATATCCTAAGGCCAAACCACCTAAAGTAACTGCCATTACAGTTGCCCAAACATATAAAGATGATCCATAAAATGGAGCAAGCATTTTGGCCCCTAGTAATTCTGCACTCATAACTGAGGCACCTTCAATAAAGGAAAGTGCATAAATAAACTGATGAGTTTGGGAATTGATTTTCATTAAATTTTATGAACCACTTTTAATGATAGTATATTTGGATTTTAATTTTAAAAACCAACCTTCAAAATAGTTAAACGATAACCAAGAAACTAATATGGATATACCTGTAATTGATACATACATGAGGAGTTGAGGGACGAATTCATTTGAAGGGAAAATGCCTATTTTTTTGAATAAATAAAACATAGCAGGAATCAACATAAAATGATACATATATATGCTATAAGAAATTTTTCCTAAAAAATTATAGGTCTTATTTTCGAGTTTTAAAAATGAATTTGGGTTTCCTGAAATATTTGCAATAATGAATAAAAAAATCACACTATAAACCAAATGAATTCCATCTTGAATTGAATTTGGCGTAAATAAAATTAAAATTGGAATAGCGATTAAACTCATTGGTAAAACAAGCGGATGATATACTATTGACTTAAATTTTTCTTTATAATTAAAAAGTAAATATGCACCCATTCCACCAATAGTCATACATTCAATTTTACTCATGGCCATAAATTTTTTAAAAATTTCAAGTGTTCTATTCCCATAACCGAGTTTAAATAAAATTAGTATTAATACTTTAATACCAACCATCACCAAAAATACTACCACTAACATTTTAAATATGTTTTTAGCTTTTTTAGCAAGCACTGGCCAAATCAAATAAAACTGCTCTTCAACCCCTATTGACCAAGTTTGACTTATTAATGGAACTGGATTGTAAATGGCGTGTGCTATATTGGGAAATATGATGAGGTAAAGTAATAAATTTGTTCCATAGTTTGCATTCAATTCCTTGTTTGTAAAGTTAAAACCACCTGTAGTGATATAAGGAATTACAAAAAAACCAAGAATAACTATAAAATAATAAAGTGGCCATATTCTTAAAATTCTACGCCAGTAAAATTTTTTAACAGCAACAGTGCCTGTTTGGGCTTTTTCAGTAAGTAACAAAAAGGTGATCAAAAAACCGCTTAAAACAAAGAAAAAATACACCCCTAATCCACCTGCTTGGAAAACAATTTTTTGAAGAATATTTTTAAAAGTTAATTCTGAACTAGTATGTTCAACCCATAAGGTAGGATAACCTTGAAAATGTTTTACTAATTCAATATGGGTTACCACCACTGCAAAGGCTGCAAAAAATCGAAGTCCATTCAATCCAGGAAAATACACTTTGTTATTTTCCATACTTGGTATATTTCATAAGGGTTAAAACTATGATAATGGTACAAATATCTTAAAAAAAATGATAAATTTTGTTTTAAAACTAGAATGATATCATATATTTTAAAATCGATTTTTGATTAGATGTGATAAGCTAATATTAATTCAGCGTTTGCCATCAATGGCTTCATTTCTTTTATTATCGATTAAAACCTTGTGCTGGTAAAAATACTGATAATACTTTCAATTTAGTCCAATTGCGACATGGACTAATTGTACTATTATCGATGTGAAATAAGTAATAGCCCAAATTTGCTTCACTGCATTCGTGCTAAACTTCTTTCCTATCGGTATTAACCAATGTATGATTTATAAATTATAGTATAATTTATAAATCACATTGGTATAATTTCAAGTTGTATTGGCATTTACCATTGCATATTTATTATTTATACCAATTTGGTTTCTGTATTAGTCCGACTGATTGAAATATAAAAGACACTCTATCGGAATTATACCATAAACTCATGGACTAATTTATAACAAGTAAAGGCATTTGGACTAAAAAATAAATGCAATTGTATAAAATACTGATTTCTTTTAATATTCATAAACTACTTCTCAACAAAGCAATACCAATTTAAAAACTATTACCATTGGGATAATTTATAGTTTTTGCATTACAATCAATGCAACTAATACGAAAGTGAAATGGTATTTAGACCATTTCAAATGAGGTAAATGTCGATGATCATTTGTTAGACCAAATTTATTTGGTCTATTACAAATATCATATCGGTATAACAGTCTTTATTTATTGATAATTGAATGGTGTGTGAAATTTAACAAATGATTAATAAGCAACTGGTAAAATCATGAATTACGCCATTAAACAATTAATTTTTTAATTTGTAACCAAGTTCTATAACGCAGTTATAACGATATACTTTATGTTTTCTAATAGCAGCACCAATATACTTAACTTCAGGATTTAGCAATGATTTGCGGTGACTTACATCTGGAATTTCTTCATCAATTAACAAATCAATTACAATGCTTAAGCCATCGCTATAACCATACTGGCAATTTTCCATGGCTTTTTCATACCTTAAACTTAATTCCATGGCTCGACTTTCGTAATTTTCACCACTCAATGAAACATGTCCAGTTTTACCTTGATTTCCCATTTCAATGGCATGTTTTTTTGCCACTTCAAATAAATCAAACTGAGGTTCAATTGGAGCAATACCTTTCATTTTGTTAAGCTCATTTTTTAAACTTTCAAGATACTTAGTTTTCTTAATTGATGCAGTATCTATATATGTTTTAAGATAAGTTTGAGCAAATAATTTGGGATCAACCCTAACCAAATTGATATAAAATATTACGGCCTTTTCTTCTTGAGTTAAATAACCAATTTTATTTGCGGTATTACACATGGCTATTGTAGAATCAGACCATTGCTGACCAAAAGAAACTGAATAAGTAGTGAATAAATAGGTAAAAAAAATAAAATAGTATTTCATTTTAAAAGGAGTGTGAAACAAATATAAATCAATTTTCAAAAATTAATACACTTGTTTTCCATTGCTAAATGTTTTCAAAACCTTAATGTAAGGTATATCATATTCGCTACATTGCATAATATCTTTGTCAATAACGATGAAATCAGCAGATTTTCCTTCTTCTAAACTTCCTTTTGTTTTTTCTTCAAAACCTGCATAGGCGGCCCAAATGGTAAATGCTTTGATAGCTTGTTCACGAGTAATTTTATTGGCAGCTTCAAATCCATTGGCTGGAATTCTTTTTAAATCTTGTCGAACTACCGCTGCATAAATTCCTCTGAAAGGATTGATGCCTTCAACAGGAAAATCGCTTCCTCCAGCAATCATACCTGCATTATCAATTAGTTTTTTATAAGCATAAGCATTAGCTGCTCTTTCATTTCCAATTCGATTATAAACCCAATACATATCAGATGTGGCATGGGTTGGTTGAACTGAAGGTATAATTTTATTGGTAGCAAACTTTTGAAAATCATTTTCATTGATTACTTGGGCATGTTCTATTCTCCATCGTCTATCAGTACTTGTGCCTAATACTTTATTGTATAAATTTAAAATAAATCGATTCGCAGAATCGCCTATACAATGGGTATTCATTTGAAATTTGGAATTTGCAATTTTTTCAGCAAAAGCAATCAGGGAATCAGGTGAAGACAATAAAAAACCAGTTTCATTTTTCTTATCCTTATAAGGACTTAACAAACAAGCACCTCTTGAGCCCAAGGCTCCATCAGCATATATTTTAAATGAGTTAATAGTAAGCCTATCCTTAAAAACCGGACCATTTTTAAAATAGTAATTAAAATTGTCAATATCAGGAGTGAGCATGATATAAAGTTTCATTTTTAGCAAATCAACATTTTGCAAACTATCTAAATACTCAACTATTTTTTTTGAAAGTCCTGCCTCTGCTACTGATGTTAAGCCAACTGCAAAACAATTTTTTTGAGCTTCTAACAATGTTTCAAGCTTTTCTTGCCTACTAGGCTCAGGTATATTTTTGCTGACAAAATCAACTGCATTATCAACTAAAATACCAGTTAGCACTTTTTTTCCATTCACAGTTTTGGTTTCAAACAATCCACCATTTATTGACATTTCGGGATTTACCCCAGCTATATCAAATGCTTTTTGATTAGCAATAGCAGCATGTCCATCTATTCGTGAAAGAAAAACAGGAGTGTTAGGAAACAATAAATCTAAAGTGTCTTTGGAAGGAAATTCTTTATTTTTCCAATCATTTTGATCCCAGCCTCTACCTTTGATCCAAATGGTTTTAGTGGATTTAGAAAATTCTAACACTCTTTCAATCACTTGATTGTAGGAGCGTGTACCTACCAAATCAACTTCTCGTAATCCTAAGGCATAATAATAAAAATGGGTATGCGCATCATATAATCCAGGCATTACTGTCATTCCTTTTAAATCATTTTTCTCTTGCGCATCATAACGATCAAATATATTTTTTGCACTTCCAATGGCTACAATTTTTCCATGATGAACTGCCATGGCATCTTGTTTTGAAAAATTTGAATCAACAGTATAAATGTTGGCATTGTAAATAATAAAATCAACTTGAGTTTTACTTTTGCAAGCTTCAAATGAGACTATAAATAGCAATAAAGCTATAAAAGAAGAAAATTTCATATTTACTTATTTTCTGATGGTAGTAGTGGCGTTTGCCTGAGCTTTTGGTGTTATAACAATATCACTAATATTCACATGGTCGGGTCGAGAAACTGCCCAATAAATTGTTTCAGCTATATCATGTGCACTCAGTGGGGTTAATCCCATGTATACATTTTTAGCTCTTTTTTCATCACCTTTGAATCTTACTAAACTAAATTCGGTTTCTACCATTCCTGGGGCAATATTAGTTACTTTAATACCATGTTGTAAAAGGTCTATTCGCATGGTTTGAGATAAGGAATCAACGGCATGTTTAGTTGCACAATATACATTCCCATTGGCATAATTTTCCTTACCAGCCACCGAGCTTATATTTACAATATGTCCTGATTTTTGCGCGGCCATTAAAGGCGCAATCAATCTTGTCATATACAGTAGACCTTTTAAATTAATATCAATCATAGCTTCCCAATCATCTAAAATTCCTTCTTGAATTGGATTAAGCCCTGCTGCTAAACCAGCGTTGTTTAATAAAATGTCGATTTTTTTAAATTGGTTTGGAATATTATTAATAGCATTTTCGCAGGCTTTTTGATTAGCAATATCAAAATTTAAAGCCAAAATAGGTTGGTTAAATTGCGAACTCAAGTTATCGGCCAGTTTTTCGAGTCTATCTTTTCTTCGGCCAGTAATAATTAATTGGTAACCATTTTGGGCAAATAAATTAGCACATGCTTCACCAATTCCAGAAGTAGCGCCCGTTATTAAAATTGTTTTCACTTGATTTTTTAATTTTATTTCTTGCAAAAGTAGTATCTTAATTCACTTTTAAGATGAAATAAATTAGGTTTTATATAAAATTTATTTTGATATGCTTTTAATTGTGCAAGAAAACACTTTACTTTGAGAGTCTTTAAAAAATAAATACTATGAGCAATCCATTAAAAGGCGGAGAATTTTTAATCCGCGAAACACAAGCAAATGACATCTTTATTCCTGAACAATGGAATGAAGAGCAGCAAATGATAGCGCAGTCGTGCAACGATTTTTTGGCAGCAGAAGTTTGGCCTCATTTGGACAGAATAGATGCGCAGGAAGAAGGTTTAACAGTTTCTTTATTGGATAAAGCAGCTGAACTTGGCCTACTTGGTTTAAACGTACCTGAGGAATATGGTGGATTTGAAAAAGACTTTGTTACCGGTATGTTAGCTACTGAGGTTTTGGGTGCAGGGCATTCCTTTGCTGTTTCTATTTCGGCTCACACAGGTATAGGTACTCTTCCTATTTTATATTATGGAAACGAAGCTCAAAAGCAAAAGTATATTCCTAAATTGGCTAGTGGCGAATGGAAAGCATGTTATTGTTTAACTGAACCTAACTCCGGTTCAGATGCCAATAGTGGAAAAACAAAAGCAGTGTTAAGTGCTGACGGTAAGCATTATATTTTAAATGGACAAAAAATGTGGATTACCAATGGTGGCTTCGCTGAGGTTTTTACCGTATTTGCAAAAATAGATGATGACGAAAACTTAAGTGCTTTTATTGTGGAAAAAAGTTTCGGAGGTGTGAGCTTGAATCCCGAAGAGCATAAAATGGGAATCAAAGGAAGTAGCACACGTCAGGTATTTTTTAACGATTGTAAAGTTCCTGTTGAAAATTTGTTAAGCGAAAGACAAAATGGATTTAAAATTGCAGTAAATATACTAAATGTTGGTCGTATAAAATTAGCTGCAGCGGCTCTTGGCGGTAGCAAACGCACTTCTACAATTTCAATTAATTATGCAAACGAGCGCCAACAATTTCAGCGCCCAATTGCGAAGTATGGTGCAATTCGTCATAAATTAGCTGAACAGGCCATTCGCATTTATGCCATTGAAAGTGCTTTGTATCGTGCCACGCAAAATATTGAAGATGCAATTAATGCTTTTGTTGCATCGGGTATGGAAAGAGGAAAAGCAATATTAAAAGGCGTTGAACAGTTTGCACCAGAAGCAGCTATTTTAAAGGTAGCAGGCAGTGAAGTGCTTGACTACGTAGTTGATGAAGGTGTGCAAATTTATGGAGGTATGGGTTACAGTGCCGAAGCTCCTATGGATAGAGCATACCGTGATAGTCGTATCAATCGTATTTTTGAAGGAACAAATGAAATTAACCGTATGCTTACCGTTGATATGATGATGCGTAAAGCTATGAAAGGTGAGCTAGATTTAATGGGACCAGCCCAAAAAGTAGCTGCCGAATTGATGAGTATCCCAGAGTTTGGGAGTGATGATGATGCCCCTTTTGCAAAGGAAAAGAAATATATTGCCAACTTCAAAAAAGCCGTCTTAATGGTGGCAGGTGCTGCTGCACAAAAATTAATGATGGAGCTTTCAAAGGAACAAGAGGTGCTCATGAACATTGCTGATATGATGATTGATTTGTATGTGGCTGAAAGTATTTTATTACGTGTCGAAAAATTGTGTAGTTTAAAAGGTGCCGATCAATGTTCAGCTCAATTGGCTATGATGCAAGTTTATTTGAATGATGCAGCCGATCGTATCAATAAAAATGGAAAAGATGCTATTAATTCATTTGCTGATGGCGATGAGCTGCGAATGATGTTGATGGGATTAAAACGCTTTACAAAAACAGAACCATTTAATACTAAAGAGGCCCGCAGGGTGGTTGCCGCTAAATTAATAACTGAAAATAAATATTGTTTTTAAATTAAATTTAACATAGATTAATTGATAGAGTTTAAACTTTAATTTTTTTTTTGGACGCATCCCTTCCTATAATGTATTATAGGAAGGGGCAGGCCATTCGCTATATCTTTTTTTGCTTAGGCCACAGCCATACCTATAAAAAAGGATGCCGCTTCTGTCCTTTGCGTAAAAATATTTTTTAATGTTGTGAAAATTAAATTTACATAGTTTAGTATTTAATAAAGAACAATAAAATATGCTCAACAATGGTCAATGGAGCGAAGAGCTCGAAAAACTCAATGCAATCATTAATAAAGTTGACATGCAAAAAACAGTAAAATGGGGCGCTGATGTTTATACCTTTAATGGTAATAATGTATTGAGTTTTGGGGGTTTCAAAAATTTTTTTAGCCTTTGGTTTTTTAATGGTGTTTTTTTAAAAGATAAATATAAAGTGCTTGTAAATGCTTCAGAAGGAAAAACAAAATCATTAAGACAATGGAGGTTCACAAATATCAATGAGATAGATGAAAATAAAATTTTGGAGTATATTTATGAAGCAATTGAAATAGAAAAAAAGAATCTTAAAATAACACCAAAGAAATTTGAAGCTTTACCAATTCCTAATTTGCTTAAAGAAATATTTGAGAAAAACCAAAAATTGAAGACTGCTTTTAGGCTTATTACTCCAGGTAAGCAAAATGAGTATATAAATTTTATCGTTGAAGCTAAACAAGAAACAACAAAAATAAAAAGAATCGAAAAAATCATTCCTTTAATTATGGATGGCAAAGGTTTGAATGATAAATATAAATAAAATTAATTCATAAATACGTAATAAACTCCCATGGAAAAACTTATCTTTAAAATTACAATTTTGGCCCCAGTAGAGCATGTTTATAATACAATGTTAGGTATTAAAAATAAAAATACCTATGAAGCATGGACGGCAATTTTTAATCCAACTTCAACTTATGATGGTACATGGGAAAAAGGATCAAAAATTTTATTTTTAGGCCTTGATGAAAATGGAAATAAAGGTGGAATGGTTTCTAAAATTGATCAAATTATTCAAAACGAATTTGTATCAATTTTGCATTATGGAATTTTAAAAAATGGAAAAGAAGTTACCAGCGGAGAGGAAGTGGATAAATGGACTGGCGGGCATGAAAATTACACATTCACCAAATTAGCAAGTGGCACTGAACTAAATGTTGAGATTGATGCAGTAGATGAATTTGTGGATTACTTTAATGAGACCTACCCAAACGCACTTGAAAAACTTAGAGAAATATGTGAAAAATAGGCAGTAAAATGCTAATTAATTATCACTTCTTACCCTCATTTAGTATAACTGATTAAAAAACACTATGGTGCATAGCCAACACTATAGTGTTTTAAATTGACAATATTAATTGATTCATTCTTTTTTATATTGATGGGTAATTTCACATCCCAATTTTCATTTCCACTCCTATTTATTTGACTGGGAATACTGTTATATGGTGCACTCAAATCTTCTAACTTGATTTGCTTAGGATAAATACCAATACTGCCGTAAGGAACTGTTGTAACAAAATTTCCCCACAAATCTGTTTTTATAGTATTCAAATATCGTGGCTTTTTTAAAGAATCTAATTTTACAACATTCATTTCTAAGTTTTTGTACGCACCTTCCACTTCAGAAACATTAGACCTTCCATCGCCATAATCAACTCCCCCGTATACTTTTGAGTTATAGGAAATATTTCCTAATAAAATATTAATATTAGTTTTAACTAAAATAGTATCAATAATTTTCCCATTTTTATAGTTGAGTTCTAAAATTAACTCTCCTTTTAAATTGTAAAAGCTACTTTTTCCATCTGTAATTCCATTTTTCATTTCCTTGCTCCACATTTTTTTTCCGTTAATATAATAACGTAGGTACATACCATGTAATTCACCGCCTTTGAGCTTACATTCAGCTTCTTTCAATTTATTTGGATAATACACATAAAATGTGGTATCACTTTTGGAAATCAAATGAAAAGTTTTTGTTCCATCAGGAAAGGTTATTTCATTTTCTTTTTTTTGAGCATGACACAATTTTACTATTGAGAGCAAATAAAAAATGATAGCAAATACTGTAGTAGCTATTTTCATAAAACCAAAAACTTAATAATTTCGGTTCTATTGTTGAATAGCATGGTAGTGTAATAAACTCCTTTTTTTAGACCTGTTATATCTATTTCAAGGGTAAAATCACCTAATAATCTAGGAGTTGAGGTACTTAAAATTACTTCTCCTAAAGCGTTAATAATAGTCACATTATTTAATAAACTAATATCGTTTGGTAGTCTAATATATAATTTGTTTATTGTATTTGGGTTAGGGAAAAGTTCTATTTCATTTTTTCTGCTTTCAGGAAAGTATATTGCTGTGAATTCACTATCTTCAGTTAGATTAACCCATAGTGAATCATAGAAATACTTATTTCCATTGCTTTGTAACCAATGACTAAAAACAAATCCAGGTTTAGCTTTAGCTTTAAACCAAATGGGAATTGACTCATAGTAATAACCATTAAAATAGTTTTCTTTAATTTCAATTGTATTTAGTGAATAAGCTTGAAAAGCTGATTCAGGAAAAGTTTTCAGTTTTATTTGGTGATATGATGGCAAATTGAATTCGTTGAGCACATCTTCTTTACTCAATTGATGGCGATTTTTGATGTATGGAATAATCTTCATATTTATTTCATTCTCCCAATCATTGTATTGCTTACCCCATTTACTGAAATGTGAACTAATTTCCAATTGAATATTTTTACTGGTACTGTCTAATAAACTCAGCAAGTTTTTTTCAGAAAATGCCGAGTTAAACAAATCTGCGTATCTGTTAATGAAATACTTTTTAAAGGAATCGTTTTCTAATAGTTTTTTAAAAATAATGCAATGCTTAATTGGAACTTCTGAAGTAAAATAATTGAGAGCATCATGCAACATATTTAAAGTGTATGGGCTCCAATCAAAGGTACCAAGAGAGGCATCAAAGTCAAAAGCTATGTATCTAAACTTTCCACTTGGATTTTTTTGATGCCAAAGTCTTAAATTACTAGAGGGCCAATCATTATTATCAAAGAAAGTTTCTGCAATAAAATAATCAGCCATGTTTTTTAAATCGATTTTACTTTCAACAAAATTAAAGTTGATTGAGTCCTTCATCTCATGATGCAGCACAAATCTGTAAATACTATCAAAAGCTTGCCAATCGCCAATATCAACTAAATTGGTGTCTGCTAAAACATCTACATAGTCTTTATCAACATGATGGTTTTGTTCAACATAATATTCATCAATTTTTTCACGAATTTCACTTAACCCATAATATTTTCCATTGATATACACAACACATGGTTCATAGCCATTAGCATCAACATAAGTATTTTTTATTAAACTTTTATGAATTAACCCTTCACGTAAATGTGATTTTAAAAAGTCGCTACTGCCGTTTCTTAGGACAATTTTTCTGAAAGCAACTATGGGTTTATCAGGAATTAAAGGTGCATAAAATCGGTCCTTTTCAAACTTCTTTTTTGATAGCAATCGAAAACTCTTCATGGCTTGGCTTCTGTTCATTGTGCCTCCATGAATTTGCATCTCACAAGATTGATTAATAATTTCGTTTTTATTCTTATCAAATATTTGAACTTTTACTACTATTTGGGTGTCGCTCCAAAAATTAGCACCATAAAATGGCGGATTAGGATTAGCATTAGGACCCATTTCAAGCAAGCCAGAATTGGTATCATAAAGTAATAATGAATCTGTACTTATTGAAATTACTGACAATTTGTGTTCATCATCAATAAAATAACTATGACTCACCACCTTTGAAGCAGGCATTCCAGGTGCAATACTAAATGCATTAATTACACATGTTTTATTAATTTCAATAGGATTAGAATAAACAGCCGAATTAATACTTGGTTCTGAACCATTGGTGGTGTAATATGTTATTGCGCCCTGTGTGGGGCAATTTAAAGTGAGCATTTGAATACCTGAATAAAAACCACTTTGCAAATTAATATTAGGTTTTGAAGTATATGATGCAAAATGTATTTCATATTGATTTGTAAATCCGGGTGTTGGATTATTAAATATTTCAAAGTTACTATTGCCATCTTCAATTGCACCATAACTATGGTCAACAAATAAATCAGGAACAACTACTGAATTTATTGTATTTTTGTTTTGAATAATCATCATAGTCTCATTTAAA
>DAORKI010000044.1:148-26898 GCA_035439485.1 Bacteroidia bacterium
CAAATTATCACATTTTCAAATTATCACATTTTCAAATTATCACATTTTCAAATTATCACATTTTCAAATTAATCCATTTTCAAATTAATCCATTTTCAAATTATCACATTTTCAAATTAAATCATTTTCAAATTATCACATTTTCAAATTAATCCATTTTCAAATTAAATCATTTTCAAATTAAAAAAGTATGTTAGACAAAAACGGAATCGCAAAAAGAATTGCCAGAGAAGTTAAAGATGGTTATTATGTAAATTTAGGAATTGGAATTCCAACCCTTGTGGCCAACTTTATTCCTGAAGGTATAAATGTGGTATTACAAAGTGAAAATGGCCTTTTAGGCATGGGGCCGTTTCCATTTGAAGGCGAAGAAGATGCCGATTTAATAAATGCTGGTAAACAAACCATCACTACTTTGCCTGGCTCAGTGTTTTTCGATTCAGCATTAAGCTTTGGAATGATACGAGCACGTAAAGTAAATCTTACCATTTTAGGCGCTATGGAAGTATCAGAATATGGAGATATTGCCAATTGGAAGATACCTGGCAAAATGGTAAAAGGCATGGGTGGCGCTATGGATTTAGTAGCTAGTGCCGAAAATATTATTGTGGCCATGCAACATGTAAACAAAGCAGGCGAATCAAAACTGTTGCCCAGCTGCACTTTGCCATTAACAGGAATCAAATGCGTTAAAAAAATCGTGACTGAGTTAGCTGTTTTGGATGTGTTGCCCACAGGCGGTTTCAAGTTATTAGAACGCGCACCAGGCATCAGTGTTGAGCAAATCAAAAACGCCACCGAAGGTAAATTAATCATCGAAGGTGATATTCCTGAAATGATATTGTAAGAAGTTGAAAGTTAATCAGCTAATTCAACTCCATTTTCGAATTATCACATTTTCAAATCCTCAAATTTCATTGACTCATTCGCACATCAGCTAATTAAAGTGCATTATTCTTATTCGGGAAAACCACTTTAGGTATAAAAGTTTTAGCTACTTCAAAATTCATTGTAGCATATGAAATAACTATAACTTCATCATCTTTTGAAAACTGCAGCGCAGCAGGTCCATTTAGGCAAATAACACCGCTTCCTCTTTCGCCTTTAATAACATAGGTTATAATGCGCATTCCATTGCGGTAATTGAGCACATGAACTTGTTCGTTTTCTATTAAATTGGTGGCATCCATAAGGTTTTCATCAATAGTAATAGAGCCTATATAATCAATATTGGCCTCAGTTACAGTAGCCCTATGAATTTTTGATTTTAATACTTGTATATCCATTGTGGGCGCAAATTTAGAAAAAGTTTTTGGTAGCACTTGCCAAAAAAATTAAACATCTTTGTAATATTGCTGTTTAATGCTCAAATGATGGAAAAAAATCCAATTGATAAAGAAAAAGTTGCTGAATTACCTGGCTTGCTCGAATATGCACATCATGTGGGAAGCGCTATAATAAAACCTGAAGACCGTGGTAAAATTAAAAGTCGTGCTTTAACCGCCATGCGTGAGCAAACCAATATGCAGGTAAAAAACATTTACGAGCAAATGCAGGTTTTGGCCAATCAAATGAACGAAATTAAAAAGCGTGTCGAAATCAGCGAAGAAATTTATAATACCGAAATGCGTTTTGAACCCATGATAGGTCAAATCTATCATTTGTATCGAAAAGAAGATGGTCGAACGGCTATGTCCATTATAGGACCCAACCAATGGGGCAAAACTGCACGTTATAATGAGTTTTTAGCTTCAGTAAAGTTATTGGCGGATCATACTTGGGAAATACTAAAATAGTCCTTTAAGAGTTAATGAGGTGCTAATTTTTTTTTGATTGTATTTATTTAAAAAAAAAGCTACCTTTGCACTCGCTTAACAAAAAGCTACATTTAAATGCGGATGTGGCGTAATTGGCAGCCGCGTCAGACTTAGGATCTGATGTCGAAAGGCGTGGGGGTTCGAGTCCCTTCATCCGCACTGATTAAAAGCAACTTCACCGAGGTTGCTTTTTTTTATGCTTATAACTAAAAATGATTCAACTTGATAAAACAAAAAAGCCGAAGTGAAAACTTCGGCTTGGTGCTCCCTCTCTTGGGCTCGAACCAAGGACCCCATGATTAACAGTCATGTGCTCTAACCAGCTGAGCTAAGAAGGAATTTTAAATTCGAGGGCGCAAATGTACAGAAGAAAGTTATATTTGCAAAAAAATTTTTAAACTAATTTAATATTATGAGTCTTTTAGCAGTTGGCACGGTCGCTTTTGACGCCATTGAAACCCCATTTGGAAAAACAGATAAAATTGTAGGTGGTGCAGCCACATATATTTGTCTTTCAGCATCTTACTTTACAAAAAATATAAATTTGGTGTCGGTAGTAGGCGAAGATTTTCCCAACGAATCCATAAAAATGTTGCAAAATCATGGCGTAAATACTAATGGCCTTCAAGTTAAAATAGGCGAAAAAACTTTTTTCTGGAGTGGTAAATATCACAATGATATGAATAGTCGTGATACATTAGATACTCAATTAAACGTTTTGGAAACTTTTGACCCCGTTATTCCAGAAGCCTATCAAGATTGTGAGTTTTTAATGTTGGGTAATTTAGTTCCTGCAGTTCAGCGTAAAGTGATTATGTCCTTGAAAAATCGTCCAAAGTTAATTGTAATGGATACCATGAATTTTTGGATGGATATTGCTATGGATGAATTGCTTAAAACAATAGCTATGGTTGATGTTTTAACTATTAATGATGCTGAAGCCCGTCAGCTTTCAGGCGAATATTCATTGGTTAAGGCAGCTCAAAAAATATTAAAAATGGGACCTAAATATTTGATTATTAAAAAAGGTGAACATGGGGCTTTGCTATTTAATGATAAGCAAGTGTTTTTTGCACCTGCACTTCCTTTAGAAGATGTTTTTGACCCAACTGGTGCTGGCGATACTTTTGCTGGAGGATTTATTGGTTATTTAGCCGATACAAAGGATATTTCTTTCGACAATATGAAAAGAGCAATTATTTTTGCTTCAGCTATGGCATCATTTTGTGTTGAAAAATTTGGTACTGAAAGATTGGTTGATTTAGGAAGAGAAGAACTTGATAACCGTGTACAAGATTTTATAAATTTAGTGCAATTTGATATTGCCTTAGTATAAATTTAAATGAACAAAGAAGCTAAAATTTTTGTTGCAGGCCACCGCGGGATGGTTGGCAGTGCCTTAGTGAGAAAATTACAAGCCGAAGGGTTTAAACACATTATCACTAAAACATCAAAGGAATTAAACCTTACTAATCAACAAGCAGTTGCCGACTTTTTTGCTACTGAAAAGCCTGAGTACGTTATACTGGCGGCCGCAAAGGTAGGTGGTATTTTGGCCAATAATACATACAGAGGTCAGTTTATATATGAAAATTTGATGATTCAAAACAATGTTATTCATCAAAGTTATGTCAATGGCGTTAAGAAGTTGTTGTTTTTAGGCTCCTCATGCATTTATCCGAAAATGGCTCCACAGCCACTCAAAGAAGATTATTTACTTACTGGCACTTTAGAAGCAACAAACGAACCTTACGCTATTGCTAAAATAGCAGGTATTAAAATGTGCGAAGCTTATCGAAGTCAGTATGGTTGCAATTTTATCTCAGCCATGCCCACTAATCTGTATGGCCCAAATGATAATTACGATTTAAATAATTCACATGTACTTCCAGCACTAATTCGTAAGTTTCATACAGCAAAAATGCAAGGATCTGATACAGTTGAAATTTGGGGATCAGGAACACCTCGTAGAGAGTTTTTACATGTTGATGATTTGGCTGATGCATGTTTTTATTTATTACAGAATTATGATGGAGAGCAGTTAGTTAATGTTGGGAGTGGGGTAGATGTTACCATTCTTGAGTTAGCTAATTTGGTAAAAGATATTGTTGGTTTTAAAGGTCAAATTAAAATGGATGCCTCTAAACCCGATGGTACACCAAGGAAATTAATGGATGTAAGTAAACTCGAAAAAGTAGGTTGGAAATACAAAATATCTTTGCAAGAAGGAATATCAAGTGTTTACAAAGAAGTTTTAGAAAAGAAAATATTTGATAATTAAACTTTAATATGAACGCAGGAGCTTTTATACAAAAATTGTTTCTCAAGCATCAGCTTTTGGGAATATTTTTGTTGTCTTCTGTAATCCTTTATGCACAACCTGTTATACACCAACATAATCAGTTTTTTGCCCAGGATATCGAAAAGCAGGCAGCAGCCATTGAAAATAGCTACAATGCAAGCATCAAACCTTTTGTTAATGATGTAAATTTCAATAAAAAAGAAATTGATTCAGTTTATTTTGAGCGATATAATTTAAAGCGCTATAATAAACTAGGTGCTCGAAAACTAAAGCAGGAAAGTCTTTTATTGGTTGATAGTTCTAATTTTAAACTTTCGGTAGATCCACTTTTTTATTTTGAAACAGGGCAAGATTCAAAGTATAGTGATTCAACTTATTACACCAATACAAGAGGGGTTTTGGTTAAAGGAAGCATAGGAAATGACTTTGCCTTTGAATCTACTTTCCTCGAGAATCAAGCTGTAATGGTTGATTATATCAGTGATTTTGTAAAGGCTTGGGAAGTTGTTCCTGGTCAAGGTCGTGTAAAAAAATTTAAGAATAACGGATATGATTTTGCAAATGCCTCTGGCGTGATTTCCTATAGTCCTTTTAAATATTTGAACTTAATGGCAGGTTCAGGCAAACTCTTTGTTGGAAATGGCTATAGGTCATTGTTATTAAGCGACAACTCATTTAATTATCCATATTTTAAAGTTAATTTTCATAGCAAAAAATTTAGCTACACCGCCACTTGGGCTTCAATGCAAGTGATAAAAAATGGACGCTTTACTTTTAATATTTTAAGCGAACCCATTTTCACCAAAAAGGCATACACATTTCAATACCTGAGCTACCGTCCAATTAAAAGAGTTGAGCTGTGTCTGTTTCAAGCAGTAATGTGGAAAGCTCAGCAACCTGGAAACCTGCAATTTGATTACGATATTTTAAATCCAGTAATTTTTGCTCATGCCGCTCAATATAATCTTTACGATAATAATAATGTTATGCTTGGCGCGAATATCAATTTGAAAATTACGTCAAGTATCAATTTTTATGGTCAATTTATGCTTGATGATATAAATAACGGTAAAACAGGTTTTCAAGCTGGTGCAAAGTATTTTGATGTTCTAAAAGTTAAGAATTTATATATGCAAACCGAGTACAATAAAGTAAATGCCTATAGTTATTCATTACCTCAAGCATACCAAAGTTTTAGCCATTACAATCAAGCAATTGCGCATCCAATGGGGGCTAATTTTAATGAACTAGTAGGTATTGTAAATTACCGATTTAAAGATTTTTTCATATCAGCTAAACTAAATATAATTAACTACGGAAAAGACAAATTTGGATATTTTGCAGGAAACAATATTATCAGAGATTATTTAAATTCTGATATACAAGCAAACACTATGCAAGTTAAAGCTACAACACAAATAATTGATTTTAAATTGGGTTATTTAGTAAATCGTGCGTCAAACCTCAATGTTAGTATTGGCGCTATTTTACGTGATCATAAAAGTGATTTTAATCCATTGCAAACAAATTATGTTTACCTAAGCATTGGAACGGCAATTTCAAATAAATATTATGATTTTTAAACCCAATCCATACTTTTTACGTACCTTGTCGAAATAGAAAAACACATGGGATTAACTATACTAGCTTTTATTACATCATTTTTAGTAGTTATTTTTTTTACTCCTTCACTGATAAAAGTAGCGGAGCTAAAGAATTTAACTGATACACCTGATGCATTGCGCAAATTACACAAACGTAGTGTTCCCACTATTGGAGGGATAATTATATATGCTGGAACTTTATTTTCGTATGCTTTATGGTTGCCAACAGATGATGCCACAGATTTTAAATACATTGTTACCACTACATTGTTGATGTTTTTTGTAGGGGTTAAAGACGATATTATTGGCACGGCTCCAATGAAAAAGTTAGCTGCTCATATTTTATGCGCGCTTGTAATAGTATTGATGGCTAATATTCGAATAAAAAGTTTGCATGGTATTTTTGGTTTGTATGAAATACCTTATTGGGCAAGCATCTTTTTATCTTTGTTTACAATGATTGTCATTATTAATGCCTTCAATTTAATTGATGGTGTTGATGGTTTAGCTGCAGGTATAGGATTTATTGCAGCAATGGCATTTGGAACTTGGTTTTTGTTGCTTAAAGATTTAGTAATGTCATGCATGGCCTTTGCTTTAGCAGGTTCTCTTATTGCATTTTTATATTATAACTTTTCGCCAGCTAAAATTTTTATGGGCGATTCAGGTTCCCTAACCATAGGGCTTATTATGTCTATACTTGCCATAAAATTAATTGAGTTTGATAGGGTAACTATGATTTATCCTTTAACTCAATTGACAAAGCCAGTAATAGCCATTGCTTTTTTAATATATCCATTGGTTGACACAATGCGCATTTTTATTTATCGCATGCTAAATGGACTTTCGCCTTTTCATGCCGATAGAAATCATATTCATCATCGTCTACAAGATGTTGGTTTAACTCATCGACAAACATCTTCTTTGTTATATAGTGCCACCATATTGGTCATTGCTGTTGCATTTTTATCTAAAGACCTTCAACCCACATTTTCATTATTAGCGGTGGTAGGATTTGCTGCCATATTATGCCTTATTCCATTTTATTTAATGAAAGAAAAAAATCCAGTCATAAAGCCAATAAGCAGTGAAACAAAAACAGTTGATATTAACAACGTTAATCAAGGTTAAGAAAGAGGCATGATAAAGCTTTGCAATTTTAGTGTTTTGAAATTTTTTTTATTGCTCATCATATTTTTTTGCAATAAGATAGGCAATGCGCAACCCGAAAATTTATCCTTGTTACGCGAAGCCAATATTGGAATAACAAATGCAGCAAATGCCAACCCTTACCAGTTTCATACCAATGTAAGACCATATTTAAAGGATGAAGTGCAGCTGTTAAATACTATTACTGATAAAGACACAGCCATGCCATCAAGTAAAAAAATGGCTTTGAAAAATTACATTTCACAAGCTCATTTAGTAGGTGTAGATGCAGGAAAATTTTTCTTTAAAGCCGACCCAGTCTTTTCTGCAATTGCTGGATATGATGTCAATGCCAAAGATAATTTAATACAAACATCAATTGGATTTAGAACACAAATGCAATTGGGCAAAAAGCTCTTCGGTGAGTTGAAATTAGAAAGTTTTAATGCTGATTATGCTGGTTATATTGATTCAGTAATATTACAAACACAAACCGTACCTGGGGGGAACTTTGCAGGCAAAACAAGTAATGGGTATTGTAGCAATTTAAATACAGGCTATTTATCCTACTCACCAAATCAAATATTTAATTTTCAAGCAGGCTTTGGAAAAAATTTTTGGGGCGATGGCTACCGCTCACTGCTGCTCAGTGATAATGCTTATAGTTATCCTTACTTTAAAACTACTGCGCATTTTTGGCATGTGAAATACGTGAGTATGGTAACTAATTTTAAAGATGTGCAAATTGATCCAGGTAATAAAAATGCCTTTAGAAATAAATATGCAACATTGCATTATTTAAGTTGGAACGCCCTAAAGTGGCTCAATATTGGTTTATTTGAAGCTATTGTTTTTCAAAATAGACAAAAGGGTAGCTATCATGCTTTTGATGTAAATTATTTAAATCCAGTAATTTTTTATCGCCCTGTTGAATATTCTCTTGGTTCAGGCGACAATGCATTACTTGGGGCAAGTTTTAAAATTAAAATTCCTGCTAACATTCAAGTATACGGACAAGTAATTTTAGATGAATTTTTCTTAAAGGAAATTAAAGCCAGAAATGGTTGGCAAGACAATAAACAAGGAGCTCAATTCGGGTTTAAAATATTCAATATTGCAGGGATTAAAAATTTAAATTTTTTAACTGAAGTGAATTTGATTAGACCATATACCTACTATCACAAAAACAGTTTGCAAAATTATGGACATTTTAATCAACCTTTAGCACATCCATACGGGGCAAACTTTTATGAAAGTATGAGTACGCTTAATTATAAGTATAAGAAATGGTTTATAGCAACCAAATTAATATATGCTGTGTTAGGATTGGACAGTAATCAAACCATAAGTTATGGCCAAAATATTTACCGACCATACGACCAAAGACCCTCGATATATGGAAATGGGTTAGCACAGGGCTTAAAAACTACGTTGATTTTTGCAACAGCTAAAGCTTCATATTTGATTAATAGTGCTTATAATTTACGAGTTGAAGGAAGTATTAGTCCGCGTATTGAGCGCAATAGCAATGGCACAAAAAAGGCACTTATTTTTCAATTTGGGATAAGCACAGCGCTCGATAATAGGTATTTCGATTTTTAATTGCTTTGGATAAATTAAAGTAGTTGAATTATTTATTCAAATTAAAATTAAGCAAATTTTGTTGCCTTGGTAACTAAGTTTTTGGGAGAAAAATAGATACTTAAATATGAAAAGCTTCTGTCAATTAATTATATTCACTAAATTAGTTTTTTTATTTAGCAAAATATTTATTTAAATCACTATAAATGTTACTAAGAATTAACAAACAAATAATACTTCTTTTTGTATTGTTTACACGCATTAACGCAAATGCACAAACATTTTCAGGTGGTGGCGGACAAATAATTGATAATGCAACTGTAACCTTTAATATAAATGTGAGTAGCTTGGGCGCTTCACAGTTAGATGCAAACTACGGATTAGAACAAATATGCTTAAACGCTACCCATACTTATGATGCTGATTTGATAGTGAATTTAGAATCACCCGATGGAACTGAAATTACTTTGTTTTCGGGTATAGGTGATGGTGATGACAATTTTACTAACACTTGTTTAAATAGTAATGCTACTTCATCAATATTAGCGCAAAATGCACCATTTACAGGTACCTTTAAACCCTTTACCAATTTAAGTAATTTAAATAATGGTCAAACAGGAATAGGTATATGGAAACTTAAAATTACAGATACATACCCTGCAGATGATGGAACTTTGTTAAACTGGAGTATTACATTTAGCAACAATCCAGCGCCAATAATGAGCTTTACTAGTTCAAATTTGCCAATTATTGTAATTAATACCAATGGTCAACAAATTGTGGATGACCCCAAAATACAGGTTGATATGGGAGTTATTTACAATGGACCTGGTAATATAAACCACATCACTGACACTTTCAATAATTACAATGGCAATGCAGGAATTGAAATTAGAGGTAGTAGTTCTCAAATGTTTCCGAAAAAAACCTATGGTTTAGAGCTATGGACACCTGCAGGTACTGATACAAGTTTATCATTAATTGATTTACCTGCCGAAAGCGACTGGATTTTAAATGCAAATTATTCTGATAAAACGTTGTTAAGAAATACCTTGGCTTACAATTTTGCGCGCAAAATGGGGAACTACAGCAGTAGGACCCGACATTGTGAGTTGGTAATTAATGGAAATTATATGGGAGTATACATTTTAATGGAAAAAATTAAACGAGATGCCAATCGTGTTGATATAAGTAAGCTCACCATCAACGACAATTCTGGAGCAGATGTTACGGGTGGTTACATTATTAAAATCGACAAAACTACAGGAAGTGGGGGGGCAGGTTTTTTATCTTCATATCCTCCAATAGCCTCAGGTTCAGGCCAAACAATAAACTACCTGTATGAATATCCATCGGATGCAGATATTACACCTGCACAACAAACTTACATACAAAATTACGTTGATTCATTTGAAAATGCGCTAGCTTCACCTACATTTAATGATCCCGTAAATGGATATGCAAAATATATTGATGTGTTGTCTTTTATTGACCTTTTTTTAGTGAATGAAGTAGCCAAAAATGTTGATGGTTACCGTATCAGCACTTATTTGCATAAGAAAAAAATTACCGAAGGTGGAAAGCTTTTTGCTGGCCCTGTTTGGGATTATGATATTGCTTTTAGGAATGCCAATTACTGTGAAGGTTCTTTATACACAGGATGGGCTTATCAATTCGGAAATGTTTGTCCTGGTGATTCTTGGCAAATTCCTTTTTGGTGGCCTCGTTTTATGCAAGATAATAACTTTACTGCTTTATTAAAGTGCAGGTGGCTTGAGTTAAGAGGCACTATTTTTAATAATGCTTACATTGCAAATTATACTGATTCAGTAAGTAATTATTTAGCTGATGCTCAAATAAGAAATTTTGATACATGGCCTATTTTAGGGGCATATGTGTGGCCTAATCCAAATCCAATTGCATCAAGCTATAGTGGTGAAATCATTAGTTTGAAAACTTGGTTACAAAACCGTATCAATTGGCTCGATAATAATATGCCAGGACAATGTGTTACTACAGGGAATTTTGATAATTATTTAAATAATATTATGGTTGCTCCTATTCCTTTTGATGAAGTATTTGTTATTTCAGGCTTGCCTTCAAATCCATTAAATATTTTCATTTATGATACTTATGGAAAACTCATAAATAGCTTCAAAACAAGTAAGCCATCTGAACAAGTTAATACCAAAACACTTAGCTCGGGCTGTTATTTCATGCATATCAAAGATGATAAAGGGTACACTAGAATAATTAAGTTGGTGAAGTAAGTGAAATATAATTAATAACAAACGTATAAAACCAATCAAATTTCAAATGCTATTATTAATTTTTTTATTGAATTTTAATGCACTAAATTAATGTTAGAAACTCACAAGCTCATAAAAATTTTAACTGTTTCATTAGTTTTTCTATGTTTCAACAGTCAAGGTCAAACTATTAATTCAAATTCACGACCATTGGCTGGAGATGTTTTGCAGTTTAAAATGGATACCATGTCCATTGACACAAACATTTTAGGGTGGGCTGCTACCTGGGATTTTTCTCAATTAATTTTTTCAGATTCCATTTACTACAGCACACTTGATGGAAACAACACCAGTAATGAGGAATATTTTTACACTGATGTTTTTTTTAACACAGATAATGGCCAAATGATGTATTATGAGAGCAATAATTTGAACTTATTGGAAATAGGATTTCCCTCAAGTCCAGGATGTAATAGGTCTTATATTAGCCCTCTTAAAATTTTAAAGTATCCTTTTGGTTTTAATGATACCCTAAATAGTTCTTACATTTATTTTGCTGACTGCCCTTGGCAGAAATATACTGGCCACGGTTCGATTGCCGTTAAAGGTGATGGTTCAGGTACTTTAATTTTACCCAATGGAATATATTCCAATGTTTTAAGAGTTAAGTCAGTTTATTATACGCAAAATAATGGTGTTAGCAAGAAAATATTAAAGTATGATTGGTATGCATCAAGTAATAAATTTCCATTACTTTCATATGTGGTAAAATATTATTTTCCCTACGCAGCTTCAAACTTTGAAAATAAATACGTGAAGATGCTGGTTAACGAGTCGTATGCAGGTATTCAAGGTTTACAGAATGACCTGTTAATTGGCCCTAACCCAGCAACTAACTATTTAAATATTATAGGTGAATCAGATTTTAACAAGGCAGAAATTTTTAATGGCTTTGGCCTAAAAGTATGTGAATTTCAAATTAGCGAAAGTAACAGCAAGATTGATGTCAGTATGGTCGAAAATGGAATTTATATGATTTTGCTCACCAATAAATCACAATCTGTATGCAAAAAAATTGCTATACATCACTGATTTAAGATAAAGATGAATTTAAATTTCACTTTAAATGATCAAATAAAATAGCATTAGTGAGGTAAAGCTTTTTAATTAAAATCAATTAATTTTAGTTCCCTTTTATTTTAAAAATATATTCTTTTTGAGCTGTTATAGCCTTTATAAAATAGATACCTTCGGCCAAATCATGCGTGTTGATTTTATATTTTCCTTCTTTAGTTTGGTCTGTTTGAATTGGTAATACTATTTGTCCTAAAGTATTTAAAACTTGAATTTCAATATTTGATGGGGTCATAAAATGAACATCTAAAACATAACCATCAGTTTGATAAGTACATTTTACAGAATTAAATAAATAGTGCAAATTTCCAGTGCCCATTGTTTGATTGTTAAAGCGAATAACAAAATTTAAAATACTGTCATTATTATTTATATCAAATGAATAATTCATACTATTACTTAACGGAGTAATGCTGTTATTTTGTAAATTTTCAATGACCAAATAATTATTTATAAATAAATCAGGATATGCTTGAAAAACACTTTCTAACTCGGTAAAATGCAAAGAGTAAATACCATTTCCATTTACTTTTAGCTTCATGGGAATCATTGTGTTCCAATGTAGTGTATCAAAAGCACTTATTGCTAAATCGCCATACACTTCTGTGGTCATGATATAATTAGCATTGGTTTGTTGAGGATAAACCTTGTAGGCTTCTAAGGTACCATCAAAATTTTGTTGTGCATTGGAATTAAACCTCACCACAGTTTCATCGGTGAGCAAAATTCCTTGTTGCGATAATTTAACTCTAATAAGCGCATCATCATTAGGATTCGAAGAGTTTTTAAGTAAAGTATTGCTGTTTAATACTTTAGTGTTTTCACTAGCGATTAATTGCGGAGAAGAAGAATTGGCTTTTACAAAAAAGCCTTGATGTGCTGCTATGTTTGGCGTTCCTCCATTTGTTCCAATACCAGCTACGTATGATGCCATATTTCCATAATCGGCATTGTAAATGTAAATAGCATCATCAACATTATTTTTAATCCAATCGTTGGATAACCAATCAATATCACATGCATAAGGATTGGCTATAAGATTCCAGCCATCAGCAGTATTACCTCCATTGGTATTGGTATAGCTTACGTTTAAATTTACTTGTCCATACTGTGGTGCTCCGTAAACACTAAAATATATGTCATTTGTATTAACAGAACCTGTTCCTAAATACGTGTAAAAACCTTTTCCATTAGTTAAGACATTTGTTATATTGCTAGCTGGTTCGTAACCAGTATCATAAGGACCAGCAACAGTTTCGTTATATCCATAAATTGAAATAAAGCCTCCTGCGTATCCTGTTGATCCTGTGAATCCTGATGTAGGGAAACCTGAAGCTGGCCAAGGCGAGGTCCAATCAGAGATAGTAGCATTAGTTACAGGAGAGCCCAGTAAGGCCCAGCCGGTTAAACCTCCAGGTGCAAATTGTTCAGCTATAATATTTCCGTTAATAACAGCACTTGCGCCTACAGGAGCAATGCGTGCTGTATTAGTAAATACATTTGGGATGTTAATTGTTTTTAAACGCAAATGGTTATTGGTATTCAAAGTTCCATCATCTAAGGTTAGTATATGGTATATCCACAATGAATCACCAAGTGTTATAGAACCACCATTTTTATTAATGTTTAAATCCCACAAACTATGTCCACTGCTGCTAGATTGATTAAAATAAATTGTTCCAGCATCACCATTTCCAACAAAACTTAAAATTGAACTTTCGGTACTATAAAACTTTCCTGCCCCACTGACCTCACCAGCTATGACCAATTCTTGTGAAAATAAATTAATGTAGGCATTATTACTAAAAGTAATATTGTGGCAATATGCAGTTTGCGATAAACTAGGTTTAAATGTAACAGCTCCATTTATTATTATGTCAGAAGTAGGTGTTGGAATACCTCCACACCAGTTAATTGCATCATTCCAACTTGAATTTACACCAAGCCATGTTCCGCTCGGAATAATGCTCAAATTAATAGTGTTTGAATTAGCTGTAGTTGTTGTTAGGCAGGTTTGATTGCTTGTTAATATACAGGCAATTGCATCATTATTTGAAAAATTATTATCAGTGAATGTAGGTGAATTAATGCCTACAGAAAATCCATTTTTAGTCCATGAGTATGAAGGACTTGAACCACCATTAACAGACGTTGCGGTTAATGTGATACTAGTTCCTGAACAACTGTTTTGGCTGCCACTTGTAATTGCAATGCTCACAGATGGAGCAACAGGATTATTTATAGTAACAGGTACAGATGTTTGTGAAACACATCCATTTAAATCATTTGTTGTAAATGTTGCTATGTATGAATTCCCTAAAAGGTAAGGATGAGTTGCATTAAAACCAATGGAAGTGCTAGCATCACCAAAATTCCAGTTGCCTGTAAATCCTTGATTTGCTGGATTTGAGTAAGTTCCATTAGCAATTGTAAGCGATAAATTATTCCCACTTAAATCGTTTGCAGTTGTTCCACTTCCTTCATTAAAATTCCAGTATGCTACAAGTCCATTTTGAGCCACAATGGTACAACTATATCTAAAGGAATTTAATTCAATCAAAGAGAGTGCTCTATTCCAAATTCTTACCTCATCAATACTTCCTCTGAATCTTTCTCCAAATGCATTATTCGAACCCACAAAAGTTCCTGTATTCGGAATATTGGGAGTTGCAGAGCTATTAGTTAAAGTCCCTGCTACACCATTTAAATAAAGGGACCATGTTCCTGCATTTCTAATCAATGCTACATGTTGCCAAGTATTTGCAGTTAAGGTTAAATTAGAAGTTAAAAATGCAACTCCACCTAAAAGCCCACGTAATGAACCATTATTATGATAAATAGCATAACCGTTTCCTCCGGAATTTCCATTTAAAACTATCATAGAGTTTCCAGAGGCAATGCCATTCCAATTAACCCATGCTTCAATGGTAACATTATTTTGCACTGTAGTTACTGGAAGATTTCTTGAAGCTTGTCCAGTCCCTGTGAATGCTATGGCATTGGTATTACAAGTAGGAATAGAACTAAAGCTAATATTTTCTCCAATGCAAGCTGTTGTTGGATTGGCAGAAATATTATACGATGGAGCAGGATGAATACGAACTTCAACACTTCCCGATTGTGTTTGAGTACAAGGCCACGCTGACCCTACTTGCTGAAGAGTGTAAGTGTAAATTCCGTGAACATTTGTTGGCATACTAACATAGGCTGTGTCACCATTTGAAGAAGTAACATTTATAGGAGTTCCATTGTTAATGGTATAGGTAAAATTATAAGGTGCAGATCCACCAGCGCCTATCATTTTAATTACAGGGCTATTTCCATTTTGACATACAGAGGTACTACCAATAATTGTAGCAGTTGGTAATCCAATTACTTGTATAAATGCCACCGCATTTGAAACACAACCTTGACCATTACTTCCGGTAACAGTATATAAATTATTACCTAAAGCAGGAGTAAATGCTACGCCATTGCTAATACCACCAGTCCAGCTATAGCTGAGCGCACCACTTGCTGTTAAGGTAACCTGAGTTCCTAAACAAACTGCATTGGTATAGCTTGCAATACTTAAAGTTGGAACAGTACATACGGTAATGGTTACATCGTTTCCTGTGCCGCCAACATAAGAAATACGTGCGCTTTTTGTTGAACCTAAAAAGTTATTGATTGTGGTGCCTTCGGGCAATCCATTAAAATTACCTACAACAGCATCAGTGCCATCATTAGTAATAATGGTAAATATTTCGCCACCAGAAGGAACATAGCTACTTCCTGTATATAATAATGATGCATTGTTAATGTTAACCAAACCATCTATTGCAAACTGTTTATATTGTGTATTGGCTGTTGTTCCATCAATATCAATAACCAGATTAGTTGTAGATGGTAATATCACAGCACCACCTGCAGTATTGATATCTGTGCCATTAAAATCAGGAGTTAAGGCACTTGATGTTAACGTAATATTGGTAGCCGCATTTCTTGTTATAGCCGCTGAAATGCTCATTGCTCCAGTGTTAGCATTTCCATAATTTAGATTTGACGTATTAACCAAATCCGATTCAAATTCCTGTAAGCCTAATAAATTGAGTGCATCTGTAGCTCCTAAATTGATGGGATTATTATTGGTATTTTGAATCAAATTTACAGTGCCACCGGCAGCCATAGAAATATTGGAATAAATATCTGAAGAGTTTGATTTAATTGTCAGTGTTCCTGTGCTTGAAGTATTAATAATACCTGGAGAAGCCGTCATTTGAAACGATGGGAAGGACAATGTAGTTTGAGCATCAATTACAATATCACCAGCAGAAGTAATTTTTGTGTTGTTAACGCCAAAGTCATATAAATAAACCCCAAAGCCATTTGCTGTAAAACCTGGAGAAATTCCGGTAATATAAATATTGGCAGCTGAACCACTTGTTATTTGCCCTCCATTAATAAGCATTACACCTGATCCCATAGCTCCAACGCAATTTCCATTTACAATGATATTGCCTCCAGCGCTTGTTACAGTGGCGTTTTGAATTCTTACACCAGTCATACCCGATCCCGAGCCATTATCATAATTATTGCCATTTACAGTAACCACACCATTTCCACCTGCACTAATGTTACCACCATTAGTAATAAACAATGCGCTGGCATTACCTCCGCTGAAACTCGCAGGCATATTTCCTGTAACTGTTACATTTCCTCCATTGGAAGTAATTTTTGAACCTGCATCTTTTACAATAACACCATACCTTACAGAGCTACTTGGGCCAGAGTTCCCAACCACAGTTACATTACCATTGGCACCTGCTGTGATGATACCCCCTGATGCTATATGAATTCCATTATGATCTAAAGATGCTGATGTTCCTGAACCTCCGGTGCCTGTTACATTCACACTTCCTCCCGATGAACTGACCATGGAACTAGTCCCTGTTACATTGACTCCATAATTATTAGTTCCACCAACACCACCAGTGCCTTGAACTGACACGGAACCTGATCCACCTGCTGTAATCATACCGCCAGTTTCTACTTTTACACCTACATTATTTCCTGTTGAATTTGTAGCAGTGCTGTTTCCTGTAACATTTACATTGCCACCCGAAGATGTAATTACAGCACCGTTGCCTATAATATAAATACCATGATTGTTATTACCACCCTTTCCACCAAAACCTTGTACAGTAACAGTTCCTGAACCTTCGGCAGTAATGGTGCCCAAGGATTCTATTTTTACACCATGATTATAGCCCGAAGTATTTGTGCTGCTGCAGGTTCCGGTTACATTAACATTGGCTCCAGAAGAAGAAATTGTTCCATTTTTTAAGTAAACCGCATAATTATCAGTACCTGTAGATAAACCAGTAGTTCCATTTACATGAACTATACCAGTACCTAACGACTTTATTAGTGCGCCAGCTTCAACAAATAAACCATAATTGTTGGTACTTGTACTTCCGGAACCTTTAGCGTTTCCTGTAACGTTTAATGTGCCATTAAATGAAGTAATTTTACTACCAGTTCCATAGATCCAAATCCCATGATTAGACACGCCACTTGAGGAGGTGGCACCCGTTCCATTTACAACTAAATTACCAATACCACTGGCAGCAATTGTTGCTCCGGAAAGCAGTGTAATTCCAATTCCATAGGAAGCAGTAAAGGTATTTGAGCTTCTTGAAACACCCGTAATATTTACATTACCATTTGATGACCCGATTAAGGTATTATTTCCATAGGCATAAATTCCATAGTTATTTGCGCTGGACGCAAAACCACTATTTCCTGTTAAGTTTAAGGTACCTGAACCATTGCTGTAAATTCTGCCTCCGTTATCTATGGCAATACCATGATTACCAGTGTTTCCACTAACAGCAAGGCCACCAACAGATGATGTAATTGTTAAATTTCCTCCGTTTGAAACAATTTCAGTGTTTGCTCCCAAAACATAAACACCAATATTAGATCCATTCGTTGCTGTTGTATTGGAAGTTATAGAAATATTTCCATTATTCCCGGCACTAATTGCGCCCCCTGAAAATAAAGCCAAGCCAAAATTACCGGATGAAGTAGTTCCCCCACCTGTGGCATTAATTACAATATCAGAACCATAAGAGGTAATCAAAGAACCTGCATCACTAACAGATAGACCAGAATTTCCAGCTCCTGAAGAAGCACCACCAGTAGCAGTTATTCCAAAATTACTTCCAGCTGTTCCCCCCCTTATAATACCACCAGCTTGTAAGAAAATTCCATGATTATCGGTGCTGGAATTCCCACCTTTTCCTTTCACTGTTAATACTCCTGCTCCTGTAACTTCTATTAAAGCATTATTAATATTTATTCCTATAAAATTCCCACTTGAAGGGGAGAATAATGTTTGTTGATTTGCTTCCAAACTGAGGTTGCCATTCACTGTTCTAATAATAGCTCCAGAAAAAATATTAATATTTTTACTTGCTTTAAAATATATATTACCGCTTCCCGAAGTTATAATATCGGCTCCTAAAATAATATTAATAATATCAGTACCTGGTGAGCTTAAATCGTTTTGCAAATCAACATCGAATGTTTTTCCTGATGTAAAAGTTATGTTGCCTGAGACATTTACGACATCATCTCCAGCATCACCATTAATCGTAAAATCTGGCAATGCAGAAGTAAAGGCATTTATATTAATGACATCATTCCCACCAGCAGCATTAAAAACAATAGTGTTTAAACCTGCAATAGGAATAGATGGATTGGTGCCAAAATTAACTACTGCACTTCCATTGATGCTATAGGTTCTGTTTGATGGTGCAGTAAATATTAAATTACTGCCACTTTGTGAAAAAGATACAGTTTCACCGGCAGGTATAGCATTGGTAATCACCAAATTGCCACTATTGTTGGAAATCAAATAATCAGGAGCACCTACAGTAAGCGTTACATCATTACCTGTACCACCAGTATAGGATATAGTAGCAAACAATCCTGAATTCAAAAAGTTATTTATAACAGCCCCTTGTGGTAAACTATTAAATGTTCCAACAATAGCATCTGTACCATCATTTTCAACTATAGTAAATACATTCCCTATGGTAGGGGTTATTAAAGCATTAAAGCTTAGACCACAATTGTTTAAATTAATGCTGCCATTTATATCTAACTTTTGATAGTTCGGGTGTGAAATATCAGCAATATTGACATTTAAGGTTGATGTTGCACCAAATATTAAATTGCCAGTACCTAAGCTAATATCAGTGCCAATTTCCGGTTTAATTGAAGCAGCTGTTAATGTTACTGTTGTTGCACTGCTTCTTGAAAGTGTATTGATAATTCTAATTTGTCCAGAATTGCTATCACCAATATTTAGTTTAGTGGTGAAAATTCTATCAAGTTCTGCTCCAGCTAGTCCCATGATAGTTCCATTGTCAGCATCGCCTATTTTAAAAGTGGAGCCATTTGATGCATTTAAAATGCTTACACTTCCTGTTGTGCCACTGGTAATACTTGCACTTGTTCCAACATTAAAAGTATGAGTTTTAATGCTTATTGAACCGCTTGAATTGTTACATAGAAGGGTAGCTGAACTTCCCATTAAAAAAGATCCATAAGTACCATTATCATTGTTTTGATATGCTTCAATGGTGATATTGTTACCAGCCGTAATTGCACAAGAAGTTCCTGAAATAATGACACCAGAATTTACTGCAGATGCAGCGCTTCCGGTCCCATTTAATATAATAGAACCGTTAGTTCCTGCTGTTATGTTAACATTTGATTGAATATCAACACCATGATTATTGGTAGTGAATGCACCACCAAGGCCGGCTGTACCAACGATAGAAATATTGGCATTATTTGTGGTTATATTTGAAGTAACTCCATTTCCTGCGATATATACACCTGAGTTAGATGTACCTTGAGCACTTCCAGCATTCCCTGAAATTACTATGTTACCTGTCAGGCTGGTTACCGAAGATCCATTTGAAATAGCTACACCTCTATTGGTGTTTTGCGCACCAGGATTATTTATACTATTTCCACTAATACCAATAGGTCCATTATCACTGGTAACTAAGGCTGCTGTGAGTAAAACCCCAATGTTTCCATTTCCTGCACTCGAATTAGCATATCCATTTACAATTAATTGCCCGAACGAAACGGTTTGTATTCTTCCACTATTTAAATTTAAAGCCACATTATTGGATGATCCACTTAAGCCGCCATTGTATGCTGTAACAGTTAATTGGCCGCCACTTGACTCAATTGAACCTGTGCCTCCTGTTACATATATACCATGATTTGAATTACCACTTGCATATCCTCCATAACCATTCACACTATTTGTTGCAAGATTTCCACCCTTTAAGGTGCTACCATTTAAATAAACCCCATAATTATTTGAATTTAAATCACCACCTCTACCCAATACATTTAATGCGCCAGAACCAGAAATTTCAGCTGATGCACCAAGAGTCCCCATATTAATACCTACAAAGTTACCTGTACTTGTGTTATTTTGATTAGCATATAATTTTAGGCTTCCATTTACCGTATAAATATGCGAAAACCCACCAAAGGTGATATTTTTTTTGACATCAATATCCACGGCACCTGTTCCAGCTAATGTAAGACTCACAGATGCTGCTAATGTAACAGTATTAATACCAGTATTTAAAGTTAGATTGTTGTTAGCAGAGAAAGTAATATTGTTGTTAAAGGTTATGTTTCCACTGCCACTACTTGAAATAGTTAAATTTGGCAACTGATTACTAAATGAATTTACACCAATATTATCAGTACCCCCACCTAAATTTACTACAATGTTAGTTACTCCTGAAAGACTAACTTGTGGTAAAGTTGTAAAAGAGGTAATTGCACCACCATTAATTGAATAGGTACTTACAGTTGGGGCATTAAAAACCAAATTACTTCCACTTTGATATATACTGAGCGATTGGGATAAGCTGCTAACATCGGTAATTGTTATGGTGTTGCTATTGGTATTGATAGTATAGTTCTGTGACAATGATTCAAAGTGAACCAACATTGAAACTGCTATAAATAAGAAAACCGAGAAATTTTGGTGAGAAAGTTTTAAATTTTTCATTTTTTTTGAAAAAGATGACAAACTTAAAAAATTTCAACAAACGAATGTTAACAATCTAGTAATTTATTTGTTGCCTAAATACTTGATATTGAAAAGTTTAAAATTTTCTCATGAAAAAATTTTCAATATAGGTCAAACTTTGGGCGTTAAAACACATCTCCTTGGTAAGCAATCCTTTTTGTGCAACATACATCCCATATTTTACATCATCCAATCCTGAAATACTATGAGCATCTGGGTTGATTGAAATTTGTACGCCTTTATCTAAACATGTTTGAATAAAACGCCAATCAATGTCTAGCCTATATGGGTTGGCGTTCAGCTCAATAATTACGTTATTAGCAGAGCAAGCATCAATTATTTTTTGTGTATGCAATGGATAGCCTTCGCGCGACAATAATAATCTTCCAGTCATGTGTCCAAGCATAGTTGTGAAAGGATTTTCAACTGCTTTAATTAAACGAGTGGTCGCTCTTTCAATATCCATTTTTAAAACGCTATGTACCGATGCTATTACAAAATCAAATTGTTTTAAAATATCTTCTTCGTAATCTAAATTCCCATCATTTAAAATATCACTTTCAATACCTTTAAAAATTTTAAAAGGTGCCATAACTTGATTTAACGCTTCAATTTCTTGATGTTGTTCTAAAACTCTTTCGGCACTTAATCCATTAGCATAAAAAGCCGAGCGACTGTGATCAGTGATACCAATATACTGCATTCCTTTTGCTTGTACTGCTTTAGCCATATCTTTCATTGTACTAGCACCATCACTGTATTTAGTATGAACATGAAAAATACCTTTGATATCATTTAACTGAACAATATTATGTAAGTTATTTTGTTCTGCTAAATTTAATGCTTGGCTGCTTTCACGCAGAGAGGGTATGATATAAGGTAGATTGTTTTCTGAAAAAATTGCTTCTTCGTGTTGGTAAAATTTACCTAAATCATATTTACTTGTAAAAGCACTTAAAAATTCTTCAGAGGCACTTTTTTTAAATAATTCATTGGCAAAATTATCAACACTAGTTACCTGATATTCAATAGCTATAGAAGCGTTAATTCTTATTTCAGATAAATCTAAATCTGTTTTTGTTGTCAGAATATTAAGAAACTCAATAATTTCATTTTTTCTTCTAAAGGCATCAACATAACTGAACAATTCATTGGGAAATGCCAATTGAAGTTGATTTAAAATTTGTTCAGCTTCAAGTTCTATTTCGGCAAACAAGAATTTGCCTTCATTAGCCATGCTAAATTCA
The DNA here is from genome assembly GCA_035439485.1 of Bacteroidia bacterium. Taxonomy (GTDB): domain Bacteria; phylum Bacteroidota; class Bacteroidia; order UBA4408; family UBA4408; genus CAIKXD01. The sequence continues at coordinate 22,350 of DAORKI010000044.1, forward strand.
ATTGATTTTTTTATGGATGACTGTGTTTTTTCTCCAAATCCTTTGAGTTCAACTAAACGATTTTCGTTACAGGCATAAAGTAATTCGCCAGGGCTTTCAATAGCTAAATTTTTCCAAAGCATAGCTACTTTTTTAGGACCTATACCTTTGATCCCCATCATTTGAATTACACCACTTGGGATTTTAGTATAAAGCTCTTGCAATTCGCTGGTTGATCCAGTTTTATTGAGTTCAAAAATTTTTGCCGCTATACTCTTTCCAATGCCTTCTACTTTTTCGAGTTCACTTTGAGTTAAGCCTTCTAAATCAATTTCAAGCTTATCAACTTTAAAGGAAGCATTAAGTAAAGATTTAATTTTGAAAGGATTATCATCCAACAACTCTAATAAATTAGCCGTCAACTTTAGGTTATCGGCAATATCGCTGTTGGTCATTTTTAATTCCTTTAAAATTTGGCACACTAGCTAACTGTGCAGTTTGAAGATTATAATGTTTTAATTTCTGCAACCAGCTCAGTAAGAGCTTTTTTAGCATCGCCAAAGAACATGCTACATTTAGGATCATAAAACAATAAATTATCGATACCTGCGTAACCTGCGCTCATACTGCGTTTGTTTACGATAATATTTTTAGCTCTATCCACTTCTAATATTGGCATTCCATAAATTGGTGATGTTGGGTCTGATTTTGCAGCAGGATTAACCACATCATTTGCACCAACCACAAGTACTACATCAGTTTGTTCAAATTCCGGATTAATGTCATCCATTTCTACCAACTTATCGTAAGATACATTACTTTCTGCTAACAACACATTCATGTGTCCTGGCATACGGCCTGCCACTGGGTGAATAGCATATTTTACTTCAACACCTCTTTCTTCTAATAGCAACTCTAATTCATGAATAACATGTTGTGCTTGGGCAACAGCTAACCCATAACCAGGAACAATAACTACTTTTTTGCTATAGTTCATTAAGATAGCTAAATCACTCACGCCTACATCTTTAATAGAGCCTTTTGTTTCGGCACCTGTATCAGTAGCTGCACTGCCGCCACCAAAAGCACCAAAAATTACATTGCTTAATGGACGATTCATGGCTTTGCACATAATTAAAGTAAGTAAAGTACCTGCAGAGCCTACTAAAATACCACCAGTTAACATTACTTTATTATCGTAAAGAAAACCACCAAAGGCAGCGGCTAAACCTGTAAAAGAGTTTAATAATGAAATAACTACAGGCATGTCGGCTCCGCCAATTGGAATGGTAAATAATATTCCATAAACTACTGCTGCAACAAACAATAAATATAAAAGCATTAAATTTCCACCGGTGATAACCATGTAAGCGCCAAAAGCTAATACTCCTACCATTACAATCGTATTAATAATGTTATACATTGGTAACCGAATTGGTTTGGCCATTGTTCCATTTAACTTTAAATAAGCAATAATACTTCCCGAAAATGAAACTGTACCAATAATTAAACCAGCCATAATTGCGGTTAAAACACCATATAATTTATCCATAGAATCGGTGAGGACTACACCTGCATTAACTATTGGATTATGCATCATATGTTGCATGTGGTTATATTCAATTATTGAGATTAAAGCAGCACAAGCACCTCCCATTCCATTAAACATAGAAACCAACTCTGGCATTTTTGTCATTTGTACTTTTTTGGCTGTCATCCAACCAATACCAGTTCCAAGGCCTATAGCACCAAATATTAAACCGTAAATTACACCACTAACATCATTATCATGTAAAAAAATAGTTCCTAAAATGGCAATCGTCATACCCACTGCACCAACTAGATTTCCTTTCCTGGCAGTTTTTGCATTCCCCATCATTTTTAATCCTACAATAAAGGTAATGGAACCTATTAAGTAGCATATTTCAAGTAAATTGTGTTTCATAATTCTTTTGTAATGTAATAAGCCTTCGGGCTTAAAATTGTTTAAGCTATTTTTTTCTACTTCTTTTTGAACATTTCTAGCATTCTATCTGTAACTACAAATCCTCCAACTACATTAAGGGTACCTAACAATACAGCAAGGAAACCAAGTATTAAGGCTAAAATATTTTCTGTGTCAACATTCAGCATTACATAAATTGCGCCTACAATAACAACTCCGTGAATAGCATTTGCACCACTCATTAATGGAGTGTGTAATACAGTTGGTACACTTCCAATAACCTCAACACCAACAAAAATGGAGAGGGCAACGAAATAAATCATTTCGCGATGTACACTTACTAAATTGAGAATTTCTTCCATGATGTTATATATTTATTAATTATTTAAGCAGTTACTGCCAACTTAACACTTGGATGTACTGCCTGTCCTTGATGAACTATAAGAGATCCTTTGGTTATTTCTTCTTCCATTTCCCATTTAAATCCGTCTTTAGAAGCAAGATGATATAAAAATGTTTGAATATTTTTAGCGTATAAATCACTGGCATTCATTGGTAGTAAAGAAGGAATATTACTTTCGCCAATTATAGTTACACCATGTTTATTTACATTTTTATTTAATTCGCTACCCACAACATTACCGCCTTGTTCAACAGCCATATCTAAAATAACTGAACCGAAGCGCATGCTTTTCACCATTTCTTCAGTTACCAGCAAAGGAGCCTTTTTTCCTGGAATTAAAGCAGTAGTTATAACGATATCGGCTTCTTTTACATGACGTGCAACAGTTTCTTGTTGTTTCTTTAAAAACTCCTCCGAAACACTTCTTACATACCCACCTTCAACTTTAATGGTATTGTCAGCAGGTACTTCGATAAACTTACCACCAAGAGATTCTACTTGTTCTTTGGTATCGGGTCTAATATCAGAAACTTCAACTATTGCCCCTAATCGTTTTGCAGTGGCAATGGCTTGTAAGCCAGCAACACCAGCGCCAAAAATTACCACTTTGGCAGGTTTAATGGTTCCTGCGGCAGTTGTCATCATTGGTAATATTTTACCTAAGGTATCGGCAGCTAAAATTACCGATTTGTATCCAGCTAAATTTGCTTGGGAAGAAAGCGCATCCATTTTCTGAGCACGAGAAATACGGGGTACTGCATCCATGCTAAATGCTGAAATTTGAGCCTTACAGCAAGCCTCAACCATAGTTGGATTGGTGGCTGCAAACATGAATGAAATTAGCACTGCACCTTTTTTCATCATGGCAATTTCTTCTGGACTTGGTGCGTTCACTCTGAGAACAATATCTGCATCTTTATATAAAGTTGCTACATCTCCTATAACACTAGCACCAACAGCATTGTAAGCTTCATTAGAAAAATAGGAAGATAAACCTGCTCCTGCTTCAACCATGACCTGAAAGCCTTTATTAACTAAATCCTTCGCCACATCAGGAGTGATGGCAACACGATTTTCTTTAAATTTAGTTTCTTTGAGTACTGCTATACGCATAATATTTGCTATTACAAAATGGGTTAATTATTTCACCCTATTAATTTCGGGCGCTAAAAGTATAAAAAATATGCAATAAAAAAACAGCAAATTACAAGTGTTTATAACTTAGTCATAAACCTTTAAAATATACAGATGAAAGGGAATTTATTTTAACTTTCTCTTTGCATTAAATTTTGAGCAAAGGATTTTAATTGCTCTTTTTTTGTTTCATTACATGGAATTTCATTCAAATGTAACAAGCTTTTGGTGTAAAATTTATGCATTTCAGCTTCAGCTAAAGATTTTACCCCTAAATATTCATAAATTGATTTAACGGCTTCTATCTTTTCTGTTGGGTTTACATTTGTGGTATGCATCCATAATTGAAGTTCTTCTTTTTTGTATCTATCGGCCATATCCAAAGCCTTTAGGAGCAAAAATGTTTTTTTATTACTTACAATATCACCTCCACTTTGTTTTCCCACTTTATCACTATTTCCAAATACATCCAAAATATCGTCTTGTAATTGAAATGCAATACCTAAATTTTTTCCGAACTCATACAAGTGATTGGCATCTTCCTGCCTGGCTTCACCAATTATTGCCCCAATTTTCATGCTGCCTGCCAACAAAACAGAAGTTTTTAGACCAATCATTTTAATGTATTGAGGAATACTTACATTGATTTGAGATTCAAAATCCATATCCATTTGTTGACCTTCGCACACTTCAATAGCAGTTTTGGTGAAAACTTCCATTACTTCTTTTAAACATGAATTTGGTGCTTGCATTACATATTGAAAGCTTTGCACAAACATGGTATCACCGCTAAGTATGGCAATGTCAGCATTCCACTTTTTATGCACGGTAGGCTGGTTTCTCCTTAATGGAGCCTTATCCATAATATCATCGTGCAGTAAAGTAAAGTTGTGAAATATTTCGATACCAAGTGCTGGTTTAACGGCATCACTCACATTGCCATCAAATAAGTCGCATGCAATTAATGTAAGTAAAGGACGCATGCGTTTGCCTCCCAAGTCAAGTGTGTACTTTATTGGGTCGTACAAACTAGCTGGTTTTTTATTTAATAGTGATTTGTTGAACTCTTCAAGTTCAAAATCAATGAG